>JBQGDG010000168.1:0-8745 GCA_052038935.1 Neorhizobium sp. | reverse complement strand
ACGCGATTCTGTTTCGCTTTCCAGGTTCCAAAACGATCTACACATGGGAATTCTACCAGAACGGCAAAACCGTTCGCGTACGGATGCCACCGAAGATCGTGGTCGATAATCATTCGGCGGCTGTGCGCCTTGCAAAACGCGGCCTCGGTCTCGTTTTTGCTTTCGACCATGAAGTCGCGGAAGAGGTCGAGCGGGGAGAACTGGAAATCATGTTCGAAGGTCAAATCGCGACCGACGACAGCATTTTCCTCTATTTTCCGGCATCCATGCAGAGCCAGCCAAAACTCCGGGCGTTTATCGACACTGCAAATAGGATGGCGCGGGAGGGAGCGGGACTGGGCCGATGACTTTCACTGGCACCGAAGAACGAGCGGCGTCCGTACGTCTCCTCCTGGCGCGAAGAAGCCTACAGCCGTTCGCCGATACCGTCCCCACCCTCCTCCGGCTCCCATCCGAACACGCTCCTCCCATGCCATTCGTGGGAGCGTGAAAATTCCCCTGCGACGATCTCCTTCAGGTCGGGACCGGTAACGTAACGTTCGAGCTGGCGGGCCTGGTCGTCGAGGCGGCGCAGGGCCTGCAACTCCTCGTCCCGGCCGAGCCGTGCCCTGCCGACGGCCGACTTCATCACCCGGATGGTCTCGTCATAGACCTTGATCGGCACCGGAAAAGGATGCCGGTCCTTTCCGCCATGGGCGAGCGAAAAACGGGCGGGATCGGAAAAACGGCAGGGCGCGCCATGCACGACTTCGGCGACAAGGGCGAGCGCGCTCACGGTCCGGGCGCCGACGCCAGGCGTCATCAGCAGGTCCTCGAAGTCCGCCGGACCCCGATCGGCCGCGGCGGCGAGCGTCCCGTGCAGCCGCCTCATGTTGACGTCCTCTTCGCGCACGTCGTGATGTGCGGGCATGATCAGATGCGGCAGCATCGGCTGCGCGACCTCCTTCTTCCGACGCGTCGGATCGATGGCCACGACCTCCCGGACGATTCGGTCCGGCCCGAGCGAGGCGAGCAGATCGAGCTGGCGCGAGCGGGACGCCCCGGCGCGACGATCGGCGAGATTGACGATCTCGCCCTGCCCGCGGCCCTCGATCGCCGCATGCGGTGAATCGAGGAAGCTCTCCAATCTCTGCGAATGCCAGTGATAACGCCGCGCCTGCCGCCGCTCGTCGTTCATGCCCTGCTGCACGACCACCCATTTGCCGTCGTCGGTGACGATGAAACCGTGCAGGTAGAGATCGAAACCGTCCTGCACCGCGGCACTGTCCACCTTGGCGACGAGCCTGCTGGTCCGGGCGAGCGCGCCGCCGTCGATGCCGACGCGATTGCCGACGGCGATCAGCTCGTCCGGCGTCTGACGCGAGTTCCTGCCCCTCCCGCCGCAGACATGGATGCCGAGTTCGCCGGCCATCGGCGTCAGCCCGCGTTTCAGCGCGCCGATGACGCTGGTCGTGATGCCGGACGAATGCCAGTCCATGCCCATGACGCAGCCGAAGGACTGGAACCAGAAGGGGTGCGCCAGACGGGCGAGCAGTTCGTCGCGGCCATAGTGGATGACGATCGCCTCGGTGATGACGGCGCCGAGCCGGGTCATGCGTTCGCCGAGCCACCGGGGAACCCGGCCGCCATGAAGCGGAAGATCGGCGCTGCCTGAACGTTGGGCCATGGCCTCTTATAGAGCCGCAGCGGCGCCTACGACAGTGAAAAGTTCTTCAAACGTTCCGCAAGCCGCCCGATCGTCGCGATATCCGCATTGGCGAAGGCGAAACGCAGATAGGCATGCTGCCTCTCGCCGAAATAGACGCCGGGAATGCAGGTGACGCCCGCCCGCGTGGCCAGCCCTTCGGCCACTTTTGCCGATCCGGCATCCGCGAAGGGATGACGCACGAAGGCGAAATACGCGCCGATCGCGTCGAGCCCCCATTCCGGCAGCTCCTGCATGACAGTCTTCAGCGCTTGCGCGCGGCGGCCGATTTCCAGCCGGTTGCTCTCCCTCCAGCCGGCCAGCAGCGGCAGCGCAGCGGCGACTGCGGCCTGGGCGGCCCGGGGAGCGCAGATCTGCAGATTGTCCATGATCTTGGAGACCTGCGCGATCACGGCTGTGCCGGCGGTGATCGCACCCAGCCGATGGCCGGGAATGCAGAAGGATTTCGAGAAGCTATAGAGGCTGATGAGCGTGTCCTGCCAGTTGTCGACAGCGAACAGGCCGTGCGGCGGCGTGCCTGGTTCTGGCAGGAAGTCGCGATAGGTCTCGTCGAGGATCAGCCAGATGCCCTTCCGCCGGCATAGGCGGAAAATGGCCTCGAGAAGCGCCGGCGGGTAGATCGCGCCGGTCGGGTTGTTCGGCGAGACGATGGCGAATGCCTTCACCTCCGCGGTAATCGCGGCGTCGAGCGCGGCTAGGTCCGGCAGGAAGTTGTTTTCGGGGCAGCACGGCACGAAGGCGGTCCTGATGCCCACCATCGCTAGCGTCGTTTCGTGGTTGAAATAGAAGGGCTCGGTCATCAGCACCGCATCGCCCGGGCCGGCGACGGTCATGGCGGCACAGGCGAAGGCCTGGTTGCAGCCGGACGTGACATGGATGTTGCCCGTGGAGAGTTCGGCGCCATAGATCCCCGAAACGTGGGCCGCATAGGCCTCGCGCAGGGAAGTCTCACCCTCGATCGGTCCATAGCCGGTATAGGCCTTCGACGATGCGGCCTCGCCGAGCAGCTTGAGCATTTCGGGATGGGCAGGATAGCCGGGCACCGCCTGGGAAAGGTCGATCGGCGCCCCTCGGCTTCCATCATAGGCGCGACCCCATGCGGCAACCGAGGGAACGGGTGGCGGAGAAAGCTTTGCGACGAGCGGGTTGAAGGCGGCCATGGACTTCCGAAGGAAATGTGAAAGCGGGACGATTGATTTGCCGCCCATGTTCATCAGATTATCGGGCGAGGCAAGACCAACCGCCCTGGGAGAACCGCCGATGGCCGACGACGCTCCATCGCAGAAGCCGGACTCGAAACTCACCGTAACCAAACGCAGATGGGCCGAAGAAGGCAAGTTCCTCACCGGGCGGCACGCACGCCCCGAAACGGACCGCCTGCCGCCTGGACAGCATCTGGTGAAGAACTGGCCGGTACTCGATCTCGGCCAGCAGCCGAGTGTGACGACCTCGCAGTGGAGGCTCGACGTGCGGGGGCTCGTCGACAATCCCGCGACCTTCGACTGGGCGGCCTTCAACGCCCTGCCCCAGACCAGCACATTGTCCGACATCCATTGCGTGACGACCTGGTCACGTTACGACAACAACTGGAGAGGCGTGCTGACCCGGGATTTTCTCGATGCGGTCGAGCCGAAGAAGGAAGCCTATTCGGTGATGCTGACCGCCTACGACGGTTACACGACCAATCTCCTGCTCACCGATTTCGCGGCGCCCGACGCCATCATCGTCACCGGTTGGGAAGACGCGCCGCTGAGCGAGGAACATGGCGGCCCGGTGCGCCTCGTCGTGCCGCATCTCTATTTCTGGAAAAGTGCAAAATGGCTGAAGCGGATCGATTTTCTGGCGGATGACTTTGCGGGTTTCTGGGAGGAGAACGGCTATCACATGCGCGGCGATCCCTGGAACGAGGAACGGTATTCCGAGGATTGAGGCCGCCCCGGCGAGCGGGAACTATCGGGCGGAGAGACGGTTCGACGGTGACGACCCCACGCTCCGGAGATGTCCATGCCCCTCAAAGCCGTCGCCCTCAATGCCACCCTGAAGTCGTCGCAGGGCGAACCCTCGTCGACCGACAGAATGTTGCTGCTCGTTGCCGACGCGATGGCCAGGTTCGACGTGACGACGGAAGTCATCCGCCTTGCCGACCACGATATCAGGCCCGGCGTCACCTCGGACGAGGGTTCGGGAGACGCCTGGCCGCCGATCCGGCGGAAGATCCTCGAAGCCGACATCCTCGTCCTCGGCACCCCGATCTGGATGGGCCAGCCTTCGAGCGTCGCAAAACGCGCGCTGGAACGGATGGATGCCTTTCTCGAGGAAACCGACGACCAGGGCAGGATGGTCTCCTACGGCAAGGTCGCCGCCGTCGCCGTGGTCGGCAACGAGGACGGTGCCCACCATGTGTCGGCGGAACTCTATCAGGCACTCAACGATGTCGGCTTTACCATCCCCGCCAATGCGGTGTCCTACTGGGTCGGCGAGGCTATGGGCAGCACCAATTTCGTCGATCTCGAAGACGTGCCGGACGTAGTCACGACCACGATCGAGATGCTGGCGCGCAATACAGCCCATCTGGCGGCGCTGCTGAAGGATACGCCCTATCCTGGCGGCGGTTGACCGAAGGGGAAATCCGGCCTGCGTCCGGCCGCACCGCTCGCGGTCGATTGCCCGAAGCCGTGAAAGGCTGTATCGGCAGATCCGAACGAAACTCCGCTTTTAGAAAGCATTCCATGCGTGTCACCGCAATCTGTCTGCTGTGCCTGTTCGTCGTCGGCTGCGTCCCGAAGGAGCCACGGATTGGTGCCGTGCTGGTGAAAACCGATGCCGAAGGCAAGATGGCCTCGGTCTCCATGAGCCGATCGACGGGCAATCCCAAGGCGGACGCCCGCGTGATGACCTTTGCCAGGACGACATTCCCTTCTCGAATGCCGAATGCCAAGCCCAATACCGGTTACACCTATCCCGTCGTGGGCGATCCCAAGCGTTCGTCCGGCAGCGTGAAGGTATGGGGTCCGCTGGGCTGGATGTGATCCTTTTGCAAACGGACGGGCACCGCCGGCTCTGAAACGGGCCGACGGCGCCTTGAACTTCGGGTCAGATCAGTTTTTCCAGCGTGATCGGCAAGTCGCGGACGCGTTTGCCGGTGGCATGATAGACGGCATTGGCAATCGCCGGCGCGACGCCGACGATACCGACCTCGCCGACCCCCTTGCCGCCGAGCGCCGAAGCCTCGTAGTCCGGCAGGCCGACGGAGATCACCTGGATATCCGGAATGTCGGAATTGGTCGGCACGAGATAATCGCCGACGTTGTTGTTGATCGTCCGGCCGTTGCGGGCATCGATGAGCCCCTCTTCGAGCAGCGCCTGGCCGATGCCCATGATGATGCCGCCGCGCCACTGGCTTTCCACCATCTTCGGATTGTAGAGCCGGCCGCAGTCGAAGGCGGAAACCATGCGGGAAACCCGGACGGTGCCGAAATCCTCGTCCACCCTGACTTCGACGAAATGGGCGCACCAGCTGTGCATGGAATAGTCGCCCATGGTCGGTCCCTGGACCCGTGACATGCTGGTCCACGCTCCGCTCTGGTCGCTGGCGCTCTGTGCATCGGCCGGCAGCGTGTTGCGCTGGATCTCGATCTCCTCGCGGCCGAGCGCCGACAGCAGCTCGGGCAGTGTCGCCGACGGACCGTCCCCGCTCGACATCATGATCCTGCCTTCGCTCACCGTCAGCGTGTTGGCGCCGGTATCGCGGAACGGCGAATTCGGATCGCTGAGCGCCAGCCCGATCAGTTCCTCTCGCGCCGCCTGCGCCGTCTTGTGCACGGCGCCGGTGATCGATCCGGCCAGCATCGAGCCGCCGGCGATCGCCGAACCCGGCAGGCGCGAGTCCCCGAGCAGCACGTCGACCTGTTCGATCGGCACGCCGAGCGCTTCCGCCGCCGTCTGGGCGAGGATCGTATAGGTTCCCTGCCCCATGTCGATGGCGCCGCTGACCACCTCGACGCGGCCGTTTGCGAGAATGCGGATCATGGCCGCACTCGGCGCCTTCAGCACCGGGAAGGTGCCGCAGCCGATGCCCCAGCCGATCAGGGTATTGCCGTCGCGCATCGAGCGCGGCGCGTGGCTGCGCTTCGACCAGCCGAAAGCTTCCGCGCCCTCCGTCAGCGCTTCGCGCAACCGGCGTGTCGACCAGGGCTTGCCCGACTGATAGTCGTGATCGGCATAGTTCCTGAGGCGCAGTTCTAGAGGATCCATACCGAGCTGGTAGGCAAGTTCCTCCATCGCGCTTTCGATGCCGAAGGCGCTCGGATTCTTGCCCGGCCCACGCAAGGCACCCGGCATTACCGAGTTGACCGGCACGAGGCGGGACTGGGAGGAAAAATTCTCGACCTTGTAAAGGATCGGCGTGGCGGCACCGGTCTGTTCCGGCCAATCGGCATAGGTGGCCGTCTCGCTCGCGCCGCGATGGATGATCGCCTGCAGGACGCCGTCCTCCGACGCACCGAGCCTGATCGTCTGGCGCGTTGCCGCCCGCCCGCCATAGCTGGTGAAGTTCTGCGGCCGGGTAACGGCGAGGCGCACCGGACGGCCGAGCTTTCTGGCCGCGGCTGCTGCGACCGCCCCGAAGGCGAGCGCTCCGCCCTTCGAGCCGAAGCCGCCACCGATGAACGGCGAGATCAGACGCACGTTTTCGAGCGGTACGCCGAACCATTCGGCATAGCTGCGCTGCATGCCGTGGGTCCACTGGCTGGGCTCCCAAAGCGTCAGCTGGTCGCCATCCCACTTTGCCGTCAGCCCGTGCGGTTCCATGGCGACGTGATATTCGCGCGGGGTCCGGTATTCCGCCTCGATTGTCACGGGAGATGCCGCGAACGCCGCTTCGGCATCGCCCCAGGCGACCGACATGGCATCGAGAAGCTTGCCCTCGCCGGCCGCGGGATCGTCCATGTCGGCGACGAAGGGCGTCTCGTCATAGGTGATCCGGATGAGCTTGGCCGCTTCGTTCGCCTGCTCGCGGCTTTCGGCGACCACCGCGACGATCGTCTGGCCGTTATAGCTGACTTCACGCGGCAGCGGATGATAGGGCTGGTTTTCCGGGCGTTTCCCGTACCAGTCGGATGCGGTCATCAGGCCGAGATCGTCATCCGGCGTCAGAATCAGCAGCACGCCGGGGGCGGCGAGCGCCTGCGCCGTATCGACCGTGCGGACACGGCCGGCCGCGATCGTGCTCTGGACGAGCACCGCATGCGCCAGTCCTTCGGCGGGATATTCGAGCGCATAGGTTGCGGCGCCGGTGATCTTCATCTTGCCTTCGAAACGCGACAGGCGTCCGCCGACCACACCGTCGCCGGCATCGCCATGCTTGCGGGGTTCCATGATGGTCATGCCAGACCTCCAACCTGTTTGAGGGCGCGGGCGACGACGCGCGGCGCCAGTTCGATCTTGTAGTGGTTGCCGCCATGGGAGACGGCGCCTTCGACCGCGTGACGGCTGGCAGCGGCAATCACGTCCTCCGTCAGCGGCTTGCCGATCAGCGACCGTTCGACGGCGCGGGCCCGCCAGGGTTTCGTGGCGACCCCGCCGAGCGCGACGCGTACGTCCCTGACCGTCCGGCCGTCCGCCTCGAGTTCCAGACCGACGGCCGCACTGGCGGCAGCAAATTCGTAGGACTGCCGGTCGCGGACCTTGAGATAGGTCGACTTTCCGGCGGCAGCCGAAACGGGAATGACAATACCCGTGATCATTTCGCCGGCCGCGAGCACCGTCTCCCTATCCGGCGTCTCGCCTGGCTCGAGGAAGAAGGTTTCCAGCGTCACATGGCGGGAACCGCCATCGGACGCGAGTTCGACCATCGCATCGAAGGCGACGAGTGCGACGGCAAGATCGCCCGGATAGGAGGCGATGCAATGTTCGCTCGTGCCGAGGACGGCATGGTTGCGGGTTACCCCGCCGAGGGCGGAACAGCCGGAACCGGGCGCGCGCTTGTTGCAGGCGGGAAAGGTCGCCGGATCCCGGAAATAGGGACAGCGCGTCCGCTGCAGCAGATTGCCGCCGATCGTCGCCATGTTGCGAAGCTGGGCGGATGCCGCCAGCGACAGCGATTGCGACACCGCAGGAAACGCTGCGACGATCGACGGATGATCGGCGACCGCGCTCATCCTGGCAAGGGCACCGATGACGGCCTGTCTCTCGTCGACGGCAATCCCGCCGAGCCCCTGCAGGTGGCTGATGTCGACCAGGTGTTCCGGTTCGCTCACGCCGCATTTGGCGAGATCGAGAAGCGTCGTGCCACCGGCAAGCAGCATGGCGCCTGCCTGGAGCGCGGCATGGCGGGCATCCTCGGCGGATGTGGCGCGGATATAGGAGAAATCTCGCATCACGCCGCCTCCGCCGCTTCGCGCACCGCCGCGACGATGCTGTTATAGGCCCCGCAACGACAGAGATTGCCGGACATGTATTCACGGATCTCCGCATCCGTACCGGCATGGCCTTCGCGAATGCAGGCGACGGCGGACATGATCTGGCCGGGCGTGCAGTAACCGCACTGGAAGGCGTCATGCTCGAGAAACGCCGCCTGTACCCGGTGCAGGTCGCCGTTTTCCGCCGCCAGTCCTTCGATCGTCGTCACCTTGCGGCCTTCGACCTGAGCCGCGAGCGTCAGGCAGGAAAGCACGCGCTGGCCGTCGACATGGCAGGTACAGGCGCCACACTGCCCCTGATCGCAACCCTTCTTGGTGCCCGTCAGTTGGAGATGCTCGCGCAGGGCATCAAGAAGCGTGACCCGCGGTTCAAGGTCGAGGTCATGGATCTTTCCGTTGATATCGAGGCTGAGATGCATGGTTCGTGTCATGATGAGCTCCTGCTATCGTCACGAGAGATCTGGTCGGGGCGGACTGGCTGGATGGAGATTAAACTCTATCTGGAATGGGGTGCCGACATGTTTCGGCATGACATCCGCCCCTTTTCCGTTCTAAAAAGTAGCTGGCCCTCATAAGCGGAGGCGCCTCCGTTTAAATTAACGACTTGGCGGCGAAGGTCAA
>JBQGDG010000167.1:0-3503 GCA_052038935.1 Neorhizobium sp. | reverse complement strand
TACGTCACCCGCGAGCTCTACGAGACCAAGTATGCGGACGTCTTCAAGGGCGACGAGAACTGGCAGGCTGTGCAGGTTCCTCCCGGCGATACCTATGCCTGGGACGACAAGTCGACCTATGTGCAGAACCCGCCTTACTTCGTCGGCATGGGCAAGAAGGGCGCAGGCCTGAAGAACATCAAGGGCGCCCGCGTCCTCGGTCTCTTCGGCGACAAGATCACCACCGACCATATCTCTCCGGCCGGTTCGATCAAGGCCGCTTCTCCGGCCGGTGCCTACCTGACGGAAAACGGCGTCGCAGTCGCCGACTTCAACCAGTACGGCACGCGTCGCGGCAATCATGAAGTCATGATGCGCGGCACGTTCGCCAATATCCGCATCCGCAATCACATGCTCGGCCCGAACGGCAAGGAAGGTGGCTACACCATCCACTATCCGTCGAAGGAAGAGATGTCGATTTACGACGCGGCGATGAAGTACAAGGAAGAGGGCACCCCGCTCGTCATCTTCGCCGGCGTCGAATACGGCAACGGTTCGTCGCGCGACTGGGCTGCGAAGGGCACCAACCTTCTCGGCGTCAAGGCTGTCATCGCCCAGTCCTTCGAGCGCATCCATCGCTCGAACCTGGTCGGCATGGGCGTCGTCCCGTTCGTGTTCGAAGAAGGCACGACCTGGGCCTCGCTCGACCTCAAGGGCGACGAGACCGTCACCATCGAGGGCCTCGAAGGCGACATCAAGCCGCGCGAGTGGAAGACCGCCAAGATCACCTATGGCGACGGCACGGTGAAGGAGATCAACATCCTCTGCCGCATCGATACGCTCGACGAGGTCATCTACATGAACAACGGCGGCATTCTGCAGACCGTTCTTCGCGATCTGGCTGCTTAAGCTGCGACACGCTCCATCCGCCGGCATCTTCCGGCGGATGGCATCAGACAGAAACTGCCCCTCACCCTAGCCCTCTCCCCGTTTTGACGGGAAGAGGCGACGAGGCAAACGCCGCCGTTGCGCACATGGCGAAACGGCGCGGCATATCCCTTCTTCCCGCGAGCGGGGAGAAGATGCCGGCAGGCGGATGAGGGGCAGTTCCAACCCCCTCACAGGCATCCCATCGTGTCCCTCATCATCTTCATCGGAATGGCCGTCACCGTCTTCCTGACGTCGCTGCTGTCCGGGATCTTCGGCATGGCCGGCGGACTGATCCTGCTGTGGGTCCTGCTCTTCCTCTATCCGGTCGGCACCGCGATCGCGATCCAGGGCGTGATCCAGATGGTGTCCAACGGATCGCGCGCCTTTTTCTCCCGCGCCTATATCGACTGGAAGATCCTGTCGATCCTCTGCTCCGGGGTGGCCCTATCCGCCGTCATCCTGTTCCTGACCAGCTACACGCCGAGCCTGATCGTCGTGCTGATCGGCGTCGGACTGATGCCTATCCTCGTCTGGCTGCCGGTCAACAGGCTGCAGCTCGACGCGTCGCGACCCTCGCATGCCTTCCTGGCCGGTCTGCTTTCGGGCGGCATGACGATCAGCGTCGGCGTCGCCGGACCGACCGTCGACATCTTCTTCATCCGCACCCAGATGGACCGGCGCAAGGTGATCGCCACCAAGGCGTCGATCCAGACGCTGTCGCATCTCGCCAAGATCGCCTTCTACTGGGATGCCGCCTCCAGGCTCCCGACGGTCGACATGATCGCCGTCGCGATCGCCGCCCCGATCGCGATCCTCGGCGCGCGCGCCGGCAACGGCATCCTGCAGAAGATGACGGATGCGAATTTCCGCGCCTGGACCCGCTGGGTGGTAACCGGGGTGGGTGGGGTCTATCTCCTCCAGGGCATCCTGAAGCTGATCTCGCCGTGAGCGCATGAAACGCGTCGCCGCCGTGCTATGATCGGGAAGAAAATCGAGCGATGATCACATTTGCCATCCTCACCCCTTCGTGACTTTCTCTTGAAATTGTGGATGGTTACTTTCCGCCAGCCCGCTCATTTGATCTTCATCGCACAAAGCAGTCATTCCCTTCGATTGCCGCCACAAGAGGTTCGTCATCCATGCTGCTCCGTTTGCGCGCCGTCATCTTTCTCGCGGGCCTGCTGTGCGGTGGTGCCGCGCTGGCCGGGGAGGCCCGGGCGCCGAAAGGGGTAGTGGAACTGTTCACCTCACAGGGATGCGCATCCTGCCCGCCGGCCGATACGGCGCTCGCCCAGCTCGTCAGCCAGGGGGACATGGTCGTCCTCTCCTACCATGTGGACTACTGGAACTATCTCGGCTGGACGGACACGTTGAGCTCGAAGGAAAATACCGAACGGCAATACGGCTATGCGAAGACGATGGGCCGCAGCGGCGTCTATACGCCGCAGGCGATCATCAATGGCCGCGAACACGTCAAGGGCACGGATCTGTCGATGATCAACGGCAAGATCGATGGCATGCAGAAGAGCGGCCAGGGCCTTTCGGTTCCCATCAGCGCCACCATGCGCGGCGACGAGATCGAGATCGAGATCGGCGAGGGGCAGGGACAGGCCGATGTCGTCGTCGCCTATTTCACCAAGCGCCAGCAGGTGGACGTGACCAAGGGCGAAAACAGCGGCAAGCGCATGGACTACTGGCACAGCGTCTACGACGTGCAGTCTGTCGGCATGTGGAACGGCAAGAAGATGACCCTGACCTTGCCCGGCAAGGCGCTCGGCAAGACGAAGAAGGACGGCTGCGCGATCCTTCTTCAGGCCTCCGGCCCCGGCGGCGAACCGGCGGCGATCATGGGCGCGACCGTGCTGATGGCGGGTCGCAAGAAGAACTAGCCGGACGCTCCGCGCCCCTTCAGTCTGGTGTGTTGGAGGCCCGATCCGGAAACATTGGGGGGCTGGGGGTAAGGGTCAATGCACCGGACCGGGCCAATGGCGCAGAACGCGCCAACCAACGAAACGAACATGGCTGCGGATTCAGGCGCTGTTTTGTCCGAATTTGGGCAAGAATAAATTCCGTGATGCCCCGCGCGGCGGGTATTGCGCGGACTTGCATTTTCGGCTGGCTTAGGCACACTGGACGGCCAAAGACATACAATGATTGGAGCTTTGATGGCCGATCAATCCGATTTGCCAGCGAATGCAAAGCCGCATGATGCTGCGGTGGTCGTCAGTCTCAGCGAATACCGGCAAAGCCGCGAGCCCATACCCGTCACCTTCCACCGCCGTGAACTCGATGCGATATTGTGGATCTACGGGCGCATGGTGGGTGAAGGGGAGTGGAAGGACTACGCGATCGATCATCTGAAGGACCGCGCCGTATTTTCCATCTACAAGCGTTCGGGCGAGATGCCGCTTTTCCGCGTCGAGAAAAATCCCAAGCTTGCCTCGAAGCAGGGCGCCTATTCGGTGATCAATACCCATGGCACCATTCTCAAGCGCGGACACGAGCTGCAGCAGGTGCTGAAAGTGTTCGACAAGGTGCTGAAGCTGATCGACTGATATCGGACGCCGCCGCCGGCGGATCCGCTTCCTAGTCCA
>JBQGDG010000166.1:0-30110 GCA_052038935.1 Neorhizobium sp. | reverse complement strand
GCGGAAGAACTGGGCGGCGCCGAAACCCATGGCCGCAAGTCCGGCGTGGTCGATCATGTCGCCGAGAACGACGAACATGCGCTGCTGATCGTGCGGGATATCGTGGCGATGCTGAACCGGCCGAAGACGGTGGATATCGAGATCGCGGCGCCGCAGCCTCCGCTGCTCGACGCACAGGAGCTATACGGCGTCATGCCGCAGGACGTTCGTACGCCCTATGACGTGCGGGAGGTAATCGGGCGCATCGTCGATGGCTCGGACCTGCGGGAGTTCAAGCCGCTCTACGGATCGAGCCTCGTCTGCGGTTTCGCACATATCTGGGGCATTCCGGTCGCCATTCTCGCAAACAACGGCGTGCTGTTTTCCGAAAGCGCGCTCAAGGGAGCGCATTTCATCCAGCTCGCCTGCCAGCGCCGAATTCCGCTGCTGTTCCTGCAGAATATCTCCGGCTTCATGGTCGGCGGCAGATATGAGGCGGAGGGCATCGCAAAACACGGCGCCAAGCTGGTGACGGCGGTCGCGACGGCGTCCGTGCCGAAGGTCACGGTGCTGATCGGCGGCAGTTTCGGCGCTGGCAACTACGGCATGTGCGGTCGCGCCTACCAGCCGCGTTTCCTGTTTTCCTGGCCAAATGCCCGGATTTCCGTCATGGGCGGCGAACAGGCGGCCTCGGTTCTCGCCTCCGTCCATCGCGACGCCGAGACATGGAGCGAGGCCGAAGCGGAAGCCTTCAAGGCGCCGATCCGGCAGAAATACGAGGACGAAGGCAATCCCTATTACGCGACGGCCAGAATGTGGGACGACGGCGTGATCGACCCCGCCCAGACCCGCGACGTGCTGGGCCTCGCCTTTTCCGCCACGCTGAACGCGCCCATTGCGGAGCGCGCGCAGTTCGGCCTTTTCCGGATGTAGGAAGGAGCAAGAGTGGTGATTGAAAGCCTGCTGATCGCCAATCGCGGAGAGATCGCCCGCCGGATCATTCGCACCGCGCACCGCCTCGGCATCCGCACGATCGCCATCTATTCGGACGCCGATGCTGGCATGCCCTTCGTGCGTGAGGCGGACGCAGCGATCCGCATCGGACCGGCCCCGGCGCGCGAGAGCTATCTCCGACAGGATCGTATTCTCGACGCGGCACGACAGACCGGCGCGCAGGCGATCCATCCCGGCTACGGCTTCCTGTCGGAGAACGCGGACTTCGCCGAGGCGGTCATCGGCGCGGGACTGATCTGGGTCGGCGCTCCGCCGTCCGCCATCCGTGCGATGGGTCTCAAGGATGCAGCCAAACAACGAATGATCGCCGCAAACGTCCCGGTCACGCCGGGTTATCTAGGCGAGGATCAGGACCCGGCCCGGCTTCGGCGGGAGGCCGATACGATCGGTTATCCGGTGCTGATCAAGGCGGTCGCGGGCGGTGGCGGCAAGGGCATGCGCCGGGTCGATACGGCCGAGGATTTTCCTGCCGCACTCGAAAGCTGCCGGCGCGAGGCGGCCTCGTCCTTTGGCGACGACCGCGTTCTGATCGAAAAATACATCCAGTCGCCCCGGCATATCGAAGTTCAGGTCTTCGGCGATACGTACGGCAACGTCGTCCATCTCTTCGAACGGGACTGCTCGCTGCAGAGACGCCACCAGAAGGTCGTCGAGGAGGCGCCCGCGCCGGGCATGGACGAGGCGACCCGCGCCGCCGTCTGCAGCGCTGCCGTCAAGGCGGCACAGGCGGTGGATTATGTCGGGGCCGGAACCGTAGAGTTCATCGCCGACGCCTCAGAGGGCCTGCGCGCCGACCGCATCTGGTTCATGGAGATGAACACCCGGCTTCAGGTGGAGCACCCCGTTACGGAAGCCATTACCGGGCAGGATCTGGTGGAATGGCAGATCCGTGTCGCATCAGGAGAGCCGCTGCCGCTCAGGCAGGACCAGCTTTCGATCGATGGCTGGGCCATGGAAGCACGGCTTTATGCCGAGAACCCCTCGACCGGTTTCCTGCCTTCCACCGGTCGGCTCGAGCATCTGCATCTTCCCGATGGCGTGCGCGTCGATAGCGGCGTCGGGCAAGGCGACGAGGTGACAGCCCATTACGACCCGATGATCGCCAAGCTGATCGGCCACGGTGCAAGCCGACGGCAGGCCGCGGCCCTGCTTGCCGGGAACATGGCGGATGTGGAGGTCTGGCCTGTCCGCACCAATGCCGCCTTTCTGGCGCGGACGCTCCGGCATCCGGATTTCCTCTCCGGCGCGATAGATACCGGTTTCATCGAACGCCATATGGCGGGGCTCTTGCCATCCATCGAACCCGACGAGCGGGTCTTGCAGGCAGCCGCCGCATCACTTCTTTCCGACGAGCCGCAAGGCCCGTGGACCGCGCTTGCGGGCTTCCGCGTGAATGCAGCGCCATGCCGGAAGGTGAGCGTGGAAATTGCCGGGAAACCTTATCTCGTGGACCTCGACCATCCACCGCAAAAGCGGGGAAGCGGCGCAAGGGACGTCGTCTTCATCGATGGCGAAGCCTGGCCCTTCGGCCCGCGCCGCGCCGATCATGCCGGCGGCTCCCATGGTCCGGCCGACGGTTCGGTGATGGCGCCGATGCCTGGAACCGTGATCGCCGTATCGGTCTCGGAAGGCGACCGCGTCCTGCGCGGCCAGCCGTTGGTCGTGATCGAGGCGATGAAGATGGAGCAGACGCTCCATGCGCCTTTCGACGGTGTCGTCGCCGAGCTGCGGGCGAGCCCCGGCAGCCAGGTAACAGAAGGCGGCCTCCTGGTCCGCATCGAGGGAGAAGACTGATGGCCGGACGTTATTTCGAGGATTGGACCGTCGGCGATCGGATCGCCCACGAGATCCGCCGCACGGTGACGGAAACCGACAACCTGCTCTTCTCCACCATGACTCATAACCCGCAGCCTCTGCATCTCGATATCGAGGCGGCGAAAGCAAGCGAATTCGGCCGGATCCTCGTCAACGGCACCTTCACCTTCGCGCTGATGGTGGGGCTCTCCGTCGGCGACACCACGCTCGGTACGCTCGTCGCCAATCTCGGCTACGACAAGCTCATAATGCCGAAGCCTGTCTTCATCGGGGACACGATGCGCGCCGAGACGGAGGTGACCGACCTGAAGGAAAGTCGCTCGCGCCCGGCCGCCGGCATCGTCACCTTTCGCCACGAGCTCATCAACCAGCGCGGCGAAATCGTCTGCCAGTGTCTGCGCACGGCGCTCCTGCACAGGAGGCCGCAATGAGACTGCGCTCGCTGCTCTTCGTGCCCGGCGACCGACCCGAGCGGATGGAAAAAGCGCTGAGGCTCGATGCCGACGCGCTGATCCTCGATCTGGAGGATGCCGTCCTGCCGGAAGCCAAGCCGACCGCAAGGGAAATGACGGCTTCCTTCCTTCGCTCGGCCAGGCGGGAAGCGAGGCTTTTCGTACGCGTCAATCCGCTCGACAGCGGCTTTCTGGACCATGATCTCGCAGCGGTGCTCGATGCGAAACCCGACGCCTTCGTGTTGCCCAAGGCCGAAGGGGCGGCGAGCGTCGAGGCGCTGGCGGCAAAGGCGCCGGGTATTCCCATCCTGCCGATCGCGACCGAAACTCCGGCGGCGGTCTTCGAAATCGGCAGCTATCGCACGGTTCGGCACCTGATCCTCGGCCTCACCTGGGGCGCGGAGGACCTGCCGGCAGCCATCGGCGCGGCCGGTGCCCGAGAGGAGGACGGACGCTACACGCCGCCCTACGAAATGGTGCGCTCGCTGACGCTTTTCGGAGCCCATGCGGCCGGCGTCGATGCCATCGACACGGTCTATCCCGCGTTTCGCGATCTCGGCGGGCTGGCCGATTATGCCCGGCGCGGACGCCGCGACGGCTTCGGCGGCATGATGGCGATCCATCCGACGCAGGTCCCGATCATCAACGAGGCCTTCACTCCGACGGCGCAGGAACTGGAACATGCTCGAGCGATCGTCGATGCTTTCGCGAAAAGCCCCGGAAGGGGAGCACTCGAACTCGATGGCCGCATGATCGATGCGCCGCATCTCAGGCAGGCCAGACGTCTGCTTGAACTTGCCGGAAAGTGATCGTCGGTTTAACAGCAACGGGCAAACGCTTCTGCAAGGCCTCGACGGCAAACCCAGTATCGGCAGGTGGACAAATGCTGCAATTCGAAATCATCAGGAACTCCCGCCCGATGGCGGATGCCGATCGGGCTCTCGCCTTCAAAAACCTCGGATTCGGAACGCTTTTCTCCGATCACATGTCGGTCGCTTACTGGAGCGCCGACAAGGGATGGCATTCCGCGGCCGTGACGGCACGCGCACCGTTTCCCCTCGATCCGGCCTGCAGCGTCCTTCATTACGCGCAAGAGATATTCGAAGGCATGAAGGCCTACCGGGCCGCAGATGGTGACCTGGTACTGTTCCGGCCGGAAGAAAACGCCAGACGCTTCAATGCATCGGCACGCCGGCTCGCGATGCCCGAACTGCCCGAGGAGGATTTCATTGCGGCCATCGAAAAGCTGGTGGCGGCAGACCCGCAATGGGTTCCCGAAGACGAGGGCAGCAGCCTCTATATCCGGCCCTTCATGTTTGCCAGCGAGCCGTTTCTCGGTGTCAGGCCGTCGAGGGAATATATCTTCTGCGTGATCGCATCGCCTGTCGGCCCCTATTTCAAGGGTGGCGCGAAACCGGTCAGGATCTGGGTCTCGGAAGATTATACACGTGCGGCCGTGGGCGGCACGGGTGCAGCAAAATGCGGCGGCAACTACGCAGCCAGCCTGATTGCCCAGGCGGAAGCCGTCCAGCATGGCTGCGATCAGGTTCTGTTCCTCGATGCAGCCGAGCGCAGATGGATCGAGGAACTCGGTGGCATGAACATCTTCTTCGTGTTCGACGATGGATCGATCGTCACCCCGCCACTGGGAACCATCCTTCCGGGCATCACCCGCAACTCGATCATGACGCTTGCGCGCGACAGCGATATCGCCGTCCATGAGCGCCCCTATGCGTTCGACGAACTGCAGGCCGACCTGTCGTCCGGCAGGCTGGTGGAAGCTTTCGCGTGCGGCACGGCTGCCGTGGTCGCCGCAATTGGAGAGCTGAAGCATCGCGGAGGCTCGCTTGCGATCGGGAACGGCGAGACGGGGCCTGTAACGACACTGCTACGGAACAAGCTGATCGGCATCCAGAAGGGGACGCTTCCTGACGATCACGGCTGGCTGCACCGGATACCGGCATAGGAATCAGAGATTTCCGGGCGCCTTCTATCGTACGGGGCCGTGCCCTCGACGGCTCGAAGCCGGAAGCACTGCCCCACGGCTAGGACAGGCTCCATGTTCCATGTTTCCCGGATCCTCAGAGTGGGAGGATCCAGAAAACGAGGAACGGTCTGTCGGTCGAACGCATCGCATGCCTGATCCCGGGAACGTTGTAGAAGGAACCGCCGACACCCGGCGAAAACCACTCTCCGTCTCCTTGCCTGAACTCGCCCGGTGACAGCGCGAGATAGATCTCCTCCGGCGGATGGTCATGGTCGGGGTACCGGACGTGGGGCGCCATCAGCGTGACCCCAAGCCAGAGGTCGCTCCGTTCCTCTATTCCGCCCGGTCCCAAAATCATGCCGTTGGCATGCCCCTGCGCGAAATTGGCGCTGGCGGACCGGTCGGGCCGTTCCTTCAGATCCCAGATCATCCGCGGTTCGACAGCGCGGAATTTCGCCGCGAGTTCGGTCAGTTCATCCTGAACCTCGCCGAGGTCGAGCGCATCGTCGAGAAGCGCACAGACCGGGAGGCGGCTTCCTGGCCCTTGCCGCTCCGAGGCTGGCGTCCGCAACAAGGACGCCAGTCGCTGCAGCGGCGCGCGGGAGCGCGGATCGACTGCGAAGCGATCATAGGCGACGAAGGCGGCATCGATGAATTGCTGAAGCGCATCACTTCGCGCCATGGCGTGACACTCCTGGTCCTCTTATCCAACTGTCTTGTTTCCGACCGGCCATGAGACCGGCCGCCACCCCTATTCGGCCGAGACGGCCGCCGCCAGGATCTTCCGGGCCTGGCGCTCGTGCGGCTTGTCGATCATCCTGCCATCGATCCGGACGACGCCGGCGCCAGGGTCTCGCGCAAAAGCCGCGATGACCTGTCGTGCCCAGTCGACCTCCTCGCCGGTCGGCGTGAATGCGTGGTTTACCGGCTCGACATGGCTCGGATGGATCACCGCCTTCGCGCCGAAACCATCGCGGCGCGCGTCGCGTGCCTCGGAAGAAACCGCATCGATCTCGTCGATACGGGTGCAGACGGCATCGATGGCCGTGACGCCGGCCGCGGCCGCCCCGGCAAGGCAGAGATTTCGCGCCAGCAGAAACGGAGCGGCATAGGCACGGTCCACGCGATTGCTCGTGGCGCCGAAGGATGCCGCCAGATCCTCGGCCCCCCACATCATGCCCCAGAGCCTGGGGCTCGCATCCCTGTAACTGCCGAGATTGAAGAGGGCATCCGCCGTCTCCGTCACGATGGCGACGATACGGGTAGCACCCGCCTCGATGCCATAGGCCGCCTCAAGCGCGTCGAGCCAGCCGGAAAGGCGGCGCACGTCATCGCCGTGTGTCGATTTGGGCAGCACGATACCATCCGGGCGCTGCGGCATCGCGGCCACGAGGTCCTTGAGGCTCAGGCCCGTATCCATCGCATTGATGCGAACGAAAAGCTTCGGTCCGCTCCGGGGTGCCGCGAGCATTTCGGCGAGGATGTTTCTCGCCTCGTCCTTCGCCTCCGGCGCTACGGAATCCTCCAGGTCGAGGATGAGCGCGTCGGCGGATCCCGTTTTCGCCTTTTCGAACTTGCGCAGGCTGTCCGCCGGCACGAAGAGGAAGGACCGCATCAGCCGACCGCCTTCTTGCGCATCATGGCCATGCGCCTGCAGGTCGCCACCACGTCCTCGCTCTGGTTGAGGCAGACGTGTTCGAATTCCACCAGCCCGACATCGCCGCGCGATTTGCTCTCGCGCTTCGACACGACCGTGGTGCGGCTGCGCAGCGTATCGCCGTGAAAGACAGGTTTGGGAAAACGGACATCCGACATGCCGAGATTGCCGACGGTCGTGCCGAGCGTCGTATCCTGCACGCTCATGCCGATCATGATGGCCAGGGTGCAGAGGCTGTTAAAAAGCGGCTGGCCCCATTCGCTCTGGGCCGCGAAATGCGCATCGATGTGCAGCGGTTGCGGATTGAGCGTCATCAGGCTGAAGCTCATGTTGTCCGCTTCCGTCACCGTCCGGCTCAATTCGTGGCGAAATTCGTGACCAATGACGAAGTCCTCGTAATACAGACCGGCCATGGATTTCCTTTCTGCTGCCTGACGGAAGCGTTAGCGGAGCTCGGCGCCGGGAAGTGCGGCCAGAAGCTCTCGCGTGTAATCGTTCCCGGGGTTTTCGAAGACCGCCCTCGCCTCCCCCATTTCCACGATCTTTCCGCGGCTCATAACCGCGATCTGATTGCAGATATTCGAGGCGACCCGGAGATCGTGGGTGATGAAGAGCATGGCGAAGCCGAGCTCGTTCTGCAGTGATCTGAACAGGTCGATGACCTGGGCCTGTACGGTCACGTCGAGCGCAGAGACGGCCTCGTCCGCAACTATGACGTCAGGCTCGAGAGCCAGCGCCCGGGCTATACAGAGCCGCTGCCTCTGGCCGCCCGAGAATTCGTGCGGGAAGCGATCCATGGAGGACGGCTGCAGGCCGACGAGGTCGAGCAGTTCGAGCGCGCGGCGGCGTGCCTCCGCCTGCGACCTGCCGTGACGGATCGGCCCCTCCACCAGCGACTGCCCGATGCGGCGGCGCGGGTTCAGCGAGCTGTAGGGATCCTGGAAGATCATCTGGATCCGGTGGCGGGTATTGGCCAGGGCCGACGCGGAAAGGGTCAGAAGATCCTGTTTCCCGAACAGGATCTGGCCACTGCTCGGCGTCTCGAAGCCCAGCACCGCCTTGGCGAGGGTACTCTTGCCCGATCCGGATTCTCCCACGATGCCCAGGGTCTGGCGCGGCGCGAGCGAGAAACTGACACCGGCAAGCGCATGGACATCCTTCGTCTTCCGGAACCAGCCCGCCTGCCGGTATGTCAGGTGCAGATCCCTGACCTCGAGGGTCGGAGGTGCCGGTTCGGCATCGGCCAGATAGCGCAGCTTAGGCACGGCCGCGATGAGCTCGCGGGTATAGGCGTGCTGCGGATTGCCGAGCACCTGGTCGGGGACACCGCTTTCGACTACCCGCCCGTGTTTCATGACGGTCACATGGTCCGCGACATCGGCCACAACGCCGAAATCGTGGGTGATCATCAGGATGGCGCTGTCATGCTTGACGAGCAGCTCCCGGAAAAGCCGCAGGATCTGGGCCTGGGTGGTGACATCGAGTGCCGTGGTGGGCTCGTCGGCGATGATGAGCGCCGGTTCCATCGCGAGCGCCATCGCGATCATCACCCTCTGGCGCTGCCCGCCGGAAATCTGATGCGGATAACGGCCGTAGATTGTTTCGGGCGATGGCAGACGCACATCCTCCATCAGCTCCAGAACGCGCCTGCGCATTGCGGCCTTGCCCATTTCCGGCTTGTGGAGCGCCAGGACCTCGGCGATCTGGTCGCCGAGCCGCATGACGGGATTGAGAGCCGTGAGCGGTTCCTGGAAGATCATAGCCATACGGTTCCCACGCAGGGCGTTGAGGCGTGCTTCCGATGCGCCGCCGATTTCCTCGCCTTCGAGCCTGACGGAGCCGCCCGCCAGGCGAAGCGCGTTCGGCAGGAGCCCCATCACCACGGAGGCCGTGACCGACTTGCCCGAACCGGACTCGCCGACCACACAGACGATTTCCCGCGGTTTGACCGAGAGCGAGATGCCCTCTACCGCATATGCCCTGTCCAATCCCGGAGGGAGAGCGACGCTAAGATCCGTTATCTCGAGGATAGGGGCGCCCGTTGGAGACGAAACGGTCATGACTGTACCTTTGCGCGACGGGACAGAGTGGGATCGAGCCAGTCGCGCAGGCTGTCGCCGAGGAGATTGACCGCCATGACGGTCACGGCCAGAACCATGCCGGGCGCGATGATGGTCCAGGGCGCGCGCAGGAAGACGGCGCGGCCTTCCGCCACCACATTGCCCCAGGTGGGAGTTCCCTGCGGGAAACCGACCCCGAGAAAGCCGAGCACGGCTTCCGAGAGGATGGCCGCCGCGAAGATGTAGGTCGTCTGGACAATCAGCGGCGCGATGCAGCTCGGCAGGATGTGCCGGATCAGGATCAGCGGCGTCTGGATCGACATGCCGACCGCGGCCTGCACGTAGGGCTCCTCGCGCACACTCAGCACCACGCTTCGGACAAGCCGCACGACGCGCGGGATCTCGTTGAAGACCAGCGCGCCGACGATGGTCAGCAGGCTCGGGCCAAGCAGCGAAACGACCGCAACCGCAAAGAGGATGTTCGGGATCGCCATGATTGCATCCATGATGCGCATGACGAAGCCGTCGAGCCTGCGGAAATATCCGGTTACCAATCCGATCGCCGTGCCGATGAGGCCGCCGCTGACGGCGGTCATGAACCCGACCAGAAGCGAGAGCTTGGCACCTTCGAGCGTGAGGGCGAAGACGTCGCGGCCCATGGCATCCGTTCCGAACCAGGCGAGTTCCGACGGCGCCTTGAGGCGCATGCGCGGCCGCACCATCATCGCGTCACCGGCGACGAACCAGCTGCCGACCAGCGACACGAGGATTATGATCACCAGAACCGACACGCATGAGAGCGGCAGGAGATTGCGAGATACGAAGGCTTGCCAGGAAGCCGAACGATCCGGGAGCGTGGTCGTTTCAGATGCCAAGGGCCTGTCCTCAATATCGAATGCGGGGATCGACGATGATGTAGGCGATGTCGATCAGGAGGTTCACCCCGACATAGATCAGCGCGAAGAACAGCATCAGCCCCTGCACCACGGGATAGTCCCGCGCCAGGATGGCATCGATGGTCAAGCGCCCAATACCCGGGATGTTGAATACGCTTTCGGTCACCACCACACCGGAAATAAGCATTGCGATACCGAGGCCGATCACGGTGATGATGGGTACCGCCGCGTTCGGCAGCGCGTGCCGCCAGAGGGTACGGAAAGCGGGGTTGCCCTTTGCCTTGGCCGTGCGGACGAAATCCTGACCGAGCACCTCGAGCAGGCTGGAACGGGTGACGCGGGCGATCAGCGCCATGAATACCAGGGCGAGCGTCAGCGACGGCAGGATGAGATGCCTGACCGCCGCCGCCGGATCGACGAGCGGACTGACATATCCCTGAACGGGCAGCAGGCCGGCGCCGATGGAGAAGAACAGCATCAGGAGATAGCCGACGACGAAGGCGGGGATCGAGAAGCCGAGCACCGATAGCGTCATGACGGCCCAGTCGATCCAGCTATTGTGCCGCCAGGCCGCGAGCGCTCCGAGCGGCACGGCGACGAACACCGTGACGACGATGGCACAGAGCGCGAGCACCAGGGTCGGCCCGAGGCGATCGGCGATAAGATCGCTGACCGGCATGCGTGACAGGATGGACTGCCCGAGATCGCCCTGCAGCACCCCGCCGATCCAGGCAAGGAACTGCAGCGGCAGGGGCTGATCGAGCCCCATGCTCACCCGGAGATTCTGGATCTCCGCAGGCGTTGCCGCATCACCGGCCATGATCGTCGCCGGATCGCCCGGGCTCAGCCGGAGCAGGAGGAAGACGATCACGGCAACGATGAACATCACCGGCACCGACGAGGCGGTGCGAAGGACTATCAGCCGCAGCATCAGCTCTTGGCCACGTTCCAGAGCACGACGACGGGAGAGTTGACGTAGTCCTTCAGTTCCGGGCGCAGCGCGATGAACTGTTTGTAGGTCCCGAGCGGGATGTAGAAGACCTGCTCGTAGGCCCGCGCCTGCATCTTTTCGGCGATGGCCTTCTGCTTGGCCGGATCCGGTTCGCGCTGATATTGCGTCTTCAGCGTCTCGGTTTCCGCGTCGTCGATGAACCCGGTATAGCCGGCCTTGCCGCGGGCGTCGAAGTTCATGTTGCCGAGGGGCGAGATCAGGTCGATACCGTCGAACACCGCATGGGCGAGGTTCCAGCCGCCCTCGGCGACCGGACCGGAATTTGCGCGCCGCGTCAGGAAAGCGCTCCATTCCATCGTCTGGATTTCGCTTTCGATGCCGATGGAGGCGAGAATCTGCTGCGTCATCGGCGCCAGCGCCGAGAATGAGGCGACGTCGCCGGGCGTGATGATCACGACCTTCTCGCCCTTGTAACCGGATTCCTTGACGAGTTCCTTCGCACGTTCGAGGTTCGGCGTACCGTTGTCGATGAAGCCGGCTTCGGTTTCCAGCGGCGTGCCGCAACCGAACAGGGCGCCGCATATGCTGTAGTCGTCCGAATTGCCGACGACGACGTCCAGATAGTCGCGCTGGGTAACGACCGCCTGTACGGCCTGACGCAGCTTCACGTCGTTGAAGGGCGGTTGCGCCCAGTTGAAACGGATCGTCGAAATGGTCGGGCTCGCCCTTGCGATCACGGTTATGTCGGAGCCGTCAAAGATCGGCTTGCGGTCCGGGCTGACCGACTCGATGATGTCGAGCTCCTTGTTCTGCAACGCGCTCATCGCCGTGTCCGGGCTCGGGAACCAGATCACCTCGATGCGATCGACCGCCGGAACCTTGCCGCCCGCGAGCCCGTCCGCCGGCTCCTTGCGCGGAACATACTTGTCGTTCCTGACATAGGCCCAGCTGACGCCAGGCCTGAATTCCTCCTGGACGAAACGATAGGGCCCCGAGCCGACGACCTCTTCCAGCACCGTTGCCGGCGGCAGGTCGGCGATACGCTTCGGCATGACGAAAAGCGGGATTGATGTCGGGCGCGCGAAAGCTTCGAGCATGATGCCGAAGGGTTCGGACAGGACAAGGCGGAAGCTGCGCTCGTCAACGGCCGTGATTTCCTTCGTCACCGCCTTGAGGCGCAGGCCGACGACATCCTTCTGCCACCAGCGCTGGATCGAGGCGACGACATCGCCGGTGGTCACAGGCGCGCCGTCATGGAAGGCGAGACCGTCGCGAAGCTGGAAATCCCAGGTCAGACCGTCGTCCGACATCTTCCAGGTATCGACCATCTGCGGCTTCGGCACATAGTTCGAATCCATTCCGAACAGCGTGTCGTAGACCATGAAGCCATGGTTGCGCGTGATATAGGCGTTGGTGGTCACGGGATCGAGAACGCGCAATGCCGCGTGAGGCGCGAAACGGATGACACTCTGGCCCTGCGCGGAGGCGAAGCCGGGCCGTGTGGCGGCAAAGAGAAGCGCGCTGCTGGTGAAGAGCATCGCTTCACGACGGGTCATATTCATTGCAATTCTCCTCTGAAGTTTCTGTTATAGTTGTTTGTTTTTAGTAGATTTTACCGCGGCGCGGATCGGGCCAGAACGAGGTGTTCGCGCGCGCCGGACCACCGCCCGCCGCCATCGGCACGCCATCCGCCCGCCAGCACGATGCCCCGGTCATCGATCCGTCCTCTTCGAAGCGGATCGCTCCCATGCCGCCCGCCACATGCGCCACCGGCAGGATGCGGTGTCCCTTTTCCGCAAGCCCTTCCCGGATGGCCTCGGGAAATCCCGTTTCGACTTCGACCTCCTGGCCCCAGGTGAAGACCCGGGGAGCCTCGACCGCCTCCTGGACCGACATGCGGTGATCGATGAGATTGATGACCGCCTGCATGGCGGATGCCGGAATGCGGTGCGCACCCGGAAGACCGAGAGCGAAAGCGAGCTTGCCGTCCTTCTTCCCGATCAGCGCCGTGATGCCGCTGGTGATCCTCTTTCCGGGCGCCAGCGACAGGGCTTTGCCGGGATGGGGGTCGAAAAGATACATATAGTTGTTGGCGATGATGCCGGTTCCCGGAACCACAACGCGCGCGCCGAACAGACTGTTGATCGTCTGTGTCGAGGTGACGACATTGCCCTCCCCATCGGCAATCGTCACATGCGTGGTATTGGCGGATTCGTTGGTGAGTATCCTTGCTTCCTGCTTTCGCGCGCGCTCCGGATCGAAATCGCCGGCCCTTTCCTGGGCATAGGCCTTCGACGTCAACCGCTCCAGCGGCACGTCGACGAAGGCCGGATCCGCCGTCACGGCGAGCCGGTCGGCCGCAGCGATCTTCATCGCCTCGATCAGCCTGTGCAGGGTCGTCACGCTGCCGAAACCCTCGGCCGACACATCCGCCGCCTCTATCAGGTTCAGCACCTGCACGGTCTGTACACCGCCCGAACAGGGCGGTGGCGGACCGATGATCTCGAAGCCGCGATAGGTACCGCGAACGGGCTCGCGCCGTATCACCTCGTAGTCGCGGATATCGCTTTCGGTAACCCAGGTGCCGGAATTTCGCAGGAAGGCGCGGACGTCATTGCCGAGGTCGCCTGTCAGGAGCGCCTCGGCCCCGGTGGCGGCAATCGCCCTCAGCGTCCTGGCATAATCCTTCTGGACGAGCACTTCGCCGGCCGCCAGCGGCTTGCCGCCCGGCAGAAAGATCGCGGCGATCGCCTCGTCGAGCGCAAGGTCCGGGCTGATTTCCTCGATGCAGGTCGCGAGATATGGAGAAAGCACGAAGCCTTCCTCGGCATAACGGATGGCTGGGCCCAGCAGCCGAGACAGGGGAAGGCGGCCGAAATCCGCCGACATCCGGCACCATGCCTTGAGGTTTCCGGGCACCGCGATCGCCTTCGGACCAACCCGGTTCTGCCGGCCTTTCGTCTCCATGTAGTCGGGCCAGCTGTCCGAGATCGGAGTATAGATGTCGGGCCTCGTCTGAGCCGGCGCCGTCGCCAGACCGTCGAAGACATGCAGGTCGCCATTGGCGAGATGGACGACGGACGTTCCGCCGCCGAATATCCCAACCATCATCGGTTCGACGACGGTCAGAGCGAACAGTGACGCGACGGTGGCATCGAAGGCGTTACCGCCCGCGGCGAGCATTTCCATGGCAGCCGCGGAAGCCAGCGGATGGTTGGTGACGGCGACGCCGCGAGACCCGGTGACCGGGCCTTTCTCGCATTGGAACGTCACCCCTGAAGATTGCTTCCAGTCTGCCAATTTGCTGCCTTCCACCGTATTGAGAATGCCGGGCACGGGCGCGAAAGACGATTGCGCGGTGTACATTCTGCTGCGAGCCGGACCACGGCGGACATTCGGACGCGACCGCCACAAATGCATTAAATGACAGCCGGATGATCATCACAATATTGCTGGAGCTTTAATTTGATAATCAAGACTTATCGGATGGAGCAGCCGCGCCCTGCCCCGCACCGCTCGTCTGCTGCATGTGGTGACGGGTTATCGCGATGAACGACCGGACGATCGGCGAATGGTCGCCGCGGCGGAACGCGACGGCGAGCTCCGCCCTCTCCTGCTGGCCCCTGATCGGCCTGTAGACGAGCGAAGGAAGCTGGATGCAGCGGATCGATCGCGGCACGAGCGCCACGCCGAGCCCGATCGAGACCATGCTCGCGATCGTCATGAAGTCGCGCCCCTGGGGGCCGAAACGCGGCTGGAAACCAGCCTTCTGACACGCGACGGTCGTATGATGATGAAAGCTTATCTGCGAGGAATGCATGGGGATGATGAAGTTCTCGCCGGCGAGATCCTTCAGATCGACATCCTCCTGGTCTGCGGCCGGATGTCTGGCATTGAGCGCGATATCGAGATCCTCGAACAGGATGGGAATAGTGTCGAGATTGCGTGGCAGGGGCGCCGGCGGCCGGATGAAACCGATATCCATCCGCCCGTCTGCGATGGCTTCGAGCTGTCGCAGCATTTCGAGTTCCGAAATGTTCAGGTCCACGGAAGGATGATTGTCCCTGAATTCGCCGATGACCCGGGTCAGCATGCCGGTATAGGCCGCCGACCCCACGTATCCGACGGCCAGCCTACCGACCTCGCCACGCGCTGCGCGCCGCGCGATCTGGGTCGCGACATCGAGCTGCGTGATGATCTTGCGCGTTTCCTCGTAGAACAGTTCACCCGCCAGCGTGAAGCTCGGCTTCCGGCGCGAGCGGTCGAACAGCCGCACTTCGAGAAGATCCTCGAGAATCTTGATCTGCTGGCTCAAACCCGGTTGCGCGACCCCCAGGCGCTCGGCAGCGCGCGCAAAGCTCATGTCCTCGGCGATCGCCATGAAATAGCGAAGATGCCGCAATTCGATATTGCCGAAACCACGGCGTTTGGGCGCGTCCACCGGTCAGCCTCACTCCTGCCTCAAGAGGCGACAGCATAGGCGAGGCGGGATCGATAGCAATCGGTATCCGATATCAGGCGGGCTCACGATAGGAAATCCCCACCGCTCCTTCTTCGGCGAGCGCCGTGATCTCGTCATCGGAATAACCCATCTCCCGAAGCACACGCTCCGTATCCTGCCCGAGCACCGGCGCCGGTCCCGAATGTCGCGGCTGCGATACGCTCCAGGTGGACGGAACCCGCATCGTCCTTATCTCGCCCTCGACCGGATGCCGGCTCTCCTCGAAGAACCCGACGGCATTGAGGTGTGGATCCTCCATGATGCTGGTCAGGGAGTGAAGCGGCATGCAGGGAATATCGGCCGCGTTGAGAAGTCCCTCCCACTCCGCCGTCGTGCGGGTCGCGAAGATTTCCATAAGGTGCTGGTTGACCTCGTCGATATTCTCCTGGCGCCCGGCAAATGTCTGATATCGGGGATCGGCAAGCCTCTCCGGCTCTCCGACGAGTGCGCGGAACCTCTGCCAATGCTGGTCGGTATAGATGACCGCGCCGAGATACCCGTCCGCCGTGGCGAAGGGCTTTCGTCCACGTGACAGGAGGCGGCGATAACCGCCCTGGTCCAGCGGCGGCCGGAAGGACAGCCCGCCCATATGGTCACCCAGCACGAAGCTTGCCATGGTCTCGAACATCGGCATGTCGATACGCTGCCCCGTCCCCGTGAGGTCCCGGTGACGAAGGCCGGCCACGATGGCGATCGCCGCATGAAGACCGACGATCCTGTCGGCCATGTTCACCGGCACATAGGCAGGCGCCTCGCCGGATGCCTCGGCCAGCAGCATCGGTATTCCGGATGCCGCCTGGATGAGGTCGTCATAGGCGGCTCGATCGGCATAGGGGCCGTTCTGTCCGAAACCGAAGGCACCGACATAGAGAAGACCGGGATTGACCTCCGCCATCTTCTCGTATCCGAGCCCTAGCCGTTCCATGGCCTTCGGACGGATATTGTAGAAGAGCACGTCGCATGTCTTAGCGATGCGCATCAGCGCCTTGCGGCCTCCGTCCCGCTTGAGATCGAGGACCACGCTGCGCTTGCCGATGTTGGAATGCAGGAAGATGCCGCCCATGCTGCCACCGCGGCTGGCGCCGGCATGGCGCAATATGTCGCCGCCGAGAGGCTCGATCTTGATCACTTCGGCGCCCATGTCGCTGAGGATGGCGGTGGCATAGGGTCCCATGAGAACCGAAGTCATGTCGAGGATGCGTATCCCGTCGAGAGGACGCATGGGCGATCTCCTGTTCGTCTTGCTCAGCGGCCAACCAGTGGAGGCGGGTCATAGGCCTGGATGGGAGGGATCGGGCCGTCGTACCGGCAGACGTCCACGACGGTCACCTGGCCGCAGCAGCCCTGGGCGAGTTTCGAAGTGCCGACATCGCGGGTGACCATGTTCGGATTGCCGTGACCGCATTCGGTCCGGTCCGCAGCGTGATCAATCGGATCGAACCACGCACCCGTCGAAAGATTGACGACGCCGGGCATGACGCCGTCGCTCAGCACGGCACCGGCGAGGCAGGCGCCCCGCGAATTGAAGATCCGGATGATATCGCCGTCGCGGATGCCGCGCGCGGCCGCATCCTCCGGGTTGAGACGGGCAGGTTCCCGGCCGCGGACTTTCGATGACTGGCTGTAGGCTCCGAAGTCGAGCTGGCTGTGCAGCCGGGTCGCCGGCTGGTTGGCGACGAGCACGAGCGGATGTTCACCGTCGGGCTGGTCCTCAGGCGCGAACCAGGCCGGATGGCCAAGGCAATCATCGTAGCCGAAATCGGCGATGGTCCGGGAAAAGAGCTCGATCCGTCCGCTTGGCGTCGGCAGGCGGGACGCCTCCGGGTCGCGACGGAAGGAGCGCAGCAGTCCGCCGTCATCGGCAGCAGATGGCAGGGCGAGTTCGCCGCGCCGCCAGAATTCCTCGAAGTCCGGAGCATCCCATCCCCGATCGGCGAGCGCCTTGCGCGTCGGTTCGTAGAGATGCGCCATCCATCCGCGCGCGTCGCGCCCTTCGGTGAAGGCTTCTTCGCAGCCCATCAGGCGGGAAAGGTCGGCGAAGATCTCGTAGTCGTCGCGTGCCGTTCCGGCAGCCGGAGCGAGCCTACGCATGGCGATCAGTCTCGGATCGGTAGCCGCGGCGCCGATATCCTCACGCTCGAGCGTCATCGTTGCCGGCAGCACGATATCGGCGGATCGCGCCATCGGGGTCCAGGCGTTTTCCTGCACGATGATCGTTTCCGGAACCGCGAACGCTTTTTGCAGCCGATTGAGATCCTGGTGGTGGTGGAAGGGATTGCCGCCCGCCCAATAGATCAGCCGGATATCGGGATAGGTCATTTCCCGGCCGTCATATTGATAGGCGGAGCCGGGATTGAGCAGCATGTCGCATATCCGCGCGACCGGAATGAAATTCGATACGCCGTTCGTCCCCTGCGACAGGGTCGGGATCGGCACCGAATTGACGCGTCGTCCCGTGTGGCCCATGGCGCCGAGGGCGTAGTTGTATCCGCCGCCGGGCATTCCGATCTGGCCCGCCATGGCCGCGAGCGCAACACCGGCCCAGACGGGTTGCTCGCCGAACCGCGCCCGCTGCAGCGCGTGGGCGACCGTTACGAGCGACCGCCCTCGGGTCATTTCGCGCGCAAGTTCGACGATCGTCTCCGCGGGAACGCCGGAAATCTCGCTCGCCCATTGCGCCGTCTTCGCCTCTCCGTCGTCGGAGCCTTCCAGATAGGCGGAAAAAATGTCGAAGCCGGTGCAGTAGCGGTCCAGAAACTGACGATCGTGGCGTCCTTCGGCCAGCATCGTGTGGCAGAGGCCGAGCATGACCGCGACATCCGTACCCGGATTGACCGGGTGCCAGATCGCTCCCGCTTCCGGCGGAAAATCGTCCCGCAGCGGGCTGAACAGGTGAAACCGGCAGCCGCGGGCAGCGGCCCGCGCCATGGCGCTTCGTTCGATATGGGTGGTGATCCCGCCGCTCGCTATGTTCGAATTCTTCAGCGCCATGCCGCCGAAGGCGAGCACGACATCGGTTTCGGCAACCACCTGGTCCCATGTCACGTTGTGGCGCGACAGGGCCTCGAACGGTCCCATGACCCGCGGCAGGATAACCGACGAGGCACCCGCGCTGTAGCTGTTGACCGATCTGACATAGCCGCCCATCGCAAAGTTCAGGAACCGGTGGATCTGGCTCTGGACATGGTGGAAACGCCCCGCACTCGACCAGCCGTAGGAACCGCCGTAGACGCCCTGAGGTCCATGGCGGTCGCGGACATCGCCGATCGTGGCGGCAACGAGCGGCAGGACATCTTCCCATTCCATCTCGACGAACGCGTCATCCAGCCGGCGGCGACCCGAACGTGGCCCCCGGTCCAGCCATCCCTTCCGGACAGCGGGCTTCAGGATACGGGCACGGTGGCGCAGGACATCCGTGAAGTTTCCAAGGATCGGCGACGGGTCGGGATCGGCGGGATGCGGCCTGACATCCAGACGCTCGCCATCCCATCTCGCGGTGAACGTACCCCAGTGGGCCGCATGGGAAACATGACCGGACATCGGGCAGCCCTTCCTCTCAACCGAAGCGCCATGCCTGCGCTTCCGTCACACGAGCGCATTTTGTCGAAGCCCCGCCCATATATCCAGTACGCGCAAATCATAAGTTCGATAATTATATCTTATCAAAAAACCCCTGCCGGCATCCTTGGACGAGGGGCGCCCGCTGACTACCCTTGCCTGCAGCGGGTCCGCCATGCAGGGCCTGATCACCCTCCGCGAGCAAAGGAACCGGCCCTGTCTGCGGGCGGTCCGGGAAGACGCACCATGAGACATGCGCCAGCCTACAATTCCAGATCGGGGTGGAATGCTCTCCTGCCCGAGCGCCGAGCGAAGAGCGATCTGCCATCGGACCGGCGTTTCCGCTTCATCATTGTCGGCGCGGGCTTTACCGGTCTGGCGATAGCCCGCCGGCTTGCCGAACTGGTTCCCGGAGAGGAGATCCTCCTGATCGAGGCGTCGACGATCGGCGAAGGGGCCTCGGGGAGAAACTCCGGCTACCTGCTCGTCAATCCCGGCGAACCGAGCGCCAATGCCGCCGGGTTCGCGGAGGACTGGGCAAACCGCCAGATGGGGCTCGTCGCGGAGGGCTTCGAGCTGTTGCGCTCGCTCGTCAGGACCCGGGCGATCGAATGCGACTGGAACGACAACCCGCTGGCAATCACCGCTGCCGCCACGCCTCGGGTCGAAAAGACGGCGCGCCAGACGCGCCGGACCTACGAGGGATGGGGGCTGGCGCCAAAGGAATACGATCGGCGTGACCTGCAGCGGATAACCGGAACGGACTATTATCGTTATGGCCTGCAGTCTCTGACGAGAGCGCTGATCCAGCCTGCCGCACTCCATCGCGGCCTCGCCGATACGCTCCCCGCGGCGGTCACGCTCCTCGAGAACACCACGGTGCACGGTTTCGGAAACGGCCCGTCCCGCACGGTCGCGACCGATCGGGGCGAGTTCGTGTGCGACAGCCTGTTCGTCGCGAACAATCTCCATGCCAGAACACTCGGCATCGCCCGCAACCGTATGGTCGGCATCTTTACGTATGGAGCCTTCACGCCGGAACTGGACGACCGGGAACTGCACCGGCTGGGGGAAGAGCCCGACTGGGGCATCCTGCCTGCCCATCGCATGGGAACGACGATGCGCAGGACCGGTCGTCGCCTGCTGATCCGCAGCGGGGATTCCTACGAGAGAGAGCTTTCGTCCGACGATGCGCGCCGCATGCTGACGACGCTGTACCGCAACCGCTTTCCGGCCATGGGAAAACATGAGCTGGAATATACCTGGGGCGGGCTGACTGCCGTCACGCACAATGGCGGCTTCTATTTCGGCCGCGTCGGACCGGGCCTCTACGCGTCGGTCGGTTGCGGCGGGGCGGGCGTCGTCCGCGGCACGATCCAGGGCAAGCTCCTGGCCGAGCTCGCCTGCGGTATCGATTCTCCTCTGCTTGCCGACCGCCTCGGGATGAGAGGTCCTACCTGGCTTCCTCCCGAACCGTTCCGAGGCATAGGCGCCCGTACTCAGATCGCCGTGGAGCAGCTGCAGGCCGGCCGCGAACGGTAGTATCGCACGGTCCGGCGCGGCATGCCCGGGATGCAGTCCGCCGTCCGCTTCGTTCAGCATCGCCTCGCGCAATAATTGCCGCTATTCGCAGGGAACAATGACCTGCCGGACCCGTTCGGTACGATATCGGACAATCGACGTCCGCGGCTTGAAGCAGAGCCAGCCCTCCAAGAGAAACGATATGGCTCGTGCAATCAGATTCTGTCACCGTGCTCGTCGTGGACGACGAAGCTCTCATACGTCTTACAATAGCCGATGAACTGGTCGCCAACGGCTTCTTCGTTCTGGAGGCCGGCGGAGCAGACGAGGCCATAGCCACCATCGAAAAATATCCGGAGATCCGGCTGATATTCACCGACATCGACATGCCGGGGAGCATGGATGGTCTCAAGCTCGCTGCATTCGTCAGAGACCGCTGGCCGCCGATCAAGATCATCATCACGTCGGGCCGGATCGAGCCGGAGGCCGACCTGATTCCCGCAGGCGCGGCGTTTTTCCGCAAGCCTTACGATTATTCGCACGTCGTCGCGACCGTCAGCGAATTGATAGCGACATAGTCATCGTCTCGCGTTCCCCGCATCCCATCCGATAAACATTTGACCATTGCCCGCGATAAGAGCATGCTCGGAGCTTCGGCAGCCTTGTTACGGGCGCTGCCGTTCAAGCCACGGCTTGGCCCCAATGAAAGGAGGACAGAATGTCTTCCGCGCCTTCCTGCAAATCGCTCTCCTGCGAAGACCTCGAAATGCTCCGGGGCGTCCTCGACCAAACGGCGTTCGAAACCGGAGAACGCAACGTTGCCGCTCTGCTGGTGATCCGCCTCTTCCAGTCGGGAATGTCCTCCCCGGATCGGCTCGCGAAAGCAGTCCGCATCTGCATCGCGGACAATCGCCGCACCAATACCGAGATGCGCGGTCACCTGAACTACGCCCTGATCGACTACGATATTTCTACCAACACATTCACCGGGAATTGAGATCGGTCGCGTCCCGCCTCAGCAAGGTGATCAAAGCCTGCTCTTCAGGCCGCGATCCGTCACGGTCGAGGAAATCACGAAGGCTGATCCTCGTCTGATGACCGCCTGACGCCGCATTCGCCTTGTGGAGGACAAACGGCTCGCCTTCCTCCTCGTGTATCAGATACCATCGATCGCCGTTCGAACTGGCAGCGAACTCCTCCATTTCGGCCGTCGAAGCGCTCCGGACCGCGACCATGGCTGCCTCGAGGAGCCTCCGCCTGTTTTCGTCGGCATCATCACCCGTGCGGGCGACGTCGCTCGAAAGATCGGCACCTTCATCGGCCATCGTGGTCTCCTTTGCTGACGGCGCTGGCCGCAAGGAAATGCGGCCGACACAATTCAGGATGCGACCTGCCGGCGATCGCATTGTGGCAGTGTCCTTTTGCCCGCCGACAAGGCGGGCCGGAGTTATCTAAAGAATTTCCAATTCATGCAGCGCGTCGCACGAGCCGACCCGGCGCCCATATCAGCGCCGTTCGTTTGCCAGCTGCCCCGATCGTTCGACCTCGATGGCGTCGACTGCATCCTTGACGGTCAGGATCATGTCGACGGCCTCGTCACCGATCTCGATCGAGAACTCCTCCTCGAACGCCATCACCAGTTCGATCTTCGCCAGCGAATCGAGTTCGAGGTCATCCGCCAGACAGAGATCGTCTTCGATCTGGGCGGGAGCCAGCTGCAAATATTCTGCAATGACGTTTTTGGCGCGCTCGCCTGTGTCGCTCATACTCGTCACCAGCGTATCGGAGCGAGAGCGCGTCTCATCCCTCAGGCGCCACCGCTCGTTGTTCTGCATGGCGATAGGTATGAGATAGGGCGCTGGCCGACAATATCGAGGCTTTTCTGTCGGCCGAAGTGCCGGCCCCGTGTTTCGGTCAGAACCTGTCCGGAAAGGGGACGATCAAGCGCCGTTCAGCCAAGCGGCACGGATTTCGACGTCGTCACGAATGGCGCCGCCGGGATTCTGCAACCTGCTGGCCCATAGCCGGTGCGGCTTCCCGGGAGCAGAAGACATATCCGGCAACCGCAAACGAGCATTACCTGTCATCGCCGTGAATAACCATATGAACATCCGTCGTTTGCCCCCCTCTCGACATGTGGGATATGGAGTCTTCAAGGCGGGCTCGTGCGGATATGCTTTCGGCTTATCGTGGCTCTTGCATATTCGGTCCACTGCAATACCTAACCACGCTTCGCAACGATTTCCGTCAGGACCCCCATGCCGCAAGACGCTTCCCTGGAAGTCGATCCGTTCCGTTTCCTGGGCCATGGCGGTGAGGTCGCAGCCATCATCCGGTCGTTCGACTGGACAGGGACGCCGGTGGGCCGCGTCGAAACCTGGCCGGCATCGCTGAAGACGGTCACGGCCATGCTCCTGCAGTCTCCCGTACCGATCGTCATGCTGTGGGGCGATGACGGCGTGATGATCTACAATGATGCCTATTCCGTCTTCGCCGGTCATCGCCACCCGGCGTTGTTCGGATCGAATGTCCGCGAAGGCTGGTCCGAAATCGCCGACTTCAACGACAATGTGATGCGGGTGGGACTCGCCGGCGGCACACTCGCCTACAGAGACCAGGAACTCACTCTCCATCGCAACGGCGTGCCCGAACAGGTCTGGATGGATCTCGACTATTCTCCCGTGATCGACGAAAGCGGCAAGCCCGCCGGCGTCATCGCCATCGTCGTGGAAACGACCGAGAGGGTATTGGCCGAGCGCCGCAACAGGGAAGAATTCAACCGCCTGCAGAACCTTTTCGAACAGGCCCCGACCTTCATGGCGATGGTTGGCGGCCCCGCGCATCGGTTCGAAATGGTCAATCCGGAATATCGGCGCCTGATCGGTGGTCGCGACGTGCTGGGCATGTCACTCGCCGAAGCCCTGCCGGAGGTTGTCGAACAAGGTTATGGCGCTTTGCTCGACCACGTCCTCGCCTCTGGCGAGACGGTCAGGAAGATGTCGGAGCGCATCCTGTTGCGATGGGCCGAGGGTGGACGGCTGGAAGAACGTTTCGTGGATTTCGTCTACCAGCCTATCCGTGACGAAACGGGCGCGGTCGCCAATATCTTCATCCAGGGTTCCGACGTGACGGAGCGGGTGCGCGCGGAAAATCATCAGCACCTCCTGATCAACGAATTGAACCACAGGGTCAAGAACACCCTGTCCTCGATCCAGTCCATCGTCACCCAGACGCTGCGGAGCGTGCAGACGAGGGAAGAGGCCTCGGTCGCGATCACCGGCCGCATCCTCGCCCTCTCCCGCGCCCACAACGTGCTGACGCAGGAAAACTGGTATGGCGCCGATCTGCGCACGATGGTCGTGAAATCGCTGGAAGCCTTCCAGCAGGCAGGTCGCGAGGCCATCGTCATCGAGGGACCGGATATCAGGGTCGGCCCGCATGCGGCCCTGTCGCTTGCGCTCGCCTTGCATGAACTGGCAACGAATGCAGTCAAATACGGCGCGCTTTCATCCCCGGCCGGCACGGTCGGCATCACCTGGAGCGTCGAAAAGGACGGCGGCTTCAGGTTTACCTGGACGGAGTCAGGCGGGCCGGGCGTCGTCGCCAGCAGCCGCCAGGGTTTCGGGTCGAGGCTGATCCTCAAGGTTCTGCCGCTCGAGTTGCGTGGACGCGCGGAAAGCGACTACCGGTCCAGCGGTCTGGTCTTTACGCTTACCACCTCCCTGGAGGCGATCAACGACAGCCCTGTCGCAGACGAGACCTGAATGGCGCGCATCCTCATAGTCGAAGACGAGATGCTAGTCGCGATGCTCATCGAGGACGCGGTCAGCGACCTCGGCCATCAGATCGTCGGGCCGGCAATGCGTCTCGAAACCGCGCTCGACGCAGCCGAAAGCGAGATGTTCGACTTCGCCATCCTGGATATCAACCTTGCCGGAAAGCAGTCATTTCCCGTAGCCGACAAGCTTGCGGCGCGGGGCACACCGTTCATGTTCGCAAGCGGTTACGGAAGCGCGGGGCTCGTCGAGCGCTATCGGGACGCAGCGATCATTCAGAAACCCTTTTCCGCCGAGCAGCTCGCGGCGATGCTCGACAGACTTCTCACCTGAGGAAGACAGGCCGGAACCGGAGGCAAATTTTGGACAATACCCGTGATCATCGGCAACTGCGCCAAATCCTCGCCGGCCTCAAAGAGGGTGTCATCCTGGTCGATGTCGGGAAGACGATCCTCTGGGCCAACGAAGCTGCGATCGCCATGCATGGCATCAAGCTGAAGAGAGACCTGGGCGGGACGCTGGCCGCCTACCGCGACCGCTTCTCGCTCAAATACCGCAACAATCATGTGGTTGCGGAAGGCGAACATCCGGTGGATCGCGCGATAGCAGGCGACAGCCAGGTGGAGGCTACCCTCGAAGTGAGGCCGTCGGCGGATCTCGAGCAATATTGGATCCACGCATTGCGGTGCTTCCCGGTCAAGGACCCGGATGACGGGACCGACTATATCGCGTGGGTGATCCAGGACGAGACGCGCCGCTACGAGGCGGAGGACCGCTTCGAGGCGGCCTTCAACGCCAATCCTGCTCCCGCGATCATCTGCCGGCTGTCGGATCTGCGCTATGTTCGCGTCAATCCGGGCTTTATGGAAATGACGGGCTATAGCCGGAGCGATCTCATGGGCCGCACAACCTATGAAGTCGACATCATGGCCTTCGCCGAAAAGCGCGAAGACGCTCTCGAGCGGCTCAAGAACGGCCAGACCATTCCGCAGATGGAGGCGCTCATCCCGCTTCCGGACAAGGCTGCCAAGCCCGTCATTGTCGCAGGCGAGCCGATCGAGGTGTCGGGAGAGCCCTGCATGCTGTTTACCTTCGCGGATCTCGAACCGTTGAGGAAGTCGCAGACGGTTCTCAAGCAGAGCGAGGAACGCTTCTCCAAGGCGTTCAGCCTTTCTCCGCTTCCGACGGTGATCGTTCGAGCAGACAATTTCGAGGTGATGGAGGCGAACGCCGCCTTCCTCCGCCTGACCGGCGCTGCGGAAGAACATGTGGTCGGGAGGAACCAGGAGGAGCTGGACCTGTGGCTCGACAATGATGTCCGCAAGGTCGTGGAGAAGGCGCTGAAGAAGGACGGGAGGCTGCGCAATATCGATTTCAGATTGAAGTCACGAGACGGGGCGCTGGTCGATTGCCTTCTGTCCTCGGAGGAAATCCAGATCGACGACACCGACTGCATCATGATGGTCATCCAGGACATAACCGACCGCAAGCGCTCCGAAGAGGAACTGATGACCGCGATCGAGGCGGTCATGACGGATACGTCCTGGTTCAGCCGCGGCGTCGTCGAGAAGCTCGCCGCGCTGCGCCAGGCTTCGAACCTGTCGTCCGTCATCGCGGACGCCCGCCTGTCCGACCTGACCGAACGCGAGAAGGACGTATTGAGCCTGATTTGCCAGGGGATGAACGACGCCCAGATGAGCGACCGGCTCAAGCTGTCGCGCAACACGATCCGCAACCACGTCTCGTCTCTCTATCGCAAGATCGGCGTCAACCGTCGCGGCGCAGCAATCCTGTGGGCGAAGGAGCGTGGCATCGGCGGCAAGAGCACGGCATCATAGTTGGACGCCATGCGCCATCCGGTACAAAACTACCAGACCGACTGGTATTTTCCGATCTTGCGGGGGTCCCGCGCCGCCGGTAGATCAATGGTATTTCCGCTCGGCCGGTTGGAAGAGATCGATTTGCTGCGAAGGGAGACGAAGACGGATCGCGAAGCGTCCTCGAACGTGAACGATCTCCGACGAAACACTTTGCGCAAGCGATCCTGGCAGGACATGCGGCCCCATATACGGCCAGCAAGTCCCCGCCACCGATCGGCCCGACTGACGACATATCACCCGATCCCATCCAAGGAGATCTCTGCGCCTTAGACCGCGGGGGTAAAGCGACATGGCAGGCACGATTTCAACTGGCAACGACGGTCTCGACCTCATTCTGCATGGAGGGCTGCCCGAACATCGCCTCTATCTGATCGAAGGGACGCCGGGATCGGGCAAGACCACGCTCGCCCTGCAATTCCTTCGCGAGGGCATCAGCAAAGGCGGAAAAGCGCTCTACATCACGCTCTCCGAGACCAGGGAGGAGCTTGCCGTGGTCGCCGCCTCCCACGGCTGGGATGTCGACGATTTCGAGGTCTTCGAGCTCTCGGCGGCCGAAGAAGCGCTCGGCGGGGCCCGCGAGCAGTCTATCCTGCATCCCTGGGAAGTCGAGCTGGGCGAAACGATCAGGCTCATCGAAGCGGAGGTGGAGCGCATCCAGCCATCCCGCGTCGTCTTCGACAGCCTGTCGGAGATGCGGCTTCTCGCCCAGGACCCGTTGCGCTACCGGCGGCAGGTTCTGGCGCTCAAGCAGTTCTTCGCCGGCCGCAAGTCGACCGTATTGCTCGTCGACGACCTGACCGGCGGCGCGGACGGCCGCGACGCCCATCTGCACAGCCTCTGCCACGGCGTCATAACGCTCGAGCGCCTGACCCTCGATTTCGGCGCGGCCCGCCGGAGAATGCAGGTACAGAAGCTGCGCGGCGTGGATTTCGTCGCGGGCTACCATGATTTCGTCATACGCAAGGGCGGCCTCAGCATCTTTCCGCGCCTCATCGCTTCGCAGCATCACGCGACGTTCAGGGACGATCCGGTCGGCAGCAACGTTCCCGAACTCGATGCCCTGCTCGGCGGCGGACCGCTGCGTGGAACCTCGACCCTGATCACCGGCCCGGCAGGCACCGGAAAGACCACGATCGCCCTTCAATACATCTATGCCGCCTGCGAACGGGGCGAACAGGCCGTGATTTATGAATTCGACGAGCGGGTCGGCACCCTTCTCGCACGCGCCAAGGCCTTCGATCTCGACATCGAAAAGCATATGGAGGCCGGCCGTCTGAGCATAGAACAGGTCGATCCGGCCGAGATATCCCCGGGCGAGTTCGCCTCCCGCGTCCGCGATCAGGTGGGCAACGGCGCGCAGATGATCGTGATCGACAGTCTCTACGGCTATGTCGCCGCCATGCCGCAGGAACAGCAACTGATCCTGCAGATGCATGAGCTCCTGTCCTTCCTGAGCCAGCAGGGTGTCGTCACCCTGCTGATCAGTCCCCAGGAGGGGCTTCTGGGAACGATGTCGACCAGCCTGAACATCTCGTATGTCGCCGATGCCGTCCTGCTTTTGCGTTTCTTCGAGGCCGAAGGACGCATGAGGAAGGCCATATCCGTGATCAAGAACCGCGCCGGTCACCATGAGGACGCCATTCGCGAGTTTCGCATCGACCGGCGAGGCGTGCGGGTGGGCGAGCCGTTGACCGCGTTCCGGGGCGTGATGACCGGCACGCCGGAATATATCGGCGAATCCGGCCCGCTTATGGAAAACCGCTGACCGTGAGTTACCGCACAGCCAAAGAGGGTTATCGGGTTCTCGTCCTCGCTCCCTACGGGAGAGATGCCGCGACCATGTCGGCGATACTCGCGGACAACGGCTATGACGCTCGGATCTGTGCGGACCTCGCGGAGGTCACCACACGGCTCGACGGCCATGTCGGGGTCGTGCTGGCCACCGAGGAAGGGCTTGCCGGCGACATATCGGCGCTCCAGAAGGCATTGAACGAACAGCCCGACTGGTCCGATGTCCCGTTCATCTTTCTTTCCGCGCAAAGAACCACGCGTCCCGGGCCGATGGCGGATGCCGCACGGATGCGGCTCCTGAACTTCGTTCCGAACGCGATCGTTCTCGAGCGCCCCGTAGGTCTTCCATCGCTCCTCAGCGCCGCGGCGTCGGCAATGCGCTCGCGTCAGCGACAGTTCGATCTGCGCGACCGGATGAACGAACTGGAAACCGGCCGAGCCGCCTTGGCCGCCAGCGAAAAGGAACTGCGCCTGATCGCGAACTCGCTTCCGACGCTGATCGGTTTCGTCGATCGCACCCTCTGCTACCGGTTCGCCAACAAAGCCTACGAGACCTGGGTCGGAAAGCCGTCATCCGACATCGTCGGCCGCTCCGTCCGGGATGTGCATGGTGAACATGGGGTCGCGGCCCACGAAGTTGCGATGTCCCGGGCACTCGCCGGCGAAACGGTGCGAAGCGAGATATCGTGGCCCTCCGCGGACGGCGCGCGCAGGGACGCCGAGGTCCGTTACCTACCGCGCAGGGACGAGAATGGCGATGTCGACGGCTTCCATATCTTCGGCCTCGACATCACCGAGCGCAAACAGGTCGAGCAGGAACTCGAGCGCCGGGTTGCCGAGCGGACCGCCGAGCTGACGCTCGAAATGGCAAACCGCGAGAACGCCGAAAACGCATTGCGCCAGAGCCAGAAGATGGAGGCCGTTGGTCAGCTGACCGGCGGGATCGCCCACGATTTCAACAACATGCTGACAGGCGTTCTCGGCGCCCTGAGCATCATTCAGCGCCGTATCGCGGCAGGAAAGATCGATGAGGTCGACCGCTTCATCGAGGCGGCATCCGCATCGGCCCAGCGCGCCGCGGCGCTGACCGCCCGGCTGCTGTCGTTCTCCAGGCGGCAGTCGCTCGATGCCAGGCCGCATGACACGACCGCCCTCCTCCATTCCCTGGAGGATCTCCTGAAGCGGAGCGTGCGTGAAAACATCCGCCTGCGCGTCATCGGAGGCGAGCACCTGCCGAATGCGATGGTCGACGCCAACCAGCTGGAAAACGCCATCCTCAACCTCGTCATCAACGCGCGCGACGCGATGCCTGCCGGCGGTGACGTCACGGTCGAGAACAAGGTGGTCGATGTCGACGACAGGATGGCCGGGACCGATGAAGGGCTGCATCCGGGCCGCTATGTCGTGATTTCGGTGACCGATACCGGCGTCGGCATGTCGCCGGAACTCCTGGAAAAGGTGTTCGATCCCTTCTTCACGACGAAGCCGACCGGCCAGGGCACCGGGCTCGGGCTGTCGATGATATACGGCTTCGCCAGACAGTCCAACGGCCAGGTGCGCATCCACAGTCAGCCCGGGGCCGGCACGACGGTGTCGATCTTTCTGCCCGCCAGCGAGGCGGCTCACGACAGCAGCCCACCGACGCGTGCCGATCTGCAGGAAGGCAGAGGCGAGGTCGTGCTTCTGGTCGAGGACGATCCTTCCGTCCGGCTGCTGATCGGAGAAATCCTCCAGGACCTGTCCTACCGATGGCTGGAAGCCGAGGATGCAAACGCCGCGATCAGGATCCTGCGTTCGGGCGGGCGCATCGACCTGATGGTGTCGGATGTCGGCCTGCCGGGCATGAACGGGCGTCAGCTGGCGGAAGTGGCACGCCAGCACCGCCCCCAGCTGCCCATCCTGTTCGTCACGGGCTATGCCGAGAATGCGGCGATCCGTTCCGGCTTCCTCGGCACCAACATGGACATGATCACCAAGCCTTTCGTCATGGAGGATCTTGCGAAAAAGATCGCGGAAATGATGGGCGGCGGCGCAGACGCTCCCACGGAGGCATGAGGAAAGGCCCCGCCCCGTTGCCGCATGCGCGGGAACGGACACCTCGATCCGGCAGCCGTTACGGGCGCATTGATCGCCGCGGACGCCTGAAGGGCGTCCGGGCTTTCCGTTCTGCCTGCCGCTTTGTTCGGGCCGGTCAGGTATTGTAGACGATGAGGAGGTCCTTGGCGTCGATCTGGTCGCCGGCCTTGACGAGGACTTCGGCGATCGTGCCGT
>JBQGDG010000165.1:0-8087 GCA_052038935.1 Neorhizobium sp. | reverse complement strand
GCCATCACCGTTTGATCGATGGCGCCGAATATCGATTTGCCCTGCGCGTCATGCATCTCGATGCGAATGCTTTCGCCGTTTTTCATATAGTCCGATTGCGGCTTTCCGTTTCGGATCGTCTCCACGACCCGGAGTTCGGAGATGCAGGAATATCCCATTCCTCCGTCCTGCACCGTCCTGCCGGGGCCGCCGTCGGCATCGAGGTTCGAAACCGTTCCGGATCCGATGATGGTGCCGGCGCTGAGCGATCTCGTCTTGGCAGCATGGACAATCAGTGCCGGAAAATCGAAGATCATCGCTTCGCCGGCATTTGCACGGCCGAACAGCTCGTTGTTTCTGTAGACCAGAAGCGGAAGATGCAGCCTCCCGCCATCCCAGTGCTCCCCCAGTTCATCCGGAGTGACCGCAATGGGAGAAAATGCCGAGGCCGGTTTCGACTGGAAGAAGCCGAAACCTTTTCCGAGTTCGTCCGGAATGAGGTTGCGGAGCGAAACATCATTGGCGAGCATGAGCAGCTTGATCGCCTCTGTCGCCTGTTCACGATCGGCGCCGGCCGGTACATCCCCGACGATGACGGCGACCTCGCCCTCGAAATCGATGCCCCAGTCTTCGCTTGCGAGGACGATCGGATCGCGCGGCGCAAGCAGGACGTCCGAGCCGCCCTGATACATCAGCGGATCGTGCCAGAAGCTCTTCGGCAGTTCGGCGCCCCGGGATTTGCGCACCAGTTCGACGTGATTGACGAAAGCGGAGCCATCCGCCCATTGATAGGCGCGTGGCAGCGGACTGGCGCATTCGGCTTCGTCATACGGAAAACCCTGCTCGGCTCCGCAGTTCAGGCGGGCCGACAGATCCCTCAGGCGGGGCTCGGCCTGCGCCCAGTCGTCGAGCGCCACCTGCATGCTGGGAAAATCGTCTGGTGCCCGGACGGCGCGGGTCAGGTCGGTGCTGACCACGACGAGCCTTCCATCGCGACGGTGCTTGAGACTCGAGAGCTTCATGTAGCCATTCTCCTCAAATGTCTTAGGGGGTCGGCGAAGACAGCGTCGTGCCGGTCGTGACCGAAGGAATCGACAGGCCGGCCGCCAGGAACGGAATGATGTGCTTCAGCGCGATCTCAGCGTTGTTGAAGGAAAGGTCGTCGCCGAGGATCTTCTGCAGGCGGCCGTTGTCGACGCGCACGTAGATCATCGTGCCGTAGACGCAGGCCAGCCTCCAGAACAGCTCTTCCCGGTCGAGATGCGGGCAGGCCCGTTCGATGGCCGCGACGAAACATTTTCCGACCGAATCGTAGAATTCGAACACCGTGCGCCGGACTTCTGGCGCCGGGTCCATCGACGCCCGTCCTGCCAATACCCGAAAATACTGTTCGCCGCGGCTGCCGCCGAGTGCCAGTGTCGGACCGATGAAGGCAATCAGCACGCGCGAAATGTCAGGCGGATCCTGCGCCGCGCAGGCCTCGGCGATCAGCCGTTCGCGCGTCTCGTTAATGGGGCCGAGCCGCCGTTCGAAGATCGCCCGGACCAGAATTTCCTTCGATCCGAAATGATAGTGCATCGCCGCGCTGTTGGCGCCGGCCTCGTCGGTGATCATCCGGGTGGAAACGGCGCTGAAGCCGCGCTCGGCAAACAGCATCTCCGCAGCGTCGAGAAGGCGCTCGCGCGTTGCCTGGCCTGCGGTCTCTCCGGCCGTTTTGGTCTCTGCGATAATCTTCGGCATTTGGGCGTCCCGTAAGCGTGATGCGGAAGTGATATCCGATCTGTGAAAAAATTCAAGCAATCACATCAAGCGATCAATTCAAGCAATCGCTTGACATCGGTGCGGGCGCCGTTTTAACGTCCGCGGCCAATGGAAAGCGCATGCAAAGGATGCAAGGGATGCGATTAGTCGACCTGTCGATATCGATCGAAAATGACGTGGTCAGCGATCCGGCATTGGCGCGTCCGCATATCGATTATATCGGGCATGACGCGACGCTCGATCGTATCCAGTCCTTCTTTCCCGACCTGAGGGCCGAGGATCTGCCCGACGGAAAATGCTGGGCGATCGAAAAGGTCTCGCTGACCACCCATAACGGCACGCATCTCGATGCGCCCTATCATTTTCATCCGACCATGAACCACGCGCTCGTTGATGGCGGCGAGCGCGCGTGGACCATCGACGAGATACCGCTGGACTGGTGTTTCCGGCCGGGCGTGAAGCTCGATTTCCGCCGGTTCGAAGATGGCTATGTAGCCACCAGAGCCGATATCGAGGCCGAGCTGAAGCGGATCGGGCACAGCCTGAAGCCCTATGACATCGTCGTGGTGAATACCCGCGCCGGCGAACGATACGGCAACGACGACTACATCAATGCCGGCTGCGGCATCGGCCGCGATGCCACGCTGTTCCTGCTCGAATCCGGTGTCCGGATAACGGGTACCGACGGCTGGAGCTGGGATGCGCCCTTCGTTCACACGGTCAAGCGCGTCAACGAAACCGGGGACAAGTCGCTGATCTGGGAAGGGCACAAGGCAGGCCGCGAGCGCGCCTATTGCCACCTCGAAAAACTGCACAGGCTGGAGGAACTGCCGGCCACCGGTTTCACGATCTCCTGTTTTCCCGTCAAGATCCGGGGCGCCTCGGCGGGCTGGACGCGGGCAGTCGCAATGATCGGCGACTAGAGGATTCGAAATTTCGTCGTCAAGTGCCCGAGCGGCAGCCTGACACATCTGGGGAGGAAAGCATGAAACTGAAACTGACACGCTTCATTCGTCATCTGGCGGTCGCAACCGCGATGAGCCTGGTTTCCGGCGCCGCATCGGCCGCAGAGCCGATCAAGATCGGCGTTATTTTTCCGATCAAGAACATTATCGGCAAGCAGGGTCAGCAGGGGGCGGAACTGGCGGCCGAGATGCTCAACGAGGCTGGCGGCCTTGCCGATGGCAGGCAGGTCCAGCTGATCGTCTACGATACGAATTATGCCCCGGTCGAAGGCGTCGCCGCGGTCCAGAGGCTTCTAACCGAGGACGAGGTCAAGTTTGTCGCCGGCGAGATTTCCAGCACCGTGGCGCTGGCCGCCATTCCGGTCGTGGAATCGGAAGGTGCCCTGGTCATGTTCTCCGTGCCCAAGCATCCCGACGTCACGGCGGGCGAATATCCCAACGTCTTCCGCCTCAACAGCACGACGGCGATCGATGCGGTCTCGTTCGACAAATACCTCAAGGATGACATCGCGCCGAACAAGGTAGCCATCCTTGCCGAGAACAACGACCTCGGCCAGTTGTCGGTCCAGAACATGAAGAAGCTTTTTGGCGAGAAGGTCGTGTTCTCCGATTTCTTCGGTATCCAGCAGAGCGATTTTTCGTCACTTGCCAGCAACACCAAGGCGTCCGGCGCCGACCTTCTCTGCATCGTCGCCAGCAATCCGGAACAGTCGGGCAATCTCCTGCGCGCCATGTCCGATCTCGGCTATACCGGAAAGCGCTGCCTGATGCCGGGTCTGCTCAACAACAACGTGCCGAAGGTTGCGGGCAAGACGGCCGAGGGCGTCTTCTCGGAAGACGTTTATGCGCCGTCGCTCGAAAACGAGCTCAACAAGACGTTCGTCGCCAATTTCCAGGCGAAATACGGAACGGCTCCGGGCAAGATCGAAGTGCTCGGTTTCGAAAGCGTCTGGGTTCTCGGCAATGCGATCAAGGCCGCCGGAACGGACGAGGTCGAGACGGTGAGCGAGACGCTGCGCAAGCAGGAATGGAAGACGCCGCGCGGTTCGTTGCGGTTCGACCAGTCCGGCCAGGCGATCAGCGACAAGCTTTATCGTCTCGTGGTCAAGGACGGCCAGGTCGTGGAAACCGCGCGCTAAGCACACTCAATTCGTTCGGGATTTGCAATGTTCGAGCTTTTTCTCCAGCAGATCGCAAACGGTCTTTCGTCCGGCATGGCCTATGCCCTGCTGGCCCTCGGCCTGACGCTGGTGTTCGGTGTTCTCCATGTGGTGAACTTCGCCCACGGTGAATTCTATATGGTGGGCGGTTTCGTCTGTGCGATCCTGACCAATTTCTATGGCATACCCTATGTCCTGACCTTTCCGTTGGCGGTCGGGCTGGCTTTGGCCATCGCCTATCTCGTCGATATCGTCGCCGTAAAGCCGGTGATGAAGCAGAAGGACGGCGAGGCGATCGTGCTTGTCGCGACATTCGCGACAGGCATCCTCATTCATCAGGCCGTGCTTGCCTATATCGGCCCGGCGCCGATCCGGGCAAACGGCATCGAGGGGGTCCTCCGGCTCGGCCCCGTCGCCCTGACCTATCAGCGCCTCTTCGTGCTGGCCGCCGGCATCGCCCTGATCGTGCTGCTCGAGATCATCCTCAATCGCAGCCGCTTCGGGAAATCGTTGCGGGCGGTGGCGCAGTCGGCATTCGCGGCACGCGTCGTCGGCCTCGACGTCGATCGCATCAAGAGCGCCACGTTCCTGCTGGCGGCTGCATTCTCCGGTCTCGCCGGCACGCTCATCGCACCGGTCATCACCTTCAATGCGAACATGGGGCAGAATGCAGTCATTACCGCCTTCGTGATCGTCGTCGCCGGCAGCATGGGCAGTGTTTCGGGCGCGGTCGTCTGCGGCCTGGCGCTCGGCGTCATCGAAGCGGTCGCCAGCATCTTCCTGCCGCAGGAAATTGCCGCGGCGATCATCTATTCCTTCCTGCTGGTGATGCTGCTCGTTCGTCCTCAGGGCCTGTTCTCGGTGACAAGATGAGACTTTTCGTTCCGCTCCTCCTGCTCGTCGCGGCGCTTGCCGCTGCCCCGCTGCTGCCGACCTACTATGCGGGTCTTGCGGTCTATGCCGTGGTGCTCGCCATTCTCGGCATCGCGGTCAACATCACAATCGGCTATCTCGGCCTGATATCGTTCGGGCACGCCGCCTTCTTCGGTCTCGGCGCCTATGCCGCCGGTCTGCTCTGGGTCAATCTTGGTGTGAATTTCTGGCTGTCGGTACTGATCGCCATCATCCCCGGCGTGGCGCTCGGCGCGCTCGTCGGCTTTGCCTCGCTGCGGCTGCACGGCGCCTACTTCGCGATCGCGACGCTCGTAACGGCGGAAATCCTGCGGCTTGTGGCAATGAACTGGATTTCGCTCACGCGCGGTCCGCTCGGCATCGTCGTGCGGCGCCCGAGGATCGCCTTTCTGGACGAACTCGGCATTCCCTTCGGTGCCTACTACCTGATGATCGCGATCCTCGGCTTGGCCTGCGTGCTGTTCATCGTCTCGCGCCTCGTCCGCAGCCCTTACGGCCGGGCCTGGATCGCGCTGCGCGACCAGCCCAAGCTCGCCGAGAGCGTCGGCATATCGCCGCTGTTCTACAAGGTTCTCGCCGTTGCCCTGTCCGGTGGCATCGCGGCATTCGCGGGGGCGCTGCTGGTTCCCAAGATTCTGGTTCTCAGCCCGGATCTGTTCGGCCTCAACTTTTCGGCCACCGGTCTGCTCGCGGCCATTCTCGGCGGACGGGGAACGCTCGTCGGCCCGGTCATCGGCGGTCTCATCTTCGGCCTCCTTCCGGAATTCCTCCGGTTCATAGACGCCTATCGTCTTGCGCTGTTCGCTTTCATCCTTCTGATCGTGATCCGGCTGCGGCCGGATGGCCTCACCTCCCTCTTCAACAGGAAGACGGAAGCCAGGCCCGGCGAAACCGCCGGCACCGATGTGGCGATCAAGCCTCTCGGGGGTGAAGACAGCCTGGTGATCGACGGGGTTTCGAAACGGTTCGGCGGTCTGTCGGCGGTTCAGGATGTTTCCTTCTCGGTAAAACGCGGCGAAATCCTCGGCATCATTGGCCCGAACGGTGCGGGGAAAACCACCTGCCTCAGCGTCGTGTCCGGTTTCCTGCCCGCGACGAACGGTGCGGTTTCCATCGCAGAGCGGCCCGTCGACGGGATGAGCCCGCACACGGTCGCCGCCAAGGGCGTCGTCAGGACCTTCCAGCACACCACGATCTGCCAGGGCCTTTCCGCCTTCGAGAACGTCTTGATCGGTACCCATCTCCTGCATCACGAGCCATTCGGCTCAGCTCTTTTCGCCACCGCGGCGTTCCACAGGCGGGAGGAGGAGCGGCGCGCGCGGGCCAAGGCGTGCCTTGAAATCTGCGGCCTCTCCGGCAAGGCAGACGCAGAGGCCGGTTCCATGGCCTATGGTGACCAGCGCATGCTCTCCATTGCCGTCGCACTGGCGACCGGCGCCGATTTCCTGCTGCTCGACGAGCCGGCGGCCGGGCTCAACCACACGGAAGCGCTTGCCCTGTCCAGCCTGCTGCGCCAGCTCAGGGCAAGCGGCTTTGCGATCGTCGTCGTAGACCATAACCTGCGGATGATGATGTCCATGTGCGATCGTTTCGTCGTGCTGCACCATGGCCAGATGCTGGCCGAGGGCAATCCGGTCGAGGTTCGCAACGATCCCAAGGTGATCGAAGCCTATCTCGGAAAGAAGGCGCAACAGGAGGCGGAAACCCATGCTTAGCCTGTCGAATGTCTCCGTCAGCTACGGCCCGATCGAGGCGGTCTCCGATCTTTCGCTGCAGCTTGCCGCGGGTGAGGTGGTTGCGCTCGTCGGTTCCAACGGCGCCGGCAAGTCCTCGACCCTGAAGGCGATCCTCGGGCTGGAGAAGGCGAGGGGGGCCATCACGCTCGAAGGGCAGGACATGTCCGCCGCTTCCAGTGTCGTGCGGGTGGAGCGCGGCATCGCGCTTTCGCCCGAAGGCCGGCACGTCTTCCCGGCGATGACGGTGCGCGAGAATCTCGAACTCGGTGTGATCGGTCGCACCCGGCAGGACGAAGCGCAGCTGAAGGAAGAAATGCTGCAGCTCTTTCCCCGCCTACGCGAACGGATCGACCAGCGCGCCGGCAGCATGTCGGGCGGCGAACAGCAGATGCTGGCGATCGCGCGGGCACTCATGTCGCGTCCGAAGGTTCTGATGCTGGACGAGCCGACGCTCGGCCTTGCGCCGATCATCGTGGATCAGATCGCCGACCTGGTTCTGGCGCTCAAGGCCCGCGGTATGTCGGTGCTGCTGGCCGAGCAGAACTCGGAAATGGCGCTTTCGGTATCGGACCGGGCGTATGTCATGGAAACGGGACGCGTCGTGAAAAGCGGAGAGGCGGCCGCAATCGCCAAGGATCCAGCCGTCATGGAAGCCTATCTCGGCTTCGGTGGGGAAGCGGCATGAAACCGTCACGTTTCGACTATCTGCGGCCCGGGACGGTCGAAGAGGCGCTGGCCATGCTCGCCGAACATGGTGCCAACGACGGCAAGCTTCTCGCCGGCGGCCAGAGCCTCGTGCCGATGATGAATTTTCGGGTCGCCGCGCCTTCGGTGCTGATCGACCTCAATGCGATAGGCGAGCTTGCCGGCGTTTCGGAGGACGACAACGCCATCGTCATCGGCGCGATGACCCGGCACAACGACGTCAAGGCCCACCCGCTTGTCGCGCGGCACGCGCCGCTGGTGGAGGCCGCCTATCATCATGTCGCCCATTTTACCGTCCGCAACCGCGGTACGCTCGGCGGCAACCTAGTCCATGCCGACCCCGCATCGGAAATGCCGATGTGCATGCTCGTGCTGGAGGCCGAAATGCACATTGCCAACGCCGCGGCTTCGCGGGTCGTGCCCGCAGAGGAATTCTTTCTCGGCACCTATGCCACGGCCGTCGAGGAAGACGAATTGCTGTTGAAGATCAGCCTGCCGAAGCGAAGCGCCAGCCAACGCCATGCCTTCGAGGAGGTCAGCCTGCGCAAGGGCGATTTCGCCGTATCCGCCGTCGGCGTCGTCGCCGATGTCGAGAACGAACGGTGCCGCAACCTGCGGCTCGGTCTAGCCGGCGTTTCCGATGTTTCCCTGCTCGCCCACGAGGTCGCCCGGATGCTGGAGGGCGAGATACTGACGGACGAAGCGATCTCCGCGGCCGCGGAAACGGTGGGGTCGGCGATCGAGTTTCGCGGAACGGTTTCGGTCAGCGCGGAATACCGTTCCGACGTGACCCGCGAGCTCGTGCGCCGCTGTCTGCGGCGCATCCGCGATGGAGAAATGGCATGACGATGGTCGAGATCACCGTGAGC
>JBQGDG010000164.1:0-7865 GCA_052038935.1 Neorhizobium sp. | reverse complement strand
AGAGCAATAATGAGTTTCTTCATTTTCCAACCTCTGATGGAGTATGACATTGACGTTAACGCGGTCACCGGTCGGGGACAAACGGTTTTCCGAGCGATGCCGGCGTATTGATGAGCGTCGTGCGACGATTATGCGAAATGATGACCAGCACGACAATAGTTGCCGCATAGGGAAGTGCGGACAGGAGCTGTGACGGAATGCCGAGCCCGAAGGCCTGCGCGTGGAGTTGGCCGATCGTCACCGCCCCGAAGAGATAGCCGCCGGCGAGCACCCGCCAGGGACGCCACGAGGCGAAGACCACCAGCGCGAGCGCGATCCAGCCGCGGCCGGCCGACATGTTCTCCACCCATTGCGGCGTATAGACGAGCGAGAGCTGCGCACCTGCGAGACCCGCGCAGGCGCCGCCGAACAGGACGGCGCAATAGCGGACGGCGACGACGTTGATGCCGAGCGCATGGGCAGAGCCGTGATTGTCGCCGATCGCCCGGACCCTGAGGCCCGTGCGGCTCCTGAACAGGAACCAGCTGATGCCGAACACGAGCGCCACCGACAGGTAGAATATGAGATCCTGGGTGAAGAGCACCCGCCCGAGAACGGGTATTTCGGAGAGAAGCGGGATCGCGATCGGCTGGAGCTTTATTCCCGGCATGCCGACGAAGGTCTCTCCGAGCTGGCCCGACAGCCCTAGCCCGAGAATGGTCAGCGCCAGCCCGGTCGCCACCTGGTTTGCCACGAGCGTGAGCGTCAGGAACCCGAAGAGCAGCGAAAACAGCCCTCCCCCGGCAATGCCTGCCAGGATGCCGACATAGGGCGAACCGGTGATCTGCGTGGCGGCGAAGGCCGCGACCGCGCCCATGATCATCATCCCCTCGACGCCGAGGTTCAGCACGCCCGATCTTTCAGCCACCAGTTCACCGAGCGCGGCGACGACCAGCGGGGTCGATGCGGTGATGACCGTCAGAAGAATGGCTTCGAACATCAGTTTTTGCCCTCCGAGACCGTGGACGACGCCGAGACGAGGCGGATCCGGTAGTGGATCAGGGTATCGCAGGAAAGGACGAAGAAGAGGATCAGCCCCTGGAAGACGCGGCTCACCTTGTCTGAAATGCCGATCGAAAGCTGCGCGGCCTCACCGCCGAGATAGGTCAATGCGAGGACGAAACCGGACGCGACGATGCCGAGCGGATTGAGGCGTCCGAGGAAGGCGACGATGATGGCGGTAAAGCCGTAACCCGGCGAGATCGACGGCTGAACGTGGCCGATCGAGCCCGAGACTTCCGAAATCCCGGCAAGGCCGGCCAGCGCGCCCGACAGCAGCATCGAGAACCATACCATGCGGCGCGAGGAGAAGCCGGCAAAACGCCCCGCCCGCTCCGACTGGCCGAGCACGGAAACCTCGAAGCCCTTGAGCATGAAGCGCATCATGAACCAGAGCGCCAGCGCCGCGACGATCGCGAAGACGATACCCCAATGGGCCCGACCCGACGCCACCAGTTCCGGCAGCACCGCCTCGATCTGGAAACTCCTGGTCTGCGGGAAGTTGTAGCCCTGCGGATCGCGCCACGGGCCGCGCACGAGCCAGTCGAGAAAGAGCTGGGCGATATAGACCAGCATGAGGCTGGTCAGGATCTCGTTGGTGTTGAAACGCGTCTTCAGCAGCGCCGGAATGCCGGCATAGACCGCGCCGCCGATCATTCCCATCAGGAGCATCAGCGGCAGGATCAGCGGCGAATGCCATTCCGGGTTGAGGACGGGCAGGATCGAACCGGTGATCGCCCCGATGGTGAACTGGCCTTCGGCGCCGATATTCCAGTTGTTCGAGCGATAGCAGACGGACAGGCCGACGGCGATCAGGATCAGCGGAGCCGCCTTGATGACGAGTTCGTGCAGCGACCAGACGTCGAGGAGAGGCTCGACGAAGAAGCTGTAGAGCGCGCCCGTGGGGCTTTTGCCGAGGGACCAGAACATGATCCCGCCGGCGACTAGCGTCAGGGCGAGCGCCAGGAGCGGCGACAGGACGGAAAACAGCGTGGAGACGCTCGGACGCTTCTGCAGTTCAAGGCGCATGGGCGGCCTCCGGCCCGGAATGGCTTTCGTGTATTCCGCCCATCAGCAGACCGATCTTTTCCATCGTCAGTTCCCCGGCCGCATAGGGCTCGGACAACTTGCCGTCCGATATGACGGCGATCGTCGTTGCGATCTCGAAGATCTCGTCGAGATCCTGGCTGATCACGATGACCGCCGATCCTGCCTTCGCCAGGTCGATCAGCGCCTGCCGGATGCGGGCGGCAGCCCCGGCATCCACCCCCCAGGTGGGCTGGTTGACCACCAGGACGGCAGGCTGGCGGTCGAGTTCGCGCCCGACGATGAATTTCTGCAGGTTGCCGCCCGAAAGCGAGCCCGCGGCGGGATCGTCGCCGCTCTTGCGGACATCCATGGTCGAACAGATGCGGCGCGATGCCGAAAGGATCGCCTCGCGGCGAAGGATCGACAGCATGCCGCCGGAAAGGAAGGCCTTGCGGTCCGAATGGCTGCGCGCCAGAAGGAGATTGTCGGAAAGCGGCAGCGACGGCACCGCGGCATGGCCGTGACGCTCCTCGGGCACGAAACCGGCGCCGAGCAGCCGCCGCTCGTTGATGCGCTTGCGCCCGACCGAGCGCCCCCGCATGCGGATCCGGTCGTCGTCGGCGATCGGATATTCGCCCGACAGCGCGTCGAAGAGTTCGGACTGTCCGTTGCCGGCCACGCCCGCGATCGCCAGCACTTCGCCGCCCCGGACCTTCAGCGAGATATCCTTGAGGGAAACCGAAAAAGGCGTCCGCGGCGATACCGAAACCCGGTCGAGTTCGACCAGCACGTCGCCGCGCGTCGCCAGACCGTCACGCTGGACGAGATCCACCTCGGTTCCGACCATCATGCGGGCCAGCGATGCGGGTGTCTCCTTGCGCGGATCGCTGGCGCCGGTCACCCTGCCGTGGCGCAGCACGGTCGCGCGGTCGCAGATACGCCGGACCTCCTCGAGGCGATGGCTGATATAGAGAACCGACCGCCCTTCGGCCTTCAATCGCATCAGCGTTTCGAAAAGCCGTTCCGCCTCCTGCGGCGTCAGCACGGACGTGGGTTCGTCGAGAATGATCAGCTTCGGGTTCTGCAGCAGGGCCCGGATGATCTCGATGCGCTGGCGCTCCCCGACCGACAGGTCGGCGACATGCGCCGACGGGTCGAGAGGCAGTCCGTAGGCGCGCGAGACCACCGCCGTCTCTTCCGCGATCTTGGCGAGCGGCGTGCGCGGATCGAGCGACAGCGCGATGTTCTCCGCCACGGTCAGCGCTTCGAAGAGGGAGAAATGCTGGAACACCATGCCGATGCCGAGGCGTCTCGCTTCGCCGGGCGATCCGACCGTCACCGGCGCGCCCTGCCAGGAAATCGTGCCCGCGGTCGGCTGCAGAACGCCGAAGAGCATCTTCACGAGGGTCGATTTTCCAGCCCCGTTTTCGCCGAGCAGCGCATGGATTTCGCCATGGCCGATGTCGAGGTCGATCGAATTGCATGCGGCGAAGGTGCCGAAGAGCTTGCTCAGTCCTCGGACAGACAGAAGCGGGCTGGTATCCAAGCCCTCGGATAGCGTCACGGAACCCCCTTTATGATGCATCGCCGTCCGTTGCAGCGCCGCATTTTGATCTCTGTTTTTGAATTAGATCGGCATCCCGTTGGCAAGACGGATGACAGCCATTTGATATTGATACCGTTTTTAGAGACTTCCACAATACGAAAGAGCAACGTGTGCAGTGCAGCGGCTCATTTTCCAAGATTTGGGAAGATCTGGAGCACCCCGCCTATGCAATAGAGATACACGCCGCTGATCACGACGCCCCATACGACCCAGTCGGGCGACTGGAAATGCAGCAGCAGCGAATAGCCGCCGAGCGCGCACCATATCAGGCAGATTCCGAGATTGAGGGGCCTCAGACGCTTGACGCGAACCGGATGCAGGAAGTTGATCGGCAGGAAGGTCAGGACGACGGACACCGCCACGACGATCATCGCGGTGGTCGCGGTGGCATCGATGACGAACAGCGTGAAGACGACCATGTTCCAGACTACCGGAAAGCCGGAGAAGAAATATTCGTCGGTCTTCATGCCCGTGTCGGCGTAATATACCGCGCTCGACACAACGATCGCCCCCGCCGCCAAGAACGACCACGGTTCCCCGATCATGCCGCTCTGGTAGAGCGCGAAAGCCGGCAGCAGCACATAGGTGACGTAGTCGATGATATTGTCGAGCGTATCGCCGGACCAGTTGGGCAGGACCTCCTTGACCCGCATCTTGCGGGCGATGGGGCCGTCTATTCCGTCGACGAGAAGCGCCAGTCCCAGCCACCAGAACATGTCGACGAACCGAAGCTCGGCCGCAGCCACCACGCCGAGGAATGCGAGAAACGAACCCGATGCCGTCAGAAGATGGACGCAGAAGGCGCGGATTTCCGCGTAGGGGACCTTACGATAGTTGAAGATTCTTCTGAACACGCGCCGGTCCCATCTTTTCCATTGTCCGGATATGCGGCCAATCCCGATATATTGCAACCTGCATGGCCCCGCAGCGGAGGTTATGCACCGCCTAGTCCTTTGCGGCCTGTGCGCCGATGCCCCATGGATCACGACCACGGAACGCTCTACATAGGCCGGGACATAACATCGGGAAGCGCACATGCAGCATTATGAGATCGCGATCGTCGGCGGCGGCCTGGCAGGTTTGGTGGCGGCGCTCGCCCTGGGACGATCAGGACGCAGGACATGCCTCGTGGGAGCCGTTCCCGCCCACGAGGACACGCGTACCACGGCCCTGATGGACCAGTCGGTCCGTTATCTCGAACGCCTCGGCGTATGGGGAGATATCGCACCCTCCGCCGCGGCCCTCTCCACCATGCAGATCCTCGACGGCACCGCCCGCCTGCTTCGCGCTCCGCCCGCACAGTTCCGCGCCATGGATATCGGCCTCGCCGCCTTCGGCTACAACATCCCCAACAAGGCGCTGGCCGCGGTATTGGACAAGGCCCTGGAAGCCGAGCCCAACGTCACGCGAATCACCGAGAATGCCGCCAGCATTGCCGTCCAGACCGACAAAGTGACGATCTCGCTCACGCAAGGCGACGTCATCACCGTCGATTTCGTCATCGGTGCCGACGGCCGCAATTCCATCACGCGGGAAGCCGCCGGCATCGGCGTGCGCAAATGGTCCTACCAGCAGTCCGCCGTCGTCCTCAATTTCGGCCACGCGCTGCCGCATGCGAACACGTCGACGGAATTTCATACCGAGAGCGGTCCGTTCACCCAGGTGCCGCTGCCGGGATTGCGGTCGAGCCTTGTCTGGGTCTCCCGCCCCGAAGATGCCGCGCGGCTTGCCGCGCTCACGCCCGACGAGCTTTCCGCCGAAGTGGAGACGCGCATGCAGTCGATTCTCGGCAAGGTGTCCGTCGAGGCATCGGCGCGCGCCTGGCCGCTGTCGAGCATGATGGCCGAACGTTTCGGCAAGGGACGCGTCGCCCTCATAGGAGAAGCCGCCCACGCCTTTCCGCCGATCGGCGCGCAGGGGCTGAACCTCTCGCTGCGCGACAGCATGACGCTCGCCGAACTGCTGTCGGCCGTCCGTGATCGCCCGATCGCCGCGGATGCGGGCGACCGCTACAACAGCCGTCGCCGACCGGACATCATGAGCCGTACGCTGAGCGTCGATCTCCTGAACCGCTCGCTGCTGACCGACTTCCTGCCCGTCCAGATGGCGAGAGCTGCCGGCATGCACGTTCTCAACGCCATTCCGCCGCTCAGGAATGTCCTGATGCAGGAAGGCGTCGAGCCGGGACGCGGTCTGAAGAACCTCGTGAAGGCTCTACGGAAAGAGATCCGGCGGTAGCAAACCGCTCGACAGGACATAGAGCCAGGCCGGCAAGGTAACGACGGAGGCCAGTGTCACGATGAGGATGCTGGCCGAGGCCCTCTCCTGCCAGACGTGATACTGCTGGCTGATGACGAAGACGTTCGTCGCCGTCGGAAGAGCGGCAAGCAGCATCGCCGTATGCACCCACACGGGATCGAAACTTCCGACGACCGACAGTACGACATAGACGCTGAGCGGCAGGAGGAGCAGTTTCAGGACGGCGAGATAGGCCAGTTCCGGCGGTACCCGTCTGACCGGCCTCAGCGTCAGCGTCACACCCATGGCGAACAGCGCGCAGGGAGCCGCCGCCTGCGCGAGATAGTCCACCAGCGCCGCTGCCGGAGCGGGGATCCGCCATCCCGAAAAGGCGACGGCGAAACCGAGCACCGTCGACAATATGAAGGGATGCAGGGCAACCTTCGCGACGATCGAGCCTGCTACTGCCGTGACCGGACGCCTGTCGTCGCCGGCAGCCGCCATCATCGCCGGCGCCACGATGAAATGGGCGGCGTTTTCAAAACAGACGATGAGCGCGACAGGCACGGCGGCCGCCTCGCCGAAGACGAGCAAGGCCAGTCCCGGGCCCATGTAGCCGATATTGCCGTAAGCCGCCGTGAAACCCTGGATGGTGCAGTCGGCGAAAGCATTGCGGCGAATGAGGTATCCGGCGAGAAATGCCGCAGCGAAGACGAGGTAGACGGCGCCGATCTCGGCCAGGATGAAATCCACGCGCGTGAGCTGTTCGACCGGCGTGCGCGACACGAGCTTGAAGAACAGCGCCGGCAGCGCCGCATAGATGATGAAGGTGTTGAGCCAGCCGAGCGCTTCCAGAGGCTGGCCGGTCGCTCTGGCGGCGATATAGCCGATGGCGATCAGGCCGAAGAACGGCAGCAGCAATGCGACGATATCGGCCATGATCTGAACTTGCCCTGGACTGTTTGATCCGCGGCTTAGCCGATCTGCATGAGAATGGGAAACGTCTGTTGGAACCAGATGGCCGCCGCGCTGACGAAGCCGAAGACGAAGGCGAGCCCGGTGACGATCAGGAACACGCCCATGATCTTCTCGACCAGTCCGAGATGGCGGCGGAACCGCCCGAGGAAGCGCATGAAGACGCCCGAGAAACCTGCGGCGATCCAGAACGGCACCGCGAGCCCCAGCGAATAGATGGCGAGCAGGGCAGCACCCTCGCCGACCGTATCGCGCGATGCGGCAACCCCCAGGATGGCGCCGAGTACCGGGCCGATGCAGGGGGTCCAGCCGAATGCGAATGCCAGCCCCATCACGTAGGCGCCGGAAAGCGTCGCCGGCTGTCCGGACGCCTGGAAGCGCGCTTCCCGCGACAACATACCGATTCGCAGCACGCCGAGGAAATTCAGCCCCATGACGATGATGATCAGCCCGCCGATCTTCGACAGCAGATCCAGGTGCTGGCGCAGAAGGACGCCGATCGTCGAGGCGCCGGCACCGAGCATGACGAAGACGGTAGCGAAGCCGAGAGTGAAGAAGAAGGCCGAGCGCAGCACCGCGGAACGGGCCGCGGATGCCTGCGCCGCCGACTGGTCGCGAAACTGGTCGACAGATATGCCCGCCATGTAACAGAGATAGGGCGGCACGAGCGGCAGGACGCAGGGAGAGAGGAAGGACAGCGTGCCTGCGAGCAGGGCTGTGAAAACGGATATTTCGGCAATGGACACGGAATGCTCCGACCTTCGGACTTGACGCAGCAGTTAGCGCCGATTGCCCTTCAACACCAATCACCTTTTGTCCGATGCGACGAAAAGCGTAGTCTCGTCCTTTTTTGGTATTTTTGCGGGTTGACCGCAAGGGGTGACCTGCCTATGTTCCGCGCACTTTCGAGAGGCGCCCGGCGCTTCGGCGGGAGAGCGTAGCTCAGCCGGTAGAGCAACTGACTTTTAATCAGTAGGTC
>JBQGDG010000163.1:0-4312 GCA_052038935.1 Neorhizobium sp. | reverse complement strand
GGATCCGGCCGGCTGGGCGGGATCGAGCTCGTCCCGCGCGTTCCTTGCCGCCGCCGCATCGGCTGCCTGCTTGGCGCGGGCGGCGAGCATTTCGAAGGCGCTCTCGCGGTCGATATCCTCGTCATAGACGCCGAGGACGGGGCTCCTGTCCATCACCGTCTGCCGCTCCCCGTCGGTGAGCGGCCCGATACGGCCGGCCGGCGGGCGGATCAGGGTCCGTTCCACCATCGAAGGCGCACCCTTGGCCTCCAGTGTCGAGACCAGCGCCTCGCCGGTACCGAGCTGGGTGATGGCCGTGGCGCAGTCGAAATCCGGGTTCGGCCGGAACGTGTCGGCCGCCGTCTTTACCGCCTTCTGTTCGCGCGGCGTATAGGCCCTGAGCGCGTGCTGTACCCGGTTGCCGAGCTGCGCCAGCACCGTTTCCGGCACGTCGAGAGGGTTCTGGGTGACGAAATAGACGCCGACGCCTTTCGAGCGGATCAGGCGCACGACCTGTTCCACGCGGTCGATCAGGATCTTCGGCGCCTCGTCGAACAGGAGATGCGCCTCGTCGAAGAAGAAGACCAGTTTCGGCTTTTCCGGGTCGCCCACTTCCGGCAGTTCCTCGAACAGTTCGGAGAGCAGCCAGAGCAGGAAGGTCGCGTAGAGCCGCGGGTTCATCATCAGCTTGTCGGCGGCGAGTACCGAGATCTGGCCGTAGCCGCTGTTCGGATTGACCCGCATGATGTCGGAGATCTTGAGCGCCGGCTCGCCGAAGAAATGTTCGGCGCCCTGCTGTTCCAGCACCAGCAGCGCCCGCTGGATGGAGCCGACCGAGGCCTTGGAAATCAGGCCGAATTCCTTGGAAAGCTCGCTCGCATTGTCTGCCATGTAGTTGAGCAGCGAAGTGAGGTCCTTGAGGTCGAGCAGCGGCAGGCCCGCCTTGTCGGCAAGCTTGAAGGCGATGTTGAGCACCCCTTCCTGCGGTTCGGAGGCGTCCATCAGCCGGGCGAGCAGCAGCGGCCCCATCTCCGCGATCGTGGTGCGGACGCGATGGCCCTTTTCGCCGTAGAGATCCCAGAAGATCACCGGAAACTGCTCGAATTCGTAATCCTGCAGACCGATCTGCTCGGCGCGTTTCAGCAGGAAGTCCTTCGCTTCGCCCTTGGCGGCGACACCGGACAGATCCCCCTTGATGTCGGCGGCGAAGACCGGAACGCCGGCCCTGGAAAAACCTTCCGCCAGGATCTGCAGCGTCACCGTCTTGCCGGTGCCGGTCGCGCCGGTCACCAGGCCGTGGCGGTTGCCGAATTTCAGGTCGAGGAACTCCGCCTTGTTCAACGTGTCGTCGGGCTTGCGGCTGCCGCCGATGAAGAGCTTACCGGTTTCGTCACTCATGCAACTATGCGCTCCCTCGCGGCGTTTGTTCTCAAATGCTTATAGGATGGGCTGCGGCAGGCGGCAACGATTTCCGCCGCGCCGCCGCCTGTCGCAGGGTGAAAATCGCGCTGTGGAATGGGGGCAGGACGATGACTGGCGAGACCACGCTTGATCCGGGCAAGGCCGGAGCGGACCGCGCGGCGGATGGCGCAAATCGCGGCAGGGCCGCCGACAGCCCGTCGGAAATTCCGCGTCGGGGCCTTCTCGACGTCTTCTGGCGGGTGTTCGCCGCCGTCACCGAGGACCGCGTGACGCTGATCGCCGCCGGCGTCACCTATTACCTGCTGCTTGCGCTGTTTCCCGCGATCACGGTTCTCGTCTCGCTCTACGGCTTCTTTTCCGATCCCGCCGCCATCGCCGACCGGATCGGCTTCCTGTCGACGATCATGCCGGCCGATGGCCTCGATATCTTCGTCGGACAGCTGCGCGCCGTCACGGCCGAGCGGGGCGCAACCCTCTCGGTCGGCCTCCTCGGCGGCGTGGCGCTGGCGCTCTGGAGCGCCAATAACGGCATAAAGGCGCTGTTCGAGGCGATGAACGTCGCCTATCGGGAGGAGGAGAAGCGCAGCCTCGTCCGCCTGAATCTCGTCTCGCTCGTCTTCACGCTCGCGGCCTTCGTCATTGCCATCGTCATCATCATCGCCATGGGCGTCGTACCGGCGGTGATGAATTTCTTCTGGCTGGATCGCTGGGCGGAACTCATCATCCGTTTTGCCCGCTGGCCGGTCCTGCTTCTCTTCGTCGGCGCCGGCATCATGGCGCTTTATCGCTTCGGCCCCAGCCGCGAGCCGGCCAAGGTGCGGTGGCTTACCTGGGGTGCTGCCTTCGCCACGCTGTTCTGGTTCATCGCCTCGCTCGGCGTGTCCTTCTACCTTTCCAACATTGCCGATTACAACGCCACCTACGGCACGCTCGGAGCGCTGATCGGCTTCATGGTCTGGACATGGATTTCCGCTATCATCGTCGTCGTCGGAGCAGAGATCAACGCCGAGCTCGAGCATCAGACCGCCCGCGATTCGACCACCGGCAAGCCGAGACCGATGGGCGAGCGGGGCGCCTACATGGCGGACACGCTCGGGGAGACGTCCTCAGGCAACGGCGATTGAGAATGCCGCGCCGTGAAGGCGTGCCTCTTCTCTCTTCGCCGCCACGAAGTGAGAGGCACCGCGTCCGCGGCGTCTCGATTTTTTTCGCGCCGCAGGGCTTCGCGCGGCCTGATTTCCGTGACATGCACGGGTGCGGCAAGCCCGGACAGGACTTGCGCTCACCCCGAGCTTCCGCCAAGAATGCCCTCATATTACCTACACGTGCACGTCAGATACTCGAGGAGAGATTGATGAACGAACTGGTTTCCCGCGTCGCCGAGAATGTCGGCATTGCCCCCGATGTCGCCGAAAAGGCGATCGGCATGATGCTCGGCTTCCTGCAGCGCGAGGCCGACGACGGAGCGGTCGCGCGGATGATCGAGGCGATCCCCGGCGCGCCGGAACTGGTCGCCCAGTTCAACGGCGAAGGCGCCGGCGGCGGTGGATTGCTCGGCGGCCTGATGTCGAGCTTCGGCGGCGGCGTCATGGCGCTCGGCCAGCAGTTGATGAGCCAGGGCCTCGGCATGGGCGAGATCACCGGCCTCGCCAAGGAAACCATGGCGGTCGCCCGCGAGCATGCCGGCGACGAAACCGTCGATACCGTCATCGCATCGGTGCCGGGCCTCTCCCAGTTCGTCTAAAAAGGCAGACCGGCGAAGCCGCCGCCAGGATGCCGGCGGCTTCTATTCGATCTCTTCCGCGCGGCCTGCCTCGACGACGAGATGGGGTTTGCCGTCCGTCTCGAAGAACCGCCAGTCTTCACCGGTCGATCCGCTCGGGAAGAGCTGAAGGCCGTAGCCGCCCGAAAGAACTATCGTCAGCCCCCCGTAGCGATCGGCTTCGATCGACAGGACGACCAGTCTGTCGGTCGAGTTGACCATGCTGCGGGTGGCTTCGTCATATCCCTGGAGAATGCCGGCAAGCCGGACGCGCTGCAGCGTGCCGGACCGCGTATCCTCGTCGTTGGGTCCGGCATCGTGGGCAGGCTCGTAGCGGTCGAAGGAGCCGGTGACGACGGCATCGTCGGACACGATGCGCCATGGGCATTGGACATGCAGAGCGCAGGCACCGACCGTTCCCCTGCCGGAACGCGCCGGGCGGATCGTTCCGAAGTGAAAGACCTTCATGTCCGCCGCATCGCGCGCGATGGTGAGCTGCAGGCCGGCGAGAATGGCGAGCCGTTCCTGCACATGTTTCTGAAATCTGGTGTCGGTCATCGCTCCCCGGATGGTTTGGACCCACAGGCCGTCATTGCATACGGGGATCGTGCGATCCATTCGGAATCCGAAAAAACCGCCGGTTCCAGTAAACCGGCGGTCTTTCTCGGGTGGCCTATGGGGGCATGCCACGTCGAAGCGGGCAGGGGAATGCCCGGCCGAAGGCCTGGCTTCGGCAAGTCGCCACAGGATTTCGGGCGTGGCGACGGAATCACTCTATATTAGAATAGACTAATTTAAAAGATGCTCCCGCGTGGGTTGATCCGGCCCATGCGCCGCCATCGTTACCCCATTGACTTTCCCCGAGAACAGGCCCATTTCACCGCCGAAGCGACGGCCCGCCCGGGCGCCGCTCTTTCAAAGGACAACCGAGATGAACCCCGACAGTCGAAGTTCGACGTCAATATACAGACCTGCCGTTTCGGGGCTCTGATCCTTTGCTTGCAAGGATACGGGCTCCGGGGACCAAATGGTCCGAAAAGGAGCCGTCATGCTGCGTATCCATGCCTATGACCTTGACCGCCTGATCTCCGTCGATCCGAGGGGCGCTGCCGCGCTCGCGTCTGCGCCCGTGGCGCCGGCCGATGCGGA
>JBQGDG010000162.1:0-5676 GCA_052038935.1 Neorhizobium sp. | reverse complement strand
GATCGTCCTGGAGGAAATCCATTCGCGAGGGCTTGCCCGCGATATCTCGGGATCGGAGCTGGTCACGATCCACGGCCTCGGCCACAAGCCCGATTACGTTGTGACCGATGTGGCGGTTGCGGCCATGGAGAAGCTCTCCGGTCACGATCGAGACCTGCAGGCGCTGGCGCGATCGGCGGAAACACGCATCACGCAATCGGGCATCCGGAACCCCGCGGCTGCGGGTCTTTCGATCGAAGGACGCTGATTGTCTACCTATGGCCTGGCCCGCGAGGCGCACGGCAGGTACCACGCTCCGGCTCGGCCAGCCGTACAGCATCTCGCTTCGCCAAAAGCAGAACGACCGGATTTCTCCGGCCGCTGGTCAGTCATTCGCAATTCGGCGAGGGTCAGACGCCAGTCTGGCCGTCCGAATTGATATAGGCGATGCGCAGCATGTTGGTCGCACCGGGCGTTCCGAGCGGAACACCGGCCGAGATGATGATGCGGTCGCCCGGCTTGCCGAACCCTTCGGTGACGGCGATGCGGCAGGCGCGGTTTACCATGTCGTCGAGGTCCGTCGCATCGTGGGTCACGACGCAATGCATGCCCCAGCAGATCGACAGGCGGCGAGCCGTCTGGATGATCGGGGAGAGCGCGATGATCGGCACGTTCGGACGCTCGCGCGAGGCGCGCAGGCCGGTCGTTCCCGAAGACGTATAGGTGACGATCGCCGAAAGCTTCAGCGTCTCGGCGATCTGGCGCGCCGCGAGCGAGATCGCGTCGGCGCCGGTCGCTTCCGGGGTTGCGCGCTGGGCGTAGATGATGCTCGGATAAAGCGGATCCTGCTCCACCTGGCGGGCGATGGACGCCATCATCGACACGGCCTCGACCGGATACTGCCCGGAGGCGGATTCGGCCGACAGCATCACGGCATCGGCGCCTTCGAAGACGGCGATAGAGACGTCGGAGACTTCCGCGCGGGTCGGAACCGGCGAGGAAATCATCGATTCCAGCATCTGCGTGGCGACGACGACCGGCTTGCCGGCCCGACGGCAGGCGCGCGTCAGCTGCTTCTGGATACCGGGCACGGCCTCGATCGGCATTTCGACGCCGAGATCGCCACGGGCCACCATCACCGCGTCGGAAAGCTCGATGATCTCGTCTATCCGCTCGATCGCCTGCGGCTTTTCGATCTTCGACATGACGCCGACGCGGCCACGCGCGATCTTGCGCACTTCGGCGAGATCCTCCGGCCGCTGGACGAAGGAAAGCGCGATCCAGTCGACCTCGTTGGTGGCGAGCGCCGCATCGAGATCGGTGCGGTCTTTTTCCGTGAGCGCGCCGACGCCGAGCAGGGTATCGGGCAGGCTGACACCCTTGCGGTCGGAGATGCTGGTGCCTGCGATCACGGTACAGATGATGCTCTTGCCGTCAGCCTTGTCGGCCTTGAGCGCCAGCTTGCCGTCATCGATGAGCAGGCGGTCGCCGGCCTTCACCGCTTCGAGGATTTCCGGATGCGGAAGGTAGACGCGGGATGCGTCGCCCGGTTCGTCGCGGCTGTCGAGCGTGAAGGTCTGGCCGACCTTCAGCGTCACTTTGCCTTCGGCAAACTTGCCGACGCGAAGCTTCGGCCCCTGAAGATCGCAGAGAATGCCGATCGGCCGGCCGGAACGGGTCTCGACCGCGCGGATGCGCTGAATGAGCGACCGCATGACATCATGGCTGGCATGGCTCATGTTGATGCGGAAGAGATCCGCCCCCGCTTCGTGCAGCTTCTGGATCATCTCCTCTTCGGAGGAGGCCGGGCCGAGCGTGGCAAGGATCTTTACTTTGCGGTTACGCCTCATCAATTCTGGCCTTCTTGCGTGCCGGGCGTATCGGAGAGCTGGACCATCCAGCTGCCCTGTCGGCCCGTATCATATTCCTTGAAGCCCATGCGCTGGAAGCCACGGGCGAAACAATCGTTGACGCCGACGATTTTGAATTCGTTCTCCGCGACGCACATATTGACATTACCGGTCCAACGGCCACCACGGGCCGCATCCTCGGCGTAAAGATAATAATAGCGGGACTGCAGATCGCCTTCGATCAGGGTCGCGCAGGTCGATGCCGGCACCTGCCACCAGCCCTCGGTGTTCCAGCCGTCCTGAGCCCGGTAGCCGATCGCCACCCCGACGAGGTTTTGCGTACCGTTACACACACGGAAATCCGCGTAAGCCGGGGAAGCTATCAGAAGCGGCCCGCCGACACATAGAGCGAAAGTCCCCGCCGAAACGGATAGAAGTGCACGAAGATAGATTTTCAGGGATTTTTTCGACACGGTTTCCGTCAGGACTCCATGGTTATTCTTGACGCACTTTCTCGCTCGGACGGGTTTGAAAGTCAACGAAGGTCTAATCGATTATAGGCGGCTCCCGGTCCCCTTCCCGTGAACTCGTCGGCCGGCGCTTTCGCCATCGGGCCGGATGGACGCGACGCGGCAGCCTTGCACCATGGCGGTCACCATGCCATCACGCGTCTCGGACACCCTTCAGGATCATGCCTCACCCATGCAGGATTTCTTACCGTTTGAAATCATAGACGGCGACTATGACAAAGGCATGGTGCTGCTCGCAGACCATGCGATGAACCGCCTGCCTGCCGAATACGGCAGTCTCGGGCTGCCGGCCACCGCCTTTCTGCGCCATATCGCCTACGATATCGGTGTGGAAGGCCTGACGCGGCGGCTGGCCGCCATGCTCGGCGTCCCGGCAGTGCTCGGCTGCTTCTCACGCCTGCTGATCGATCCCAATCGCGGGGAAGACGATCCGACGCTGATCATGAAGATTTCCGACGGCGCCGTCATTCCGGCAAATCACCCGATCACAGCGGAAGAATGGCAGTTTCGCCTCGACACATACCATCGTCCCTATCATGCCGCCGTCGGGCATACTCTCGCCAGGGCCGGCGCTTCGGCGCGCGCGCCGCTGGTACTGTCGCTGCATTCCTTCACTCCGTTCTGGAAGGAATTCGCAAGGCCGTGGCATGCCGCGGTCCTTTGGGACAGCGACGACCGCGCCGTCCACCCGCTGCTTTCGCGCCTGCGCGAGCCTGGCGACATCGTCGTCGGCGACAATGAACCTTATGACGGCGCGCTGAAGGGCGACACCATGTATCGCCATTGCATGATGCGGGGCCTGCCCCACGCGCTGCTCGAGGTGCGCCAGGACCTGATCGGCGACGAGGCCGGCATGGATGCCTGGGCGGCGCGGCTGGCCCCGATCTTCAACGGCATCAACGAAGACCCCATATTGCACGAATACAGGATCTTTCCGTCGCGGACCGGCCCTTATCCGCCACCAGTTTAAAAGGAGCAGTTCCATGGCCGAACTCAGCAAGCAGCAGCAGACGGAGCTCGAGGCCGCAGCCTTCCGGCGCCTTGTCGCCCATCTGCGCCAGCGCACGGACGTGCAGAATATCGACCTGATGAACCTCGCCGGTTTCTGCCGCAACTGCCTGTCCAACTGGTATCGCGAGGCGGCCGAGGATGCCGGCATCGCACTTTCCAAGGAGGCGTCCCGCGAGATCGTCTACGGCATGCCCTACGACGCCTGGAAGGACCTTCACCAGACGGAAGCGAACGACGCTCAAAAAGCCGCATTCGACATCAACAAGCCGCCGCATGGCTGATCGTCGCATTTGGGCCTTGACCTTGATGCGCCTTTTCGGCAGTTGACCACCACTCAGAGACATTTTCATCATCAGGAGGCCCCGATGTCTGATGCTCATGGCGTCGCCCGCGACCAACTTCGCGCATTTATCGAGCGTATCGAAAGACTGGAAGAAGAAAAGAAGACGATCGCCGACGACATCAAGGATGTTTATGGTGAAGCAAAATCAATGGGTTACGACACCAAGATCATGAAGAAGGTCATCGCGCTTCGCAAGAAGGACGACCAGGAGCGCATGGAAGAGGATCTCATCCTCGATACCTATCTGAGCGCCCTCGGCATGATCCCCGGCGCCGGCGCCGACGAGGAAGAAGCCGCCTGATCCGATCGCTTCGAAGCCCGCCTTTATGGCGGGCTTTTCGTTTCGCGAGCACGGGCGGCTCATTTTTTCCGCGAGTTCATCATGGCAGACCACGACGTCATCGTAATCGGCGCAGGTTTCACCGGCCTGACCGCGGCCGTGACATTGTTGGGAGCCGGGCACGACGTCGTGGTCGTCGAAGCCCGCCATCGTGTCGGCGGGCGGGTGGAATCGGTCCGGCTGGACGATGGCAGGCGGGTCGATACCGGCGGCCAGTTTCTCTGCCGCGACATGACGCATCTCGTCGAACTGGCCAGAGCGAACGGTGCGCGCATGGTCCGCTCCCATGTCGAGGGCGGACAATCCTACAGGCCTGCCATCCCGCCGCAGCGCGGCGAAGCGATATGGAACGGCGTCGACGCATTGCGCGAGCGGATGCTGTCGGTCGATCTCGGCGATCCGTCGCTGGCGCACCTGACGGTGGCACAGTGGATTGACCGGCAGACCGACCTCGATGCGGATGTCACCGCCTCCTTCTGCAGGCTGGTAAAAGGGCTCTGGTGCCGCTCCCCGAAGGAGATAAGCCTGGCCTATCTGGTCTCGAACGACCGCCGGATAACCAATGTCTATCCGGAACTCGAGATGTTTCTCGGCGACACCATGCATGGCCTGGCGGAAACGCTCGCCGGCAAACTGGGAGAGCGACTGCGACTTTCGTCCCCCGCGACCGCCGTCACGCTGACGGACGGCGAAGTCGAGGTGGATGTCGACGGACGGGCACTCACCGCACGCCATGTCATCCTCGCCGTGCCGCCCGTCATGGCGCGCCGCATCCATATCACCCCGTCCCTGCCCGAACGGCTGGAAAAGGCGCTTGCCGCCTGGGCACCGGGCTGTGCCATCAAGCTGCAGCTCGGGTATGAGACGCCTTTCTGGCGCGACAGGAAGCTGAACGGCTCGGTGATGTGGAGCGAACCGCAGGGCATGTACGCCTGCGATGCCAGCCATGACGACTATTCCGGGCTCGTCGTCTTCCTGGGAGGTCCGCTGGCATTCGAGTGGCATATGAGACCGCAGGCGGAACTCGTCGCCTTCGTCGCCGCGGAACTGGCGGCCGCGCTCGGCACGGAAGCCGAGGCTCCGAGTTCGGTCGTCGTGCGCGACTGGGTGAACGACGCTTGGAGCGACGGCGCCTACAGCGACGTCATCACCGATCTCGACGCGATCGATGCAGAGACCGTGCTGCTTGAAGGATTGCCACGGCTGCGCTTCGCCTGCTCCGAACTCTCGCCGTCATTTCCGGGCTATGTCGAGGGAGCGATCGTCGCCGGCCGGGAAGCGGCGCGCGCCGTTGCCGCAGCGCTCGGACGAGACGGCAGCGAAGGATGATCCAGCAGGCCATTCATCTACAGCCGCAACGGCCCGCCGACACATATGGCAACCTCGGGCGAACCGATCAGTTGAAGCGGCTGGGATCGATGGCGACGGTTGCCGATACCGGCTTGAACCCGCTGCTGCCGTAAGCGGCCGAATATTCGCTGTTCAGCGTCCGGTTGACGACGCGTGGCGCCTTGACCGAAGCGACGTCGCCCGCCTTGCTGTTGTTCAGCGCCCACTGCGCCAGAGCGTCCTGGGTCAGCTTGCCGGAATCCGCGGGAGCGGGCTTCGTCGAGCGGCCGCCCT
>JBQGDG010000161.1:0-3031 GCA_052038935.1 Neorhizobium sp. | reverse complement strand
GGTCGATACCGGCGTCGTCGTCGTCACCAAGGACAATATCGACAAACCCGAAGCCAAGAACGTTCTTTACTGACAGAGCGGGCGTGCGGGGCCAGGCGTCCGCACGCTCCCTTTTCGATCACGAGCGGATTTGAGAAAGATGATGAAGGTTTCCGACAGGCGCAGGCTGCGCAATCGCGATGTTTCGTTCACGCTGATGGGGCTCGGTTGCGCCCAGATGGGCAATCTCTATCGCGTCACGAGCTATCAGGAATCGCTCGGCGCTTTCGATACGGCCTGGCATGCCGGAATCCGCTACTTCGATACCGCCCCGTTTTATGGCTACACGCGCTCCGAGCGCCGGCTCGGCACGATGGTGACCGAACATCGGCGCGACGAGTACGTGCTCAGCACCAAGGTCGGTCGCAACATGGTGCCGGACGAAAGCGTCGGCCCCGAAGAGGACGCCTATGCCGCGCCACTGCCGTTCCGGCCCCGATACGACTACAGCTATGATGCGATTTTGCGGTCGTTCGAAGCGAGCCGCCAGCGTATCGGCGTGTTCGCACCCGACATCCTCTACGTTCACGATATAGGTCGTGCCACCCACGGCGATCGTCATGAACATTACTGGGATCAGCTGACCAGGGGCGGCGGTTTCAAGGCGCTGGGCGAGTTGCGTTCCGCCGGTCTCGTCAAGGCGATCGGGCTCGGCGTCAACGAATGGCAGGCGGTCTCGGAAGCGATGGACGAATTCGACATCGACGTCACGATGCTGGCCGGCCGTTATACGCTGCTCGAGCAGGGAAGCCTGCCGTTGCTCGACCGCTGCAACCGCGAAGGGGTCGGCATCGTCGTCGCAGGCGCCTTCAATTCCGGCCTTCTGGCAGGCAATCGCAAGTTCAACTATGCCGACGCGCCGGCGGAGGTTCTCGATCGTGTCGAAGCGATCGAGGCTGCCTGCGAGGCGGAAGGAGTCACGATGCAGGCGGCGGCGCTTGCGTTTCCGGCATTGCATCCGGCCGTGGTCACCATCGTATCAGGGGCGCGCAACGCTGATCAGATGAAGGCGAATGTCGGCTGGTTCGAACAGGAGATCCCTCCATCCTTCTGGACGCGGCTGAAGGACCGGGGCGTGATCGCCGCCGATGCGCCGATCGGGATAAACAACGACTAATGACGTCGCGGGTACCGCGGTCGGCTGCAACGGCCTTTCGAAATGGTAGCGGATGCGGAATGATACCGGCGAGGGACGGATTTCCGTCCTGCGGAAAAGGAGATGACATGACAGGTAGGTTGGGCGGCAAGGTTGTCGTTGTAACGGCTTCTGGTCAGGGGATAGGGCGTGCGAGTGCTTTGGCGTTTGCGGCTGCGGGTGCCCGTGTGTGGGCGACGGATGTGAACGAGGGTGCTTTGTCGAGCCTTGCCGGTGTTTCGGGGATCGAGACGGCGCGTCTCGACGTTCTGGACGATGGTGCGGTTGCTGCGTTCTTCGCGGGTGTTGGCGCGGTCGACGTTCTGTTCAACTGCGCCGGCGTCGTGCATGGCGGCACGGTTCTGGAGATGACGGACCGGGACCTGGACTTCGCCTTCGACCTCAACGTGCGGGCGATGGTGCGCACGATCCGGGCCGTTCTGCCGGGGATGCTGGAGCGCGGCGACGGGTCGATCATCAACATGGCGTCGATCGCCTCGAGCTCGAAGGGTGTGCCGAACCGCTGCGCCTACGGGACGACGAAGGCCGCGGTGATCGGGCTGACCAAGGCGGTTGCGGCCGATTACGTGGCGCGCGGCATCCGCTGCAACGCGATCTGCCCCGGCACCGTGGAAAGCCCGTCGCTGGAAGAGCGGATGCGGGCGCAGGGCAATTACGAGGAGGCGCGTGCGGCCTTCATCGCCCGCCAGCCGATGGGGCGTCTGGGCACGCCGGAAGAGATCGCCGACCTTGCCGTCTATCTGGCGGGGGCGACCTATACGAGCGGCCAGGCGGTCGGTATCGACGGCGGCTGGTCGATCTGAGCGTCCTTGCGAAGCGACTGATTTGCGAAGCGACTGATTTGCCGCCGAGGCGATTTGAACGAGTTATGAACTGAAAGGACTATTCCCATGAAATTCCTGCGTTACGGCGCCCCCGGTGCGGAAAAGCCCGCCCTTGTCGACGGTGACGGCAAGATCCGCGACCTGTCTGGCCATGTCGCCGACCTGTCGGGTGCAGCACTTGCCCCCGAGGCGCTGGCGAAGCTCGGCGCGATCGATGTCGCGAGCCTGCCGGTGGTCGAGGGTTCGCCGCGGCTCGGCCCCTGCGTCGCCGGCACCGGCAAGTTCATCTGCATCGGGCTCAACTATTCCGACCATGCGGCCGAGACGGGCGCGACGGTTCCGCCGGAGCCGATCATCTTCATGAAGGCCTCGTCTGCGATCGTCGGCCCGAACGACGATGTGACGATCCCGCGCGGCTCGGAAAAGACCGACTGGGAAGTGGAGCTTGCGGTCGTCATCGGCCGGACGGCGAAATATGTCACCGAGGCCGAGGCGCTGGATTACGTCGCCGGCTACTGCGTCACCAACGACGTGTCGGAACGGGCGTTCCAGACGGAGCGCTCCGGCCAGTGGACGAAGGGCAAGTCCTGCGACACGTTCGGTCCGATGGGACCGTGGCTGGTGACGAAGGACGAGATCCCCGATCCGCAGAACCTCTCGATGTGGCTGAAGGTGAATGGCGAGACGATGCAGGACGGCTCGTCGAAGACGATGGTCTACGGGGTCGCCTTCCTGGTCTCCTACCTGTCGCAGTTCATGTCGCTGCATCCGGGCGACGTGATCTCGACGGGGACGCCTCCTGGCGTCGGCATGGGTCTGAAGCCGCCGCGTTACCTGAAGGCCGGCGACGTGGTCGAACTCGGCATCGAGGGTCTCGGCAGCCAGAAACAGACCTTCCTCGCCGACCGCTGATCGCGGCCCGGCATTCGCCGACCGGTATCCGGGCGCCACGACGCCCGGATACGTGCCGATATGTCTGCGCCGCCCGGCAACTCCGTCCGGCAGTTCCGTC
>JBQGDG010000160.1:0-2027 GCA_052038935.1 Neorhizobium sp. | reverse complement strand
TAGAAATCGATCGAATACTGTGTGGTCCAGACCGAGAGAAAGTCGTGGCTCGTCGTGTAGCAGAAGTCCGAGGCATGGGCGGTGGAGCCGATATCGGTCGGGATGCCGGACTTGTCGATGCCGACGATGTCGTCCCAGCCGCGCTCGACCAGATGGTGGGCGATGGACGCGCCGACGATGCCGCCCAGACCGATGATGACCACTTTTGCCTTGTTTGGAAATTCTGCCATTGCCCGTCTCCTGAATATGCGGGGACATTAGCGACAAGTCGTGTCGTAGCCCAGTCGATATACGACACGCCATCTTCTTCATCACGCCATTCTGGGGGCCGTCGAACATGGCGGGGAAGAGCGTGAAACTTTTGTGATCGAAATGAAAGGAGGATGGAAAGGCCTGTTACGGGCCTGACATAGGAGCGCTCTAAAGAAGCCGCCAACAGCTGCCCCCCAAATGCGGGGGCCTTGAAATCGAGAGCGGCCCCATGAAAATCATCCAGATCACCGACACCCATTTCAGCCCGGAAAAGACCCATTTCAACGGCAACTGGGCGCCGCTTCTGACCTGGATCGAGGACCAGAAGGCCGACCTCGTCATCCATACGGGCGATCTTTCCGTCGATGGTGCCGATCATGACCACGACATCGCCTTCTCGATGGACCTGATGCGCCAGGTTTCGGTGCCCATGCTGATCGTCCCCGGCAACCACGACGTGGGTCATCTGCCGGGCTCCGATCAGCCGGTCAATGCGGAGCGTCTCAAGCGTTGGCGCGACCTGACCGGCGGGGACCGTTTCGTCGAGGATGCGAACGGCTGGCGTTTCGTTGGGCTCAACGCCCTTCTTCTCGGTCACGAGGACGAGGAAGAAGAGGCGCAGTTCGAATGGCTGCGGACCACATTCGAAGAGCGCAACGGACGCCGGCTGGCGCTGTTTTCCCACAAGCCGCTGTTCGTCGACGAACCGCACGAAGGCGATACCGGCTACTGGGGTTTCCGCCCGGCGCAGCGCAGACGTTTCTACGACCTGATGGCCGCCCATGACGTGCCGCTCTTCGCCAGCGGCCATCTTCACTGGGCCTGGAAGGGCCGGTTCGAGAATACCTCGCTCGTCTGGGGGCCGTCCGCCGCCTTCGTCATCGACAAGCTGGAACGCGAGATGCCGGGCGAGCGCCTGATCGGCGCGGTCGTCCACCAGTTCGGCGACGACGTGACGAGCGAGATCGTTGCCGTGCCGGGCATGACCGCCCATTACATCGACGACGTCATCCATGAGGTCTATCCGAAGTCGGCGAAAAAGGAGGCGGCGGAATGAGCGCGCTCTCGCTTCGCGATATCCGCAAGTCCTTCGGCGGCAACGATATCCTCAAGGGCGTCAGCCTCGAGGCGCAGCCCGGCGAGTTCATCGCGCTGGTCGGCCCCTCCGGCTGCGGCAAGAGCACGCTCTTGCGCATCCTCGCCGGTCTCGACAGGGCCGACAGCGGCGACATCCTCATCGACGGCCGGAACGTGACCGGCATCCAGGCGGCCGACCGCAACATCGCGATGGTGTTCCAGTCGTATGCGCTCTATCCGCATCTGACGGCGGCGCAGAACATCGCCGTGCCGCTGGTCATGCGCCGCCTGACACGGGCGCAGCGTCTTCCGCTGGTCGGTCCGCTCGTTCCGGGGCAGCGCAAGGCGATCGCCGAGATCAAGCGCGACGTTCGCGAGATGGCGTCGTCGCTGAAGATCGATCACCTTCTCGACCGCAAGCCCGGCCAGATGTCCGGTGGTCAGCGGCAGCGCGTCGCGCTCGGGCGGGCCATGGTCCGGCGTCCCGCGGTCTTCCTGATGGATGAACCGCTGTCCAATCTCGATGCCAACCTGCGCGTCCATGCCCGCGGCGAGATCGTCGAACTGCATCGTCGCGCCGGCGTGCCGACCGTCTATGTCACGCACGACCAGGCCGAAGCGCTGTCCATGGCCGACCGCGTCGCCGTGATGATCGGCGGTTCGCTGCTGCAGCTCGCGCCGCCGCAGGTCATTTACGA
>JBQGDG010000159.1:0-4235 GCA_052038935.1 Neorhizobium sp. | reverse complement strand
GTCAAGCCGCAGGTCGACATGATCGAGTTCCCGAAGGGCAACCGCATCATCCTCCTGTCGGAAGGCCGCCTGCTCAACCTCGGCAACGCCACCGGTCATCCGTCCTTCGTGATGTCCGCCTCGTTCACCAACCAGACGCTGGCGCAGATCGAACTGTTCACCAAGCAGGACGAGTACAAGAACGAGGTCTATATCCTGCCGAAGCAGCTCGATGAGAAGGTGGCCCGCCTCCATCTCGCCAAGCTTGGCGTCAGGCTGACCGAACTTTCCGAAGAGCAGGCTTCCTATATCGGCGTGTCGGCGCAGGGTCCTTTCAAGGCCGAACACTACCGCTACTAATTGCTAGCCGGTTAATCCACAACATCTTGTGGCCGTCGCCTTGACAAAGGCGGCGGCTTCTTTTTTGCGCGCCTCCCTTCCCGCCTTTTGGCGGAGGAAGTATTGTTTTCAGACTTGATTCGAACCTCGGCAAGCCATCGGCTTCGGGCAAGGTGCGAAATGGTATGTCTTGTCGATGAGCGGCAATTGGACGGAGACACACCGGTCATGACGGTAAGAAAAACGAGCCTGTCGAAGCAGGCCGATCCATCTTTTGGCCCGCGGAAGCGGTCAGCCACCCGACTGCCCTTTCGGCGGACGGGGAGCGGCGCTTCCGCCTATCTGCGGCTTGCGGGCTTCGGTCGGACGCTTCTGTCCGGCACCGCGCTCGTCCTGTGGCCGGCGGCCGCTTCGGCGCAGAGCGATGCCGCGACGTCCCATCTCTTTTCCTCCGCCGAGGTGATCGTCTCCTCCGTGGTGCTCGGCGCGCTCGGGGCCGCCCTGCTTTCCGCCGTCTGGCTCGTCCGGCAGCGGGGCAACATGGAGGCCGAGACCGAGGAGATGCGCAGCGCGCTGTCGGACGCGCAGCAGCGGATCTCCAAATACGAAGCCCTCATCGCCGACAAGAATCGCCGCATCGTCGTCTGGGAAAGCGGATCGTCGAAGGCCGAACTGCTCGGCCAGCTTCCGGCCGAGACGGGCGCACCCCAGGCCGACCGCGACTTCCTCGCCTTCGGCCGGTGGCTGCGCAGCAATTCCGCCGCCGAGCTCGACAAGGCGATCGACCAGCTGCGCGGCAATGCCCGCAGCTTCGACATGGTGGTGGAAACCGGCCGGGACGAGGTGCTCGAGGTCCAGGGCCGCGTCTCGGGCGGCAAGGCCTTCATCCGCTTCCTGGCGCTCAACAACCTGCGGGCCGAACTGGCTGAGCTGAAGATCGAGCGGGAGCGGCTGACAAGCTCCATCTCGGTGTTCCAGTCGCTTCTCGACACGATCGAGCAACCCGTCTGGCGCCGCGATACGCAGGGACATCTCTCCTGGGTCAACCACGCCTACGGCGACGCCGTCGATGCCGGCACCCCGGCCCAGGCGATTGCCGAGGGCCGCGAGCTGCTCGGCACGATCAGCCGCGAGATGATCAAGGCGACGGCGACCTCGATGTCGCCCTTCCACGACCGCGTCTCGACCGTGGTCCGCGGCAACCGGACGGTCTTCGACGTCGTCGACATCGTATCGCCCGAAGGTTCGGCCGGCATGGCGGTCGACGTGTCGGAATCCGAAACCGTGCGCGAAGAACTGAAGCGCACCCTGAAGAGCCACGCGGAAACGCTTGACCATCTCGCCACGCCCGTGGCGATCTTCGACAGCGGCCGGCGGCTGCAGTTCTACAATCAGGCCTTCGTGCAGCTCTGGGGCCTCGAACTGCCCTTCCTGGAATCGAAGCCGGACAATAACGAGGTCCTCGACCGGCTGCGTTCGACCGGTAAGCTGCCCGAACAGCTCAACTGGAGAAACTGGAAGGATGCGGCGCTCGCCGTCTACCAGTCCCTCGATACCAGGACCGATACCTGGCATCTGCCGAACGGCCAGACGCTCCGGGTCATCGCCACCGCTCATCCGCAGGGCGGCGCGACCTGGGTGTTCGAGAACCTCACCGAACAGGTGGATCTGGAAGCCCGCTACAATACGCTCGTCAGGGTCCAGGGCGAAACGATCGACCATCTGTCGGAAGGTGTCGCCGTGTTCGGACCGGACGGCCGGATTCGCCTTTCCAACCCGGCATTTCGCGCGCTCTGGGGCATCACCGCCGACGAGGCGAAGCCGGGCACGCATATCCGGTCGATCGAGACCGCCTGCGCGGCCTCCTACGACGAGCCGGACGGCTGGCGCCGGTTTGCCCAGGCGCTGACCAATTTCGACGACGAACGCGCGTCGTTGCAGGGAACGTTCGAGCTCTATTCCGGCCTGATCCTCGATTATGCGGTGACGCCGCTGCCGAACGCCCAGACGATGCTGACCTTCGTCGACATGACCGCCAGCGTGCGGGCCGAAAAGGCACTGAAGGAGAAGAACGAGGCGCTGCTCAAGGCAGACGAGCTGAAGAACGATTTCGTCCAGCATGTCTCCTACGAACTGCGTTCGCCGCTGACCAACATCATCGGCTTCACCGACCTCCTGAAGACACCCGGCATCGGTCCGCTGACGGATCGGCAGGCCGAATATATCGACCATATCTCCACCTCCTCCTCCGTCCTCCTGACGATCGTCAACGACATTCTCGATCTGGCGACGGTGGATGCCGGCATCATGCAGCTGCAATATGCGGAAGTGGCGATCGAGGACCTGCTCGACGACGTCGCCATGCAGATCGCCGACCGGCTGCACGAGAACAACATGACGCTGGAGATCATCGCGCCGAACGGAATGGGATCGATCGTCGCCGACCAGCAGCGCCTGAAGCAGATCCTGCTCAAGCTCCTGACCAATGCGACGAATTTCGCACCGGAAAACTCGACGATCACGCTGAACTGCTGGCGCGATCCGGCCAACGTCTTCTTCTCGGTCCGCGACCGCGGCCCGGGCATTCCGCCGGACATGCTGAAGACGGTTTTCGACCGCTTCCGGGCGCAGGCCAAGGACGGCAAGCGCAGCGGCGCGGGCCTCGGCCTGTCGATCGTCGAAAGCTTCGTCAACCTGCACCATGGCGATGTCCGCATCGACAGCAGGGCGGGCGAAGGCACGACCGTCACCTGCCGCATCCCGGCCGGCTCCACGGCCCATTCGGTCGCCGCCGAATGACCAGCCCGGCGGTCGTCGCGCTGATGCTGGCCGGCGAACAGGACACGATCCGGCTGGGCGAGGACCTGGCGCTGGCGCTGCGGCCCGGAGACTGCCTGGCCCTGTCGGGTGATCTCGGAGCGGGCAAATCCACCCTTGCCCGCGCCCTCATCCGCGCCGTTGCCGACGATGCCGATCTCGAGGTGCCGAGCCCGACCTTCACGCTGGTGCAGGCCTACGACCTGCGCATTCCGGTCGCCCATTTCGATCTCTACCGTCTCGCCGATTCCTCCGAACTCGACGAACTGGGTTTCGACGAGGCGCTGTCCTCCGGCATCTGCCTGGTCGAATGGCCCGAGATGGCGGGCAATCTGCTGCCGGCCGACCGCATCGTCCTGCGGCTGGAACATCAGGGCAGCGGCCGGAAACTGACGATCACCGGACCGCAGGCGGCGCTTTCGCGCATAGGCCGGACACTGGCGATCCGCGCGTTCCTGGCGGCTCACGGCCACGGCGAGGCCGAACGCCGGTTCCTTACCGGAGACGCCTCGATGCGGGCCTATGAACGGGTCGTCGCCGGAACGGGCGAAACGCTGATCCTGATGGACTGGCCGAAAAGGCCGGAAGGACCGCCGGTCCTCGACGGCAAGCCCTATCCCAAGGTCGCGCATATCGCCGAGGACGCCTATCCCTTCGTGGCCGTTTCCGACTATCTGCGCGGCATCGGTCTCGTCGCGCCCGAGGTGCTGCAGGTCGATTACGAACAGGGGATCCTGCTTCTCGAAAATCTCGGCAGCGAAGGCGTGCTCGACGAGGACGGACGGCCGATCGCGGAGCGCTACCGCGAAGGCGTCGTCTGCCTCGCCTTCCTGCACAGCCACGAAATGCGGCAGGATCTGCCCGTCGCCGACGGGCATGTCCATCACGTTCCCGATTTCGATCCCACCGCGATGAGGATGGAGGCACGGCTGCTGCTCGACTGGTATCTGCCCTTCGTTCGCGGCAGCCAGCCGAGCGAGGAGGAGCGCCGGGATTATCTCGCCATATGGGACGGCCTGATCGGCGAACTCGCCGGCGCCGAAAAGAACCTGCTGCTGCGCGATTTCCACTCGCCCAACATCATCTGGCGGCCGCAAGAA
>JBQGDG010000158.1:0-5084 GCA_052038935.1 Neorhizobium sp. | reverse complement strand
AGCGCCAGCATGATCGACCGCTTCGCGCTGCACGACAAGGAACATCCGGCGCTGACGGTTTCGCCCGCGCATTGAACAAAGGAAAAAGCCCGGGCACGACCCGGGCTTTTTCTCATGAGGTTTAGCGACCTGTCAGTCGTTCGCCGTCACCTTGACGCCGAGCACTTCCGGCAGCGTGTTGGGCGCACCCATGGCGGCACCCATGACCATCGGGAAGGGTACCGCCGCAGCCGGCTGGGCGGTGACGGTGAAGCTGCCCGGCTTGTCCAGATAGGTGTTCACCGCCTGGCTCAGCATGTTCTGCAACTCGGGCACATTGTATTGTGCCAGCACCATCGGCGTCATCGCCTTGAGCATCTGAGCCATCTGGTCGCCGGTCGTGTTCTGCTGCTTGCCCGCAACGTCGAGCGCCTTGTTGGTGATTCCGGCATCCTCGAAACGGATCTTGGCGCTGTTGAAGGTCAAACGCTGCATCAGGCCGAGCATCGCCAGGTTTGCGGCCTGCTGTGCTTCCTCCTTGTTGGGATTGGCCTCCATGGCGCGCGCCGTCTCGTTTGCCGAGCGGACGAAATCGAGCGTATAGCCGGAAAGGCTGAAGGCCATGTCGAGACGGCCGACATCGGCGAAGTCGAAGGCATATTCCTCCACCGCCAGCGTGCCTCGTTCCATTTCCCAGCTGCCGACCATGCTGATCTTGCCGTTGAGCGAAGTGATGCCGAGATCGCTGACCGTCTGTTTGGCCTTCGGGTCTTGGATCGAGCTGAGATCGCCCTTGATATCGGCCACCTGCACGTCGAAACCGACGGATTTGTCGTCCTCGCTGATTTCGCTGGTCAGCTTTGTCGAGCCAAGGGAGAACACGTTCTTGCCGTCCACCTTGACTTCCACAGGCCCGATCTCGGCTTCGTCATAGATAAGCACGGATGCCAGCGTGTCGCCGTTGACGTCGGCAGGCACGGCCACGCCGGTCATCGAAATGTCAGAGGCCGTGATCTGCGCCTTGTCCTGCTTCACGTCGATATTGTCGAAGGTGACGGTTTCGATCGTGTAGCCGCCGCCGTTTTCCTCGACGCCTTCCATTTCGATCGTGCCGAGTGGCATGCTGCCCTGGGTGCCGCCGAGTTCGAAGCGGCTGTTGGTCAGCGTTACCGTCGAACCGTCGACCTCGATCGACCCGGGAACGATACCGGCGCCATCCTGGACATAGAGCGCGGCATTGATCTTCCTGACGAGGTCGTTGCCGTCGAGCGCGAAAGCCGGGGCGGAAAGCATGAGCAGAGCGGTGCCGGCGGCCAGCAGCCGGATCTTGGAAGCATGGTGCATGAATAACCTCCTGGGGAGCAGGAACCTGCCCGAGAAACCAAACGGAGTTATAGGTCTCCCGTTCGAAACGTCCATGGCTTTATTGGATGTGGTAAAGGCTCTCTATTGCCGCTGACGGCTAGAACAGGTTCTCCACAGGCTGGCTTGCCTGCTTTGTTGCCGAGAATCGGGCTTTGAGCTAGTCAAGGCGCATGGGACAGATCGTGAATCCGCCCGGCGACGACGGCGGCGAGAATATTCAGCAGGTGGACCTCAAGGCGGCGCTCGAAGAGCGTTACCTCGCCTATGCGCTTTCCACCATCATGCACCGTGCTCTTCCGGACGTCCGCGACGGGCTGAAGCCGGTTCATCGACGCATCGTCTACGCGATGAGCGAGATGGGGCTGCGACCGAACACGGCCTTCCGCAAATGCGCGAAGATCGTCGGCGAGGTGATGGGTAACTACCATCCCCACGGCGACCAGGCGATCTACGATGCGCTCGCGCGTCTCGCGCAGGATTTTTCGCTGCGCTATCCGCTAGTCAACGGCCAGGGGAATTTCGGCAATATCGACGGCGATAGCCCCGCTGCGATGCGTTACACCGAAAGCAAGATGACGGCGGTCGCCGAACTCCTGCTGGAGGGGATCGACCAGGATGCGGTCGATTTCCGCGACACCTACGACGAATCGAATTCCGAGCCGGTGGTTCTGCCGGGCGCCTTCCCGAACCTGCTCGCCAACGGTGCATCGGGCATCGCGGTCGGCATGGCGACATCGATCCCGCCGCACAATGCCCACGAGCTCTGCGACGCGGCGCTGCATCTCATCAAGCATCCCGATGCGACCGTCGAGAAACTGGTCGAGTTCATCCCGGGGCCGGACCTGCCGACCGGCGGCATCATTATCGACAGCCGCGAGAGCGTCATCGAAAGCTACAGGACCGGCCGCGGCGGCTTCCGCGTTCGTGCCAAGTGGGAGATCGAGGATCTCGGCCGCGGCGGTTACCAGATCGTCGTCACCGAAATTCCCTATCAGGTCCAGAAATCTCGATTGATCGAAAAGATCGCCGAGCTCCTGATCGCCCGCAAGCTGCCGCTGCTCGACGACATCCGTGACGAATCCGCCGAGGATGTCCGGATCGTCATCGTTCCGAAGAGCCGTACCGTCGATGCGACCCTGCTGATGGAATCGCTCTTCAAGCTGACCGAGCTCGAGAGCCGCATTCCTCTCAACATGAACGTCCTGTCCATGGGGCGCGTGCCGAAGGTGATGGCGCTCAACGAGGTGCTGGTCGAATGGCTGGCGCATCGCAAGGATGTCCTCGTCCGTCGCTCGCGACACCGCCTTGCCGCGATCGACCGTCGCCTGGAAATCCTCGGCGGCCTTCTCGTCGCCTATCTCAATATCGACGAGGTGATCCGCATCATCCGTGAGGAGGACGAGCCGAAGCCGGTGATGATGGAGCGCTGGTCGCTTACCGACATCCAGGTCGAGGCGATCCTCAATATGCGTCTGCGTGCCTTGCGCAAGCTCGAGGAATTCGAGATCCGCACCGAGCACGACAACCTGACCAGGGAAAAGGCCGAGATCGAGGCGCTGCTGGCCTCCGACGACAAGCAGTGGCGGATGATCGAAATCGAGATCCAGGACGTCAAGAAGAAGTATGCGAAGGCGACCGAGCTCGGCCGGCGCCGGACACAGTTCGCCGAAGCCCCGGAAGCCGATCTCGAAGCGATCCAGCAGGCGATGATCGAGAAGGAGCCGATCACCGTCGTCATTTCGCAGAAAGGCTGGATCCGGGCGCTCAAGGGACATGTTTCGGATACGTCCGGTCTGACGTTCAAGGAGGGAGACGGTCCCAAGCTCGCCTTCCCGGCGCAGACGACAGACAAGCTGCTTCTCGTCACGACGGGCGGCAAGGCCTATACGCTCGGTGCAGACAAGCTGCCGGGCGGACGCGGCCATGGCGAGCCGATCCGTATCATGGTGGACATGGAAAACGATCAGGACATCCTGACGGCCTTCGTCCATGATCCGCAACGCAAGATGATCATCGCTTCGACCGCCGGTTACGGATTCATCATCTCGGAGACCGAGATGGTCGCCAACACGCGCAAGGGCAAGCAGGTGATGAACGTCTCCATGCCGGACGAGACCAAGCTCGTCGTTCCGGTTTCGGGCGATCATGTCGCGGTCGTCGGCGAGAACCGCAAGATGCTGGTCTTCCCGCTTGCGCAGCTGCCGGAAATGAGCCGTGGCAAGGGTGTGCGCCTGCAGCGTTTCAAGGATGGCGGCATCTCCGACATCCGCTGCTTCGCCATGGAGGCCGGCCTTTCGTGGGAAGACAGTGCCGGTCGCGCGTTCAACCGCAACAGGGACGAGCTCATGGAATGGATCGGTGATCGCGCCGCAGCCGGCCGCAGCGTTCCGAAGGGCTTCCCCCGCAGCGGCAAGTTTGCGGGCTGATCAGGGCTTTGCAAGTTTCCTGAGCGCGACGTAGAAGTTTTTCATCACCGTTTCGGCGATGAGGGCCCGGGGCTTGGCACCCGCTCCGGGCGCCCGCCCGGGTTCGAAGAATTCGATATGGCGGGCATCGGAATAGAACTCGATCTGCTTGCCTTCCTGCCAGCCGAGACGATCCAGTTCCTCCTGCGGCAACGGCAGGCAATGTATATCGCCGAACTTCTGGATGATGACGGTGGTGCTCATTTCACTGTCCCCCCACAGTAAAGATAAGACTTTATCATATTAGGGGTGTTGAATGCCACCCTTATGTCGCGGCAAGCCCGCCCGCGCGTTTGTTTCGCATCTGATGGAGCGAATGTCCGATCAGCGCGAGAACGAGGATCGCGCCGCCCGCGAGCGTACGGCCGTTGATCTCCTCGCTGAAGATCAGCCAGACCCAGATGGGGGCCAGCACCGTTTCCAGAAGATAGAACATTCCGACTTCCGGGCCGGACAGGTATTTCGGTCCGGTCGCAAGGCACCAGAAGGCGAGCGGCAGCACGATCATTCCGTCGAGCAGCACCCAGAAAGGCTGCGCCACCCACGGGATGCCCGACGGCTGCATCATCATCAGTCCCGCAAGGATCGGTATGATGGTCGCCGCGAGCGGCACGAGACCGAGATCGGCCCGGCTTTTGCGGCCGACCGTGATCGCTGCGGCGAGAAGCATGGCCGCGGCCACGGCCGCAGCATTGCCCAGCAGCTCGCCGGCCGCCAGCCCGCCCGAGACGATCAGGCCGACACCGGCGATCATGAAGACCATGGTGATCCAGGTCGATCGTGAAGGATGTTCGTTCAGCGCCAGCCATCCGAACAGGGCCGCAAACATGGGGGTAAAGGCCACGATGAAGACGACGTTGGCCGTGGCTGTATGGAATACCCCGCCGAGGAAGGCGATCGTCGACAATCCGTAGAACAGGCCGGCGATCCATGCTGCCTTTCCCGGTCTGAGCGCGGCATTTCGGGGATCGAGCCGCCTGATCAGCAGCCAGAGGATCATGGCTACGGCCAGCGTCGCCATGCTCCGCAGCGTCAGCGTCTCCCATAATCCGCCGCCGCCGAGACGCACGAGCGGGACGTCGAAGGAAAGCGCCAGGCCACCGATGGCCGTCAGGATCAGGCCTTTCCGGTGATCGTTCATCGACCGCGGCCTGGACGAGCCGGTTCGGTAGCGGCGGTCTCGAACCGTTCCCAGCCCCGTGCGGTGAGGTGTTCCTGCGGCTGATAGCGGGTCTTGTAGTCCATCTTGGAGGAGCCCCTGACCCAGTAGCCCAG
>JBQGDG010000157.1:0-10396 GCA_052038935.1 Neorhizobium sp. | reverse complement strand
CTGGATGGGTGGCGCGCTGGTCGCCCGCGAAAAGGGCGTGCCGCTCGTCAACATCGCCCAGCCTTTCCAGAAATCGGGACTCGAACTGATCTGCCCGAAGGATGGTCCGGTCAAGACGGAAGCGGATTTCAAGGGCAAGACGCTCGGCGTCTGGTTCTTCGGCAACGAATATCCGTTCTTCGCCTGGATGAACAAGCTCGGGCTCTCGACCGAAGGCGGGGCCGACGGCGTCACCGTCCTCAAGCAGAGCTTCGACGTGCAGCCGCTCGTGCAGAAACAGGCCAACTGCATTTCCGTCATGACCTATAACGAATACTGGCAGGCGATCGACGCCGGCTTCAAGGCGGAAGATCTCGTGGTCTTCAACTACACCGCGCTCGGCAACGACCTGCTCGAGGACGGCCTCTACGTAAACGAGGACAAGCTCAAGGATCCGAAGTTCAAGGAGAACATGGTCAAGTTCGTCCGCGCCTCGATGAAGGGCTGGAAATACGCCATCGACAATCCGGAGGAAGCCGCCGAGATCGTCATGGACAACGGTGGCCAGGACGAGAACCACCAGAAGCGGATGATGGGCGAAGTGGCCAAGCTGATCGGCGACGGCAAGCTCGACCCGGCCACCTACGAACGCACGGTGAAGGCCCTGACCGACCAGAAGATCATCGGCAAGGCCCCGGAAGGCGCGTTCACCAGCGAAATCACCGAGGCCGCTTCGAAGTAACCTCGGCCAGCAACTCGATGTCATGCCCGGCCGTCGGCCGGGCATTTCCGTTCGCCGTGCTCCCGGCATCGCTTTCCGGCGGACGGATTGATCGCAGACCGCCGAACACGTAGAAGTATCAGCGAGGGCGTATATATTTTTTCCGCCATATGTCGGAAACCGCCTTCTGCCAGCGTCGTACGGGGAGGAAGTGTGACGGATGGATGCCGGAACGGCAAAGTTCTGCCTCCCTTGATTTTGGATGTGACCATGTCTGATTGCCGGTTGAAATCGATCCTGCCGCTGGTGTTCGTGCTCTGCACGGCCGGCTCGCCGCTGTCTGCCCAGGAACCCGGCCGGCCCGCTGTCGGCGATGCGAAGCTTCCCTCGATCATCGTCACCGAAGCGACGACCAGACCGCTTGTCGACCGGATCGTCGCGACCGGCACGATCCGCCCGATCGACGAGATTTTCGTCCAGCCCCTCGTCGAGGGACTGTCGGTGAGGTCCGTCAACGCCGATGTCGGCGACGAGATCAAGGCCGGCGACACGCTGGCGACGCTGAACGACGACGCCCTGGTCCTGCAGAAAAGCCAGTATGAGGCCAACAAGGCGAAGGCGGAGGCCGCCGTCGCGCAATACGAGGCGCAGGTCATCGAGGCCGAGGCCAATCTCGACGATGCCATCCGCCAGCGTGACCGCACCCGCAAGCTCAGCCAGAACGGCACGAGCACCATCTCGCAGCTTGAACAGGCCAATGCCCTTGCGCAGGTTGGCCGTGCGCGATTGAACGCGGCAAGGCAATCCGTCGCCGTATCCCAGTCCGATGTCCGCGTCGTCGAGGCTCAGATTGCCGATATCGAGTTGCAGCTGGCCCGCACCGGCGTGAAGTCGCCCGTGGCAGGCATCGTTTCCGTCAAGAACGCCAAGACGGGCGCCATCGCCTCGGGCAATGGCGATCCGCTCTTCACCGTCATCAGGGACGGCGCGATCGAACTGGTCGCCGACATTTCCGAAACCGATATCCAGAAGGCCAGGGTCGGCCAGAAGGCGGTCGTCGTCGTCGCCGGTGGCCGGCGCGAGATCGAGGGCCGCGTGCGCCTCGTGTCCCCGACCGTCGATCCGACGACGCGGCTGGGTTCGGTCCATGTGCAGATCGATGCCGACAGCGGCGCGCGTTCCGGCATGTACGGCCGCGCCTCGATCATCGTCGAGGAGACCGAGGCTCTGGCGCTTCCTCTCTCGGCCGTCACGACGGCGCGCGAAGGCTCCTTCGCCCGCAGGGTCGAGGATGATGTCGTCAGGCAGGTGGCGATCGAGATCGGCTTCCAGGACGGCGGTTTCGTCGAGATCGTCGGCGGCCTCGCGGCCGGCGACGTCGTCGTCGCCAAGGCCGGGGCCTTCGTTCGCGACGGTGACCGTATCGCGCCCGTCAGGGCCGAGCCGGCCGCCGCGGCGAACTGACCGGAGACCCGACAATGAACTTTTCCGCCTGGTCGATCCGAAATCCGATCGCTCCGATGCTCGGCTTCGTGCTGCTGATGTTCGTCGGCATCCAGTCCTTCTATGCGCTGCCGATCACCCGTTTCCCCAATATCGACGTACCCGTCGTCTCCGTCACGGTGGCCCAGAGCGGCGCCTCGCCGGCCGAACTCGAAATGCAGGTGACCAAGGAGGTCGAGGACGCCGTCGCCTCGATCAGCGGCATCGACGAGATCCAGTCCACCGTCACCGACGGCCAGTCGCAGACCGTGGTCGTCTTCCGCATCGAAAAGCCGACGGAAGAGGCCGTTCAGGACACCAAGGACGCGATCGACAAGATCCGCGGCGATCTTCCCGCCGGCATCGAGGAGCCGATCGTCACCAAGGTCGACGTCGAGGGTCAGGCGATCCAGACCTTCGCCGTCTCCTCGCCCGACATGACGCTCGAGGAACTCTCCTGGTTCGTCGACGACGTGATCACCCGGGAATTGCAGGGACAGCCGGGCATCGGCCGCATCGACCGTTACGGCGGCGCCGACCGCGAGGTGCGCGTGTCGCTCAACGCCTCCAAGCTCGATGCCTACGGCATCACCGCGGCGGACGTGAACCAGCAGCTTCGCGGCACCAATGTCGATCTCGGCTCCGGCCGCGGCCAGGTCGCCGGCAACGAACAGACGATCCGTACGCTCGGCGATGCCCGCGACGTGGCGCAGCTCGCAGAGACGAGCATCGCCCTGCCGAACGGCCGTTTCGTCAAGCTGTCCGAGCTCGGCCGCGTCACCGATACCTACGAGGAGCCGAAGTCCTTCTCGCGCTTCAACGGCACGCCCTCCGTCACTTTCGCGGTGTTCCGCGCCAAGGGTGCGAGCGAGGTCTCGGTCGCCGAGACGGTCGCCGAGGAACTCGGCAAGATCCGCACCGGCCATCCCGACGTCGCCATCGAGATGGTCGACGACTCGGTCTATTTCACCTACGGAAACTACGAGGCCGCCCTCCACACGCTGATGGAAGGCTCGATTCTCGCCGTCATCGTCGTTTTCCTCTTCCTGCGAAACTGGCGCGCCACCCTGATCGCCGCCGTCGCCCTGCCGCTGTCGGCGATCCCGACCTTCTGGATCATGGACATCATGGGGTTCTCGCTGAACCTCGTGAGCTTCCTGGCGCTGACGCTGGCGACCGGCATTCTCGTCGACGACGCGATCGTCGAGATCGAGAACATCGCCCGCCACATCAAGATGGGCAAGACGCCTTACCGGGCGGCACTCGAGGCAGCAGACGAGATCGGGCTCGCCGTCATCGCCACCAGCTTCACCATCATCGCCGTCTTCGTGCCGGTTTCCTTCATGCCCGGCATTCCGGGCCAGTATTTCATCCAGTTCGGCCTCACCGTCGCCTTCTCGGTCTTCTTCTCGCTCGCGGTCGCGCGTCTCATCACGCCGCTGATGGCCGCCTATCTGATGCGTGCCGAAGACGCGATGGAGGACCATCACGACAATGACGGCTGGCTGATGAAGGCCTATACCCGCCTCGTCACCGGCACGACCCGCAAATGGTACTGGCGATACGCGACGCTGATCGCCGCGATCGGTTTTCTCTTCGGGTCGATGATGCTGCTGAGCCAGGTCCCCGGCTCCTTCCTGCCGCCGGACGACAGCTCGCGGGTCGTTCTCTCCGTCGAACTGCCGCCGAACGCGACGCTCGACGAAACCGCCGCCACGAGCACGACGATCTACGACGCCGTCCGCGGTATCGACGGGGTGGAGAGCGTCTTCGTCCTCGGCGGCGCCTCGCCGAAGGGCGACCTCGAGCTGCGCCGTTCCACCGTGCGCATCATCCTGCGGAACATCGACCACTCGCTGGTGAAGACGCTGGTCAACAAGGGGCTCGGTTCGCTGCCGCTGATCGGCCCGTCCCTGCCGAAAATCCCCGAACACGGCCGCACGCGCCCGCAATGGGACGTGGAGAAGGACATCTTCGCCGCCGTGCGCTCGATCCCCGACGTGCGCATCTCCAAGGTCAACGACCGCGCCGAACGCGAGCTCTCGTTCAACTTCCTCTCGTCCAGCGAGGACGACCTCAACGACGCCGTCAGCCTGCTGGAATCGAAGCTGCGCGCCTCGTCCATTCTCGTCAACGTCTCCTCCGAAGGCGCCCTGCCCCGCCCGGAACTGCAGATCCGCCCGCGCATGGCCGAAGCCTCCCGGCTCGGCATCACCCCGCAGCAGATTTCCGAAACCGTGCGCGTCGCCACGATCGGCGATATCGACGCCAATCTCGCCAAGATCTCGCTCGACAGCCGGCAGATCCCGATCCGGGTCCAGACCTCGCTCGACGTCCGCCGCGACCTGCAGGCGATCCGCAATCTCAAGGTCAAGACCTCGTCCGGCACCATGGTGCCGCTCTACAGCGTCGCCGACATCGATTATGCCGAAGGCCCGAGCTCCATCAAGCGCAACGACCGCAACCGCGTCGTCGCCATCGGCTCGGACGTCCCCTTCGGCACCGCCCTCGACACGGCGACCGCCGAATTCAAGCGCATCGTCGACGAGACCGAGCTGCCGCCGACGGTGCGGCTCGCCGAAAGCGGCGATGCCAAGGTGCAGGCGGAAATGACGCAGAGCTTCGGCAACGCCATGCTGCTCGGCCTGCTTCTCGTCCTCGTCGTGCTGATCCTGCTGTTCAAGGACGTCATCCAGCCCTTCACCATTCTCTTCTCCCTGCCGCTCGCCATCGGCGGCGTCGCCGTCGCGCTGATCCTGACGCAGAACGCGCTGTCCATGCCGGTCCTGATCGGCATCCTGATGCTGATGGGCATCGTCACCAAGAACGCCATCCTGCTCGTCGATTTCGCCATCGAGATGAAGCGTCACGGCCTCGAACGGGTCCACGCCATGGTCGAGGCCGGCCGCAAGCGTGCCCGGCCGATCATCATGACCTCGATCGCCATGTCCGCCGGCATGCTGCCGTCGGCCATGGGCGTCGGCGAAGGCGGTTCCTTCCGCGCCCCGATGGCGATCGCCGTCATCGGCGGCATCATCGTCTCGACGGTGCTGTCGCTCGTCGTCGTGCCCTCCTTCTTCCTCATCATGGACGACCTGTCGCGCCTGCTCGGCAGGATCTTCGGCCGTTTCGTCGGCCGCAAGGAGGAGGAGGAAGAGGTCCTGTCGACGGAGATGCTGTCCCATGAGGCGCGCCGCAGCGGCCGGGCCCTGTCGGATCTCGAGCAGCGGGTTGCCCGCATCGAGAACGGCGGCGATACGGATGAGCGGGTCGCGCAGGCAGGCGCCCAGGCCAGCCACCGGGTGCTGCGCCTGCCGCCCATCGCCGCGGAGTGACGCGGCCGTCTCATCCCAAAGTCCAATGCGAATTGTGACATGAGTTGATCAATATCAATCCCCTCCTCGGCCAAGGCCGTATTTTGGCGCCGTGATTTGCTCAGCGGCCGCACAGGGGAAAGATGGCGGGGATGAACAGCAACCTGAAACTCAGCCACCGGGATCGCGCCATGCTCATGCAGGCGCCGTTCCTGGCCGGATTGAGCAATGGCGCCCTTCTGCGCCTGATGTCGGTAATGACGATCAGCACGGTCCAGGCGCGCAAGTTCGTCGTGCGCGAGGGCGAGCCGGCGGACGCGTTCTTCTGCGTGTTGAGCGGTTATGTCCGCCTCTACCGGCTCAGTCGGGAGGGGCGCGAGGCCGACATCATGATCTGCCCGCCGGGCGATACCTTCGCCGACTGCCAGCTGTTCGGCGACGGTACCTATCGCTATCACGCCCAGGCGGCCGAGGCGACGACCATCGCCCGCTTCGACATGCAGGCCGTGCGCGAACTGATCCGGCAGGAACCGGAGATCGCCGGCGCGCTGATCGCCTCGATCTCGCGCCACCTGCAGGGAACGATGGACTGCATCGCCAATGACAGGCTGTTCACCGCGCCGCAGCGGGTCGCCAACTATATCCTCGGCTGCTGCCCGGTCGACGGCGGCCCGGCCTCGATCCGCCTGCCGTTCCAGAAGAGCCTGCTGGCCGGCATGCTCGGCCTGGCGCCGGAAGCGCTGTCGCGCGCCTTCTCCAGCCTGCGCCGGGTCGGCGTCACCGTTCGCGGCCGGGTCATCCAGGTCGAGGATGTCGAGGCGCTCAGGGACATCTGACCGTCGGCGGCGGCACAGGCGCTGGGCCCGCCCCGCAAGGGCTGCAGCAACGCGTCTACACGGCGGATGGAGGCCGGCCGAAGAGCGCGCCGGCCGGCGATCTTCCCGAGCCTAGAGCCCGCCCTGCCGCCTCAGGAACTCGACGATGTGGCCGACGCCCTCGCCGCGCTTCAGGTCGGTGAATACATGCGGCTTCATCTCGCGCATGCGGCCCGCATCGCGGTCCATCACGTCGATATCGACGCCGACATAGGGCGCCAGATCCTTCTTGTTGATGACGAGCAGGTCGGAACGCGTGATCCCCGGCCCGCCCTTGCGCGGGATCTCCTCGCCCTGGCAGGTGGAGATGACGTAGATCGTGATGTCGGCGAGGTCGGGAGAGAAGGTCGCCGCCAGGTTGTCGCCGCCCGATTCGATGAACACCACGTCGAGATCGGGGATCCGTTCGGAAAGCCCGGCAATCGCCTGCAGGTTGATCGTCGCATCCTCGCGGATCGCCGTATGCGGGCAGCCGCCGGTCTCCACTCCGACGATACGGTCGGAGGACAGCGCCTGCATCCTCACCAGCGCTTCGGCATCCTCTTTCGTGTAGATGTCGTTGGTGACGACGGCGACCGAATAGTCGTCCCGCATCGCCTTGCAGAGCTTCTCGGTAAGCGCCGTTTTACCGGAACCCACCGGCCCGCCGATTCCGACCCGTAGCGGTCCGTTTGCCGATTTCATCAAATGCCCTTTCGATATGCTGCAGCGAGAATAACGCGGCGGCACGGGGGCGCAATGGGCAAGATGCCGGGGGTGCGCCCGGCGGCAAGGGACCTGTTCGAAGACGGGTTTACCGACCGCGGAGGAATTCGCGCAACCCTCACCCGATGCTAGGAGCGAAACAGCCGAGAATGCTGCGTCTCGTGCCTGAGCGATGCGATCTCGGCCTGCACCGCCGCGCCGCCGAGATCCTCGAGCGTCGCCTCGGACGCCCGTTGGGCAACCGCCTCGATCCGCCCCTCCAGCGAAACGAGGATGGCCACGCCGTCCGCCTGTCCGAGGATACTCAGCCTGATCCCGGCGGAAACGGCCTGCGACACCGCCGCATGAAGCCAGGCGGCAAGTGCCTGGGACAGCGGCACGCCGTGCCCCGCCGCCACGGCGCCGACGGCCACCGGAAACGGCACGTCTCCAGGCAACCGCTCCAGCACCGGATGCGGCCATGCGGATGCGGCGGTGACGAAAGCCGTCCCGAGCGACAGCGTTTCGCCATAGCGCTCGGCCGAGCCCGCCAGCGCAAGTCCGAGCGCCGCGATATCCTCGAGCGCCCCGGCCTCCCCGGACTTCGCCATCGCCCCCGGATCCAGCCCCCGTCGCCACGCCTCGGCAAACAGCACCGCATCGTTCCACAGCGAACCGTGCGTCAGCACCGTCGCAAGCCACTCCCGCAGGTCTTCGGCATTCTTCACGAGGCCGTCGACCGCCGCGCGTTCGAGCCCTCCCGACCAGGCGAAGCCGCCGATCGGAAAGGCCGGAGAAAGCCAGGCCATCAGTTTCAGCAATGCCCTCGTATCGGCGGGCACGGACGGTGCCGGGCCAACGCCCGGCGATCCGTTCTCCCCCCGATCGCCTCTCGTCCCCTCGCCGGCCATCCGAAATCAGTCGTGATGGTGGTGGCCGTGATCGCCATGGTCGTGGTGATCGTGACCATGCGAGTGCCCGCCATGGGAACCATGCGCGTGATAGGCGCCGCGCACGGGCTGGAACGGTTCCTCGACATCGAGAACCGTGGCGCCCAGCCCTTCCAGCATCGATCGGATCACGTGGTCGCGCAGGATGAGGATGCGGCCCTCCTCGATCTGCGCCGGAAGGTGCCGGTTGCCGAGATGCCAGGCGAGTTCGACGAGATGCAGCGTATCGCGCGGCATGATCTCGAAAAGCTTTTCCGCCGCCGCCTGCACCTCGATCGTGTCGCCGTTGTCGAGCACCAGCCTGTCGCCGTGCCGGAACAATACAGCATCCTTCAGGTCGAGCATCACCATGTCGCCGTTCGACAGATGCAGCAGCTTGCGCCGCAGGTGGCGAAGGTCGTGCGGCAGGCTGACGCTATCGATCGGCGGATCGGTGACTTCGCCGGCGGGGCGATAGGAATGGATATGCTGCATGGCTGGCCCGTCTTGCTGTTGAGGGAACATCATCGCCAACCGCTCGGCCGGACACAAGCGGAAGATCGGCCCGGCGACGAAAAAGCCCGGCGCAAGGCCGGGCTTCGGATGGAATGACGGTCTGGACCGGCCTTATTCGGCAGCGATCTTCATGACCCGGATGTTTTCGAGAATGTTCTGCGGCGAGGACGCGCCGTAGGGTTCGGTCTCGCAATTGTCGCAATAGCCTTCTTCCTCGAACCACTGCTCGACGACACCGTCGTTGACGACGGCGCCGTAGCGCCACGAGCGCATGCCGAAGCCGAGATTGTCCTTGGCGACGAGCATGCCCATCTTGCGGGTGAATTCACCCGAACCGTCCGGAATGACCTTGACGTTTTCGAGGTTCTGGCTCTTGGCCCAGGCATTCATGACGAAGGCGTCGTTGACCGACATGCAATAGATCGTGTCGATACCTTCCGCCTGGAAATCGGGGAAGAGCTTTTCGAAATCGGGCAGCTGGAACGTCGAGCAAGTCGGCGTGAAGGCGCCCGGCAGCGAGAAGAGCACGACGCGCTTGCCGGCGAAATATTCGGCCGAGCTGACGTCCTGCCAGCGATAGGGGTTCGGACCGCCGACGGCTTCGTCGCGAACGCGGGTGCGGAAAGTGACTTGGGGAACGCGTTTACCCAGCATCAATGCCTCCATGAAAATGAACAATTGCCCCGTCCAGAGGCAGATGCATCCTCATAGCGACACCTCTGCCGCAATGCAGCAAACTTCTTGCTAATATATTGCAACGCAAAGCTGCTATTCACAGGAAGCAAGGCTGGGCGAGCCTGCTGGCCCGTTGCCCCGGAGCTTTCCACCGCGCCGGATCGGCATGCGGCCGAACGAACGCGGTCGGCGCTCACCGCGCGGGCTCCGCAGCCTGTCATGCGGGATGGGCTCACCGCTCCAGCGATAACAGCGGGCCGGCAAAGGTGCGCGTCACCGGAAATTCCGCGCCGATGTCAGCGGCCGAGGCGCGCCCGGATCTCCATGAGATAATCCCGTCCGATGTTTCGCAGGAGCAGGATCTCCGCGTCGCTCATCCTTGCAAGCGTCGAAAACCGGGTGATGCCGTTGGTCAGCAGGATATGGGCCAGCCGGGGCGGCAGGTTGCTGTTTTCGATACGGTCGAAATCGTCCTCGTCGTCCCGGTAGTGCATGATGCTAATATACAGGGGAAAGCCTCCCCCGCCCACCCATTCGTTAGGCGGGGGTAGCCACCCTATATGCGCACTGATCGATATCCGTCCGTCCAGCAGATGAAGCGGTCCTCGCTCTCGTCCTCGATATAGGGGCAGGTGAAAGGGCTCCGCCTGAGGATGGCGGCTCGCCTGCCTTCTTCGAAGATTTCGGATCGCTGCTTCTCTGTCAAAGCGTCGGGGGTCTTTTTCATGTCCCGAACTCCTCGTATCTGCGAGAGCTCAATCATCTCCCAGCCGCCGAGGCTCGACGATGGCGGGGTTATACGGCAAAAGAGGTAGGAAACCAACCCGCCGTGCCGGCATCCACCGGCGGGCCGGGTCCGGAAGGCGCGTCCGCGACAGAAAAAACGGGCACGTTTCGGCACCCTGCCCGAGCGATTCCAGTCACTTGCCGCCTCGCTCATCCCCACCCTTCCGATCCGTGCCTAGAATGGCGCCGTTCCGCTTCGGCTACACCGGTCTGCATTGCCGGCGAGGCGGGACCGGTGATCGTCCGGGCCGCCCTGATGCAGGCGGAACGGCCGGGGCCGCGCAGAAAATGGTCTGCCTCCTCCTGTATGGGAGGGCGTGCGTGTGTCGCACACATCCCGGCCGGTGCAGCCCCGCAAGGGGCATAAGTCCCGGTCGCAGTAGACGGACCGGAGTTGCGCGGAAAAACACACCGAACGGGACACGTCGCGTGTCA
>JBQGDG010000156.1:0-23052 GCA_052038935.1 Neorhizobium sp. | reverse complement strand
GCGGGCACATTGCTCGTGCTCGGCCTCGTCCTGCCGATCGTGCGGCTGGAGCGGCTCTATTTCTTCAGCGACGAGCCGTCGCTGCTGCAGGTGGTCGCAGGGTTATGGGCCGATGGAAATCCCGGACTGGCCAGCCTGGTGGCGGCCTTTTCGATCGTCTTTCCGGCTTGCAAGATCGCCGCGCTCGGCGCGGAACTCGGCCGCAATGCCGGCCCGCCGGGATTGCTCCGCCGCGCGATGCCGCATCTTTCCAAATGGTCGATGATGGACGTGATGCTGGTGGCAATCGTGATATTCGCGGCGAAAACCAGTGGCTTCGCAAATGCCGTCACATTGCCTGGCTTCTGGTGCTATGCGGCTTCCGCCGTCATTGCTGCCGTCTTTCCCTCGGTGGTCAGAATGCGAGGTGGGACGGCGACCTGAAAATGGAGAATGCAAAGGGTGGCGAAACCGACGATCCCGCCACCTGGCAACAGGAATATTGCGGTTAGTGGCGATACTGCTGGATGCGTGTCGTCCGCAGGCCGGCCAGGCCGTGGTCGTTGATCGAAGACTGCCAGGACAGGAATTCCTCAACCGTCAGCGTATAGCGCTCGCAGGCCTCTTCCAGGCTCAACAGGCCACCGCGCACAGCCGCGACAACCTCTGCCTTACGACGGATGACCCAGCGGCGCGTGTTGGCCGGCGGAAGGTCCGCAATCGTAAGCGGGCTGCCATCGGGGCCGATGACATATTTAACTCGTGGACGGATCATTTCGGTCATTGGAACTCTCTACACAACACAAGACCACGTCGATCAGCCTAGACCCGCAGTTTTAACATTTGACTAAATAGACGCGGCAAATGTGACCTATCGCGCAAAGGTCGTATCTGTTTGCGAGGATTTTCTAAAAAACATTATAAAACAGATACTACGAGCAATAACTCCACCAAAAGACGTAGGCGCCGCTGCCGTCCGGATGTGCGAAAATTGCACATCCGGAAGGCTGGAATGCGTGTTTTCGCGCCTCACAGCATCGCCAGCGACAGCATGGTCCTGCCGTTTCCGAGCGCGATCGTGGCCGTACCGGAATGGCTGAAAGTCACGGTATCCCCCTGATCGAACTGGAGGATGGCGGAGGCTGCCAGGGTCGCCGCGTTGCCGGCCGGTCCATTCAGGGACAGGAGGGTCTGGCTGCCGTTGCGCAGGATTGCGACACCGTATGCCGAGGACGTCGTGACGGCGACGACGAGGGAGAGCGCGTAGAGCCCGCCGGCCGGGACGACGAGGGCATTGCCGCCGGCCGCCTGGGCCGCGCCTAGGGTGAAGCCGCCCTGATTGACGCCGAAATCCGTCACGCCGCTCTGCTGGCCGGCCGTCGGCGCAAAGCTCGTGCCGCTGCGGAAAACACGGGCTACCGGCTGGTTTGGGAGCCTCACCCGTCCCGCGCCGTCCATGGTCAGGCCCGTCTTCCAGTCGCCGCCGCTGCTGACCTTGATGGAGAAGTCGGTATTGCCGGCAAGGCCCATCTCGGCATGGCCGGTCCAGTTGGACTGGAAGAGCAGGCTTGCCGTGTCGGTGGCCGCGGCCTTGTTGACCTTGAGCTGATGCCCGCCGCCGGCGTGGCTGAAGAGACTGGCGGGAGACGAGACCGCGATCCGGTTATTTGCGTCTGCGGTAGCCGAAACGCCGAGGGTGGCGACCTCCGCGTTTTCGGGCAGGGGAAGATCCCGCCATGCGGCGCCGTCGAAGACCTTCAGTCGTCCGGTGGCCGAGAACCAGGCTCGCCAGCCCGTCTTCGGCGAGGCGAAAGCCCAGTAGCCGTCCTGACGGATGGCGATCCTTCCCTGGCGTCCCGCCCAGGCGCCGCCCGGGTTCGCCGCGACGAGAAAACGCTCCCCGTCCCGGGGATCTTCCGGCGGTGCCGCTCTCTCGTCGACGACCGACAACTGGGTGACGGCGTCCAGCAATAACAGCGCCTCGTTATGGGTCACGTGTTTTTGTGCCTGGGACGGCATGATGAAAGGCATTTCGAGATTGATCGTCCGGTCGTCCATCGTTTTCTCCAGCATTGGCGTTTGCCGGAGTTTAAGGCGGGGCGCAGCCACCGTGGACGAAGTCCGGGCTAAGATGTTGATGCGGTTTGTCGCATCTTTCCTTTCGTCCCCGCCGCGAATGTCACACGATCGCCACGACCGGGTGGAGGATGAGGAGCTGTCGCGAACAGGCTTGCGGATGTCCTGATTGCGCTTGTCCTTTATCCCGCATATGCGAATGTGGGACGAATAAAGACGGGAACCGGCATGCGATATTCGGCATATTCGATCATCAAACAGGCCTTTTCGGGCAACCGGCTCTGGACGCCGGCATGGCGGGAGCCGCAACCGAAACCGCATTACGACGTCATCATCGTCGGCGGTGGCGGGCATGGTCTTTCGACCGCCTATTACCTCGCCAAGGAATTCGGCATCACCAATATCGCGGTGCTGGAAAAGGGCTATATCGGCTCCGGCAACGTGGGCCGCAACACCACGATCATCCGCTCCAACTACATGCTGGAGGGCAACAATCCCTTCTACGAACTGTCGCTGAAGCTTTGGGAAGGCCTGGAGCAGGATTTCAACTATAATGCGATGGTATCGCAACGCGGCGTGCTGAACCTCTTCCATTCCGACGGCCAGCGCGATGCCTATGCGCGGCGCGGCAACGGTATGCACATGCATGGCGTCGATGCCGAACTGCTGGACCGCGAACAGGTCCGCAAGCTCGCCCCGTATCTGAATTTCGACCACGCGCGCTTTCCGATCATGGGCGGGCTCATGCAGAAACGCGGCGGCACGGTGCGTCACGATGCGGTCGCCTGGGGATATGCGCGCGGCGCCGACCAGCGCGGCGTCGACATCATCCAGCATTGCGAAGTGACGGGCATCCGCCGCGAAAACGGTGTCGTCACCGGCGTCGAGACGACCAGGGGCTTCATCGGCTGCAACAAGCTGGCTCTGGCCGCGGCCGGCAATACGACGACGGTCGGCCGCATGGCTGACCTGCAGTTGCCGATCGAAACCCATGTGCTGCAGGCCTTCGTGTCGGAAGGGCTGAAGCCGGTGATGGACCAGGTGATCACCTATGGCGCGGGGCATTTCTACATTTCCCAGTCCGACAAGGGCGGCTTGGTCTTCGGCGCCGATATCGACTATTATTCCTCCTATGCCCAGCGCGGCAATCTCGCCACCGTCGAGCATACGATGCAGGAGGGAGTTTCCCTCATTCCCGGCATTTCACGCGCCAAGGTCCTGCGCGCCTGGGGCGGCGTCATGGACATGTCGATGGACGGTTCGCCGATCATCGACCGCACGTCGATCGACAACCTCTACCTCAACTGCGGCTGGTGTTACGGCGGCTTCAAGGCGACGCCCGCCTCCGGCTTCTGCTTCGCGCACCTGATCGCCAAGAACGAGAGCCATCATGTCTCCCGCTTCATGCGGCTCGACCGCTTCGAGCGCGGGTACATGATTGACGAGGGCGGCAAAGGCCCACAGCCCAACCTGCACTAGCCGAACCTTTTTTCGAGATATCCCATGGCAAGCCTCATCACCTGCCCGCATTGCGGGACACGACCCAAGGAAGAATTTTCGATCCGCGGCGCGGCCCTTGCCCGTCCGGATCCCGGCGCGACCGAAGACAGCTGGCACGGCTATGTCTATGTCCGCGACAATCCGAAGGGGCGTTACCAGGAATACTGGCATCATTCCGCCGGCTGCCGCCGCTGGCTGGTCGTCGATCGCGACAACCTCACCCACGAGGTCTTCGGCGTCACCGACGCCGGTGCAATGAAGGCCGACGAGCGGGCGAGGGCGGGCGAATGACATCCTATCGTCTCGGATCGGGCGGCGCGATCAATCGCGGCAGGCCGCTGGACTTCACTTTCGACGGCCGCAGCTTCAAGGGGTTCGAGGGCGATACGCTCGCCTCGGCGCTGCTTGCCAACGACCAGATGCTGATGGGTCGCAGCTTCAAGTATCACCGGCCACGCGGACCGGTAACGGCCGGATCTTCGGAACCCAACGCCCTGATGACGATCGGTGCCGGTGCGCGCGCCGAGCCGAACGTCCGGGCGACCGTCGCCGAACTCTACGAGGGGCTTACCGCCGTCAGCCAGAACCGCTGGCCGTCGCTGTCGACCGATTTCGGAGCGATCAACGGCATGCTGTCGCCGCTGCTCGGCGCAGGCTTCTACTACAAGACCTTCATGTGGCCGGCGATCTTCTGGGAAAAGCTCTACGAACCGCTGATCCGGCGTGCGGCCGGCCTCGGCAGATTGTCGATGCAGCCCGATCCGGATCGCTACGAGAAGTCCTGGGCTCATTGCGACCTGCTCGTCGTCGGTGCCGGACCAACTGGGCTGATGGCGGCGCTCGCGGCCGGCCGTGCCGGCGCCCGGGTCATCCTCGCAGATGAAGGGTTCAGCTTGGGCGGCTCGCTCTTGTCCGAGAGCGCTTCCGTCGGAGGTCTCTCGGCCCGGGAATTCGCTGGCGGCCTTGTCGCCGAACTCGCCGCTTTGCCAAACGTCACGCTGATGCCGCGCACCACCGTGTTTGGCTGGTATGACGACATGGTCTTTGGGGCGGTCGAGCGGGTGCAGCGGCATCTCGGCACTCCGTCCCCGGACCTGCCGGTGGAGCGGCTCTGGCGCGTTGTCGCCAAGCGAGCGATCCTCGCATCCGGCGCGGAAGAGCGACCGCTCGTCTTCGGCGGCAACGACAAGCCGGGCGTGATGACGGCGAGCGCCGTCCGCACCTATGTCAACCGATACGGCGTTGCCGCCGGCGGCAAGGTCGCCGTCTTCACCAATGGCGGTTCGGGCTACCGGACTGCCGCGGATCTCGTTTCTGCCGGCGTTTCGGTAACCGCGATCGTCGATGCCCGTTCCCAGGCCGCCGATCCGGTGCCGGATGGCGTTCGGGTGATCCATGGCGGCGCGGTCGTCGCGACGAAGGGCGGCAGGCGTCTCGACGGCGTCATCGCCGAACGCTCCGGTCTCCAGGAACAGATCGCCTGCGACGCGCTCGCCATGGCGGGCGGCTGGTCGCCGGTCGTGCATCTCATGTGCCAGCGCGGCGCCAAGCCCGTCTGGTCGGATGAAAAACAGGCTTTCCTTGCGCCCGATGTCGGCTCCGCCTTCGTCGCGGCCGGTGGCGCCGCCGCCATCGACGGCATATCCGGCTGCCTGAGGGACGGCGCGGCCAAGGCGACGTCGCTTGCGCGAGAGCTCGGTTTTGCCGCCTACGAGATGAACCTGCCGGAGGTCGAGGGCGAGTATGACGCGGCCTTCGCGCCGCTCTGGTATGTTCCGGGCGCCAGGGGCAAGGCCTTCGTCGATTTCCAGAACGATGTGCATGTGAGCGATCTCGGCATCGCCCAGCGCGAGGGCTTCGGGCATATCGAGCATACGAAACGCTACACGACGGCCGGCATGGCGACCGACCAGGGCAAGCTCGGGAACGTCAACACGATCGGCATCGTCGCCGGCATGCGCGGCGTCTCGCCGGCCGAGATCGGAACGACGACGTTCCGGCCCTTCTACTCGCCGGTCTCCTTCGGCGCCCGGGCCGGAGCGGTGCGCGGCGAAAATGCGGCGCCCGTCAGGACATCGCCGTTGCACGACTGGGCGAAGAAGAACGGCGCGACCTTCGTCGAGGCCGGGCTCTGGTACCGTTCCGCCTGGTTCGTTCGCGAGGGCGAAAAGACCTGGCGCGACAGCGTCGACCGGGAGGTGCTGAATGTTCGCAGCAATGCCGGGCTATGCGACGTCTCGACGCTCGGCAAGATCGAGATTTTCGGATCCGGCGCGGCGGAGTTCCTCAACCGCATCTATTCCAACAACTTCCTCAAGCTGCCGGTCGGGAAGGCGCGTTACGGGCTGATGCTGCGCGAGGACGGCATGATCTTCGACGACGGCACCACCAGCCGCCTGTCGGAGAACCACTACGTCATGACCACGACGACGGCCTATGCGGGCGAAGTCATGTCGCATCTCGAGTTCGCCGCCCAGACCTTCTGGCCGGAACTCGATGTCCGCTTCGTATCCTCCACCGACCAGTGGGCGCAGATGTCGCTTGCGGGGCCGAAGTCGCGGGCGATCATGAGCCGCGTCGTGGAGGACGATATTTCCGACGCAGCCTTCCCCTATCTTGCCGCCAGGCCGGTGACGCTGCGCGGCGGGCTCAAGGCACGGCTATTCCGCATCTCGTTTTCCGGCGAGCTCGCCTATGAACTGGCAGTGCCAGCGGGCTATGGCGAGGCGGTCGCCGACGCGATCATGGACGCTGGGCGCGACGACGGCATCTGCGCCTACGGCGTCGAGGCGCTCAACGTGCTGCGCATCGAGAAGGGGTTCATCACCCATAGCGAGATCGACGGACGGACGACCGCCGACGATCTCGGTTATGGCCGGATGATGGCGATGCAGAAGCCGGATTTCATCGGCAAGCGCCTGTCGAGCCGCTTCGGACTGACCGCCGCCGACCGTGCGCAGTTGGTCGGGCTGCGGCCGGTCGAGGCGGACAAGGAGTTCAAGGCCGGTGCGCATCTCCTGAAGGAAGGCGCGAGCCCGTCGATGGCCGCCGATCAGGGCTGGGTTTCGTCCGTCTGCTTCTCGCCGACGCTCGGGCATTTCATCGGGCTCGCGATGCTGAAATCCGGTCGCGAGCGGTACGGCGAGAGGATCGTCGTATGGGACGGGCTGCGCGGCACGGAAACGATTGCGGAAGTCTGCTCGCCCGTCTTCGTCGATCCCGACAATCACAAGCTTCAGGGATAAGCCGCCATGTCGCTCACTCTTTTCCATCGGCATGTGCTGGAAGACCATCTCTCGGGCTTCGAGGCCAATGCCAATCCGAACCATCTTTCCGTCGTCCCGCGCCCGGCGATCTTCTCCGTCCTCGCGCATCGGGGGCAGGAAGTCGCGGTCAGGGACACGCTCGCATCCGTGCCTGCGGTCGATGTGCGCGACTGTGCGCCGGGGGAATGGCTGGTCGTCTCGACGAGATCGGCTGCCACGGTCGTCGAGAACGCGCTTGCGGGAATTGCCGGGGCCGCGATCGTCGATCAGAGCGACGGCCGCGCGCTTCTGCGAATTTCCGGCCCGAGCGTGCGCCGGATCCTGGCGAAATGCACGGCCGTCGATCTGCACGCGGATGTGTTCGGCCTCGACCAGTCGACCAACGCGATGTGCTGCCATGTGGCGGTCAATCTCGCCCGGACAGGAAGCGACGCCTTCGAAATCGTCGCGCCGCGTTCCTTCTGCGGCTCACTGTTCGAGGAGATCATGGAGATGGGACGCGAATTCGCGCTGACGGCCGCCTTTTCCTGAGGGTGACGGCCGCCCGGCGCAACACTTCACGGAGTGAATCGCGAGCATCGTCAGGTGATCGTATCGTCCTGGCCGGGACGGCCTTTCCCGCGTGACGCCACGACCTTACCTGCCGCAATCCGAACATTGAGTATGTCGGAAACGACAAATCCCGCTTCGCAGAACAGCCTATTGGCCATCTGCCAGACGCTCTAGGCTCACGTCGATTTTCGCTTTCCTCACCGGAGAATTTGTATGAAGAGCCATGCCCGGGTTGTCGTCATCGGCGGCGGTGTCGTCGGATGTTCCATCCTCTACCACCTGACGAAATTCGGCTGGACCGACGTCGTCCTTCTCGAGCGGTCCGAACTCACCTCCGGTTCCACCTGGCATGCGGCCGGCGGCATGCATACGATCAACGGCGATCCGAACGTTGCCAAGCTGCAGAAATATACGGTCGAGCTCTACAAGGAGATCGAAGCCTATTCCGGCCAGGATGTCGGGCTGCACATGACCTCGGGCCTGATGCTGGCGGCGACGCCGGAACGGTTCGACTGGATGAAGTCGCTGCTCGCCAAAGGTAAATATGCGGGCGGCGAGGCGACGCTGATCTCGGCGCGTGAAGCCCACGAGATGATGCCGCTTCTCGACCCGGACCAGTTCGTCGGCGCCGTGTTCGACCCGCATGAAGGCCATCTCGATCCCTACGGCACGACCCATGCCTATGCCAAGTCGGCCAAGAAGAACGGCGCCGAGATCTATCTCCACACCAAGGTCGAGGATCTGGTGCAGTTGCCGGACGGCACGTGGCGCGTCATTACCGACAAGGGTGAGATCCGGGCGGAACACGTCGTCAACGCGGCGGGCCTCTGGGCCCGCGAGGTCGGCCGCATGGTCGGCCTCGAACTGCCGGTTCTCGCCATGGAACACATGTATCTCATCACCGAGGACATGCCGGAAGTCATCGACTTCAACCGGACGACCGGCAAGGAACTGATGCATTGCGTCGATTTCGACGGCGAGATCTACATCCGTCAGGAACGCAACGGCATGCTGATGGGCACCTATGAGAAGGACTGCCGGCCCTGGTCGCCGATCGAGACGCCGTGGACCTTCGGTCACGAACTGCTCGCCGAGGATCTGGAGCGCATCACAAACGAGCTGGAAGTCGGCTTCCGGCATTTCCCGGCCTTCAACAATGCCGGCATCAAAAAGATCATCAACGGGCCCTTCACCTTCTCGCCAGACGGCAATCCGCTGGTCGGACCGGTGCGCGGCATGACGAATTTCTGGTCGGCCTGCGCGGTCATGGCGGGCTTTTCCCAGGGCGGCGGCGTCGGTCTTGCGCTGGCGCAGTGGATCATCAACGGCGATCCCGGCTTCGACGTCTTCGCCATGGACGTGACCCGCTACGGCGACTACGCGACGCTCGCCTATACGAATGCCAAAGTCAGGGAAAACTATTCCCGCCGCTTCTCGATCCGCTACCCCAACGAAGAGCTGCCGGGCGCCCGGCCGCTGCTTACCACGCCGATCTACGACAGGTTGAAGGCGGCGGGGGCGGTGTTCGGCGCCTCCTACGGGCTCGAAACGCCGCTCTGGTTTGCGCCTGCCGGTATCGAGGACAAATTCTCCTGGCGGCGGTCGACCGATTTCGACCATGTCGGCCGCGAGGCGAAGTCGGTTCGCAACGGCGTCGGCATGATGGAGACGTCGGGGTTCGCCAAATATCTCGTGGCCGGCGAGAGCGCACGCGACTGGCTCGACGGCATTCTCGCAGGACGCATGCCGGCGGTCGGCCGCATGTCGCTGACACCGATGCTGAACGAGGCCGGCAAGCTGATCGGCGACTTCACGCTCGCCGCGCTCGAGGAAGACGAGTTCCTGCTGATCGGTTCCGGCATCGCCGAGGACTATCACATGCGCTGGTTCGAGCAGCACCTGCCGGAAGACGGTTCCGTCGAGGTCGAGGCCCTCAATCTCGGCCTTCTCGGACTGTCGATCGCAGGGCCAAAGGCACGCGACGTATTGCAGAAGCTCACGCATCTCGATCTTTCGGACGCGGCCTTTCCCTTCATGGCCGTGCGCGAGATCGATCTCGGCATGGCGCCGGCCATTCTCGGCCGGGTCAGCTATACAGGCGATCTCGGCTACGAGATCTGGATGAAGCCGGAATATCAGCGCTACCTGTTCGATGCGATCATGGAGGCGGGCGAGGAGTTCGGTATCTCGCTCTTCGGGCTCAGGGCACTCAATGCCCTGCGCGTCGAAAAATCCTTCGGCAGCTGGTCGCGCGAATACCGTCCGCTCTACGGGCCGCAGGAGGCGGCGCTCGGGCGCTTCATCGCCTATGGCAAGCAGGCGGATTTCATCGGCAAGGCGGCGGCGATCGAGGAAAAGGCCGCAGGCGGGGAGCTGCGTCTCGTCACGCTGATCGTCGAGGCCAAGGATGCCGACGTGATCGGCGACGAGCCGATCTCCCTCGACGGCGAGGTTCGCGGCTGGGTCACCTCCGGCGGCTATGCCCATGCGTCGGGCGTTTCCGTCGCCATGGGTTACGTGCCGAAGGAGATTGCCGGGAGGGCGGAAGGCTGGGAGATCGAGATCCTGGGCGAGATGCTGCCGGCCCGGTTGCAGCCGCAGCCGCTGTTCGATGCCAACGGCTCGCGCATGCGCTCCTGATCGCTCCGACCGGGTGAAATAGCGGGTGGCAGACCGGAAATTTGCCGCCCGGCGTCCATTTTTTAAGAAACGCATGCCGTTTTTCTGGCAGTTGTGATCGCATTTGCGGCAAGCTGGGCAAAAGCTCGTGAAAAGTTATCTGCCTCTTTCTTTTGCACTTCACATTTCTCGCGAAACGGGTAGGAATCAAAAAAATTGAAGATCCCTTAAGGGACTTCGAAAGAATGGTGCGGCCGCAAGGATCGCATCCCAGGGGAAAATGAATGGAATATTTTATCCAGCAGCTCGCTAACGGGCTGACTCTCGGGTCCATCTACGGCCTCGTGGCGATCGGCTATACGATGGTGTACGGCATCATCGGCATGATCAACTTCGCACATGGCGATATCTTCATGCTCGGCGGCTTCGCCGCCCTCATCGTCTTTCTCATCCTCACATCGTTCTTCGCGGGCATCCCGGTTGCATTGCTGCTTCTGGTAATGCTGGTCGTCGGAATGCTGATGGTGGGCTTGTGGAACTGGACGATCGAGCGCATCGCCTACCGGCCGTTGCGCGGCTCGTTCCGTCTCGCGCCGCTGATCACGGCGATCGGCATGTCGATCGTGCTGTCCAACTTCATCCAGGTGACGCAGGGCCCGCGCAACAAGCCGATCCCGCCGCTCGTCACCGACGTCTATCACATCGGCGCGATCACCATCTCGCTGAAGCAGATCCTGATCGTGGTGATCACGGCTGTCCTGCTCTTCGCCTTCTGGTACATCGTCAACAAGACGCCTCTTGGCCGCGCCCAGCGCGCCACCGAACAGGACCGCAAGATGGCGGCGCTGCTCGGCGTCGACGTCGACCGGACGATCTCGATCACCTTCATCATGGGCGCGGCGCTCGCCGCCGTCGCCGGAACCATGTACCTCATGTATTACGGCGTGGCCTCGTTCAACGACGGCTTCATTCCGGGCGTGAAGGCATTCACCGCGGCCGTTCTCGGCGGCATCGGATCGCTGCCCGGCGCCGTTCTCGGCGGCCTTCTGATCGGTCTCATCGAAAGCCTGTGGTCAGCCTATTTCTCGATCGCCTACAAGGATGTCGCGACCTTCGCCATTCTCGCGATCGTGCTGATCTTCAAGCCCACCGGCATTCTCGGCCGGCCGGAAGTGGAGAAGGTGTAACATGACGACCGCATCGCAAGCCGGCCATCAGGACGTGATGGCCAAGGCCGTGAAAGAGGCCGTATTCGCCGGCGTCATCGCCTTCCTCATGTTCCTCCTGTTCGTGGGTATCGAAACCTATCAGGACATCAACAACCAGCTGGTCTGGCGCACGCGCTGGGGTCTCCTGGCGATCTTCGTCGCCGTGGCGGCCGGCGGGCGCTTCGTCACCGTCGCCTTCATCAAGCCGCATGTCGATCGTCGCCGGCTTGCCAAGGCGAAGACCGGCGTGCTCGAGATCTCCGAGGAAAAGAGCTTCTTCCGCAAGCACTTCCTCAAGATCGCGCTGGTCTTCCTGCTCTGCTACCCGTTCATCGCGATGATGATCTTCGGCCGCCAGGGATCGCTCAAATATGTCGACAATTTCGGCATCCAGATCCTGATCTACGTGATGCTGGCCTGGGGCCTCAACATCGTCGTCGGCCTCGCCGGCCTGCTCGATCTCGGTTACGTCGCCTTCTATGCCGTCGGAGCCTATTCCTACGCGCTGCTGTCGGCCCATTTCGGCTTCTCGTTCTGGCTGCTGCTGCCGATGGCGGGCATTCTCGCGGCACTCTGGGGCATCATCCTCGGTTTTCCGGTCCTGCGGCTCAGGGGGGACTATCTGGCGATCGTGACGCTTGCCTTCGGTGAGATCATCCGCCTCGTGCTGATCAACTGGACGGACGTCACCCGCGGCACGTTCGGCGTCTCCGGCATCGCCAAGGCCTCCTTCTTCGGCATCTGGTCCTTCGACGTCGGTGCGGCGAACAACTTCAACAAGGCATGGGGGCTTCCGTCGTCCTCGGTCTACTACAAGATCTTCCTGTTCTACGTCATCCTGGCGCTCTGCATGCTGACGGCCTATGTGACCATCCGTCTGCGCCGCATGCCGATCGGCCGCGCCTGGGAAGCACTGCGCGAAGACGAGATCGCCTGCCGCTCGCTCGGCATCAACACGGTGGCGACCAAGCTCACGGCCTTCGCGACCGGCGCCATGTTCGGCGGGTTCGCAGGCTCCTTCTTCGCCGCCCGCCAGGGCTTCGTCTCTCCGGAAAGCTTCGTCTTCCTGGAATCGGCGGTCATCCTCGCCATCGTCGTCCTCGGCGGCATGGGCTCGCTCACCGGCATCGCACTGGCTGCGGTGGTCATGGTCGGCGGCACGGAACTGCTGCGCGAGATGGAATTCCTCAAGCATGTCTTCGGACCGGACTTCACGCCGGAACTCTACCGCATGCTGCTCTTCGGTCTGGCGATGATCATCGTCATGCTCTTCAAGCCGCGCGGCTTCGTCGGCTCGCGTGAGCCGACCGCCTTCCTCAAGGAAAGAAAGGCTGTCTCCGGCAGCTTCACCAAGGAAGGCCACGGCTGATGGCGACGGGTATGACGACAATGACAAACGACACGATCCTCAAGGTCGAGCACCTGTCGATGAAGTTCGGCGGCCTGATGGCGATCAACGACTTCTCGTTCGAAGCCAGGCGCGGCGAGATCACCGCGCTGATCGGCCCGAACGGCGCCGGCAAGACCACGGTGTTCAACTGCATCACCGGCTTCTACAAGCCGACCATGGGCATGCTGACGCTGAAGCGCGACAGCGGCGACGAGTTCCTGCTCGAGCGGCTGCGCGATTTCGAGATCAACAAGGTTGCCGGCGTGTCGCGCACCTTCCAGAACATCCGGCTGTTTTCCGGCCTGACGGTTCTGGAGAACCTGCTGGTCGCGCAGCACAACGTGCTGATGAAGGCCTCGGGCTTCACGATCCTCGGCCTGCTCGGCCTGCCGGCCTACAAGAACGCCGCCAAGGCGGCGATCGAGAAGGCCGAATACTGGCTGGACAAGGCCGATCTCATCGACCGCGCCGACGACCCGGCCGGCGATCTCTCCTACGGCGCTCAGCGCCGGCTGGAGATCGCCCGCGCCATGTGCACCGAGCCGGAACTGCTCTGCCTGGACGAGCCCGCGGCGGGCCTCAATCCGAAAGAATCGCTGACGCTCAACACGCTGTTGCGCGGCATTCGCGACGAGGGCACGTCGCTGCTCCTCATCGAGCACGACATGTCCGTGGTCATGGAGATTTCCGACCACGTCGTCGTTCTCGAATATGGCCAGAAGATTTCCGACGGCACGCCGGATCACGTGAAGAACGACCCGAAGGTGATTGCAGCCTATCTCGGCGTCGAGGATGACGAAGTTGAAGAAATCGAGGAAAAGCTTGACCAGGGCGCCGTCGACGAGGGGACCGTCTGATGGCCGCTGAAACCCTTCTGAAAGTCCAGGGCGTCGAAACCTATTACGGCAATATCCGCGCGCTCTCGGGCGTCGATGTCGATGTCCACAAGGGCGAGATCGTCAGCCTGATCGGCGCCAACGGCGCCGGCAAGTCGACGCTGATGATGACGATCTGCGGTAGCCCGCAGGCCCGTACCGGCCAGGTCATCTTCGACGGCGAGGACATCACCAGGCTGCCGACGCATCTGATCGCCCGCAAACGCATCGCCCAGTCGCCGGAAGGCCGCCGGATTTTCCCCCGCATGACGGTGCTGGAAAACCTGCAGATGGGCGCCAATCTCGACAACCTGAAGTATTTCAAGGAAGACGTCGAGAAGGTGTTTGCGATGTTCCCGCGTCTCAAGGAACGCCAGACCCAGCGCGGCGGCACGCTTTCGGGCGGCGAGCAGCAGATGTTGTCGATCGGCCGCGCGCTGATGGCGCGCCCGAAGCTGCTTCTGCTGGACGAGCCGTCGCTCGGCCTCGCGCCGCTGATCGTCAAGGGGATCTTCGAGGCGATCAGGAAGCTCAACAAGGAGGAGGGGCTGACCGTCTTCCTCGTCGAGCAGAACGCTTTCGCAGCGCTGAAGCTTTCCGACCGCGCCTATGTCATGGTCAACGGCCGCGTGACGATGAGCGGTTCCGGCCAGGAACTGCTCGCCAATCCGGAAGTCCGGGCCGCCTATCTCGAAGGGGGCCGGCATTGAGCACGACCATCATCATCCTGGCGATCGGGAGAGACTGACATGCAGGGCCTGTTTTTCGAAACCGATACGACCGTGCGCTATTTCCTTCGCGGCTTCGTCCTGCTGCTCGGCTTCTGGACGGCGTGGCGCGCCGGCAAGGCGGCGGCCGAGGGCTGGAACGGCTATCGCGAAGTCGTGATCTATGCGGTCCTGCTGGCCGCGGCGATGCAGTTCCTGCACTACGCCCTGTTTGCCGGGCCGCTGGTCAACGCCTTCTATTATGTCCTTGACCTCGTTCTTCTCCTGGCGTTCGCACTGGCCGGTTTCCGGCTGCGCCGCACCCGCCAGATGGTCCAGAACTACTACTGGCTCTACGAGCCGACCTCTGCCTTTTCGTGGAAGAAGAAAGATTGACAGCCGCGCTTTTCTGGAATCAGATCAGTTTGGGCAATGAATAATAATACACCTAAAGGTGGAACAGCTTTCCGGCGCAGTGGTGGTGGGTATTGCGCTGGATCCCCAAAAGCACTCACCTCATAACTGGGAGTAAATCCATGAAGAAGTCTCTTCTTTCTGCTGTTGCGCTGTCGGCCATGGTCGCCTTCAGCGGCAATGCCTGGGCCGACATCGTCATCGGCGTCGGCGGTCCGCTGACCGGACCGAACGCCGCCTTCGGTGCACAGCTGCAGAAGGGTGCCGAACAGGCCATCGCCGACATCAATGCCGCCGGCGGCATCAACGGCGAAAAGCTGGCGATCGCGCTCGGCGATGACGTGTCCGACGCCAAGCAGGGCGTTTCCGTCGCCAACAAGTTCGTTGCCGATGGCGTCAAGTACGTAGTCGGTCACTTCAACTCGGGCGTGTCCATTCCGGCGTCGGAAGTCTATGCCGAAAACGGCATTCTCGAAGTCACTCCTGCGGCAACGAACCCGGTCTTCACCGAACGGGGCCTGTGGAACACGTTCCGCACCTGCGGCCGTGACGACCAGCAGGGCGGCGTCGCCGGCAAGTATCTCGCCGAGAAGTTCGCCGATGCCAAGATCGCCATCATCGACGACAAGACGCCTTACGGCCAGGGTCTCGCTGAAGAAACCAAGAAGGCCTACAACGCCGCCGGCAAGACGGAAGTCGTCCGCGAAGGCGTCAACACCGGCGACAAGGACTTCTCCGCTCTCATCGCCAAGATGAAGGAAGCCGGCGTTTCGATCATCTACTGGGGCGGCCTCCACACCGAAGCCGGCCTGATCATCCGCCAGGCGAAGGATCAGGGCCTCAAGGCAACGCTCGTATCGGGTGACGGCATCGTCTCCAACGAACTCGCCTCGATCGCCGGCGATGCCGTCGAAGGCACGCTCAACACCTTCGGTCCCGACCCGACGCTGATCCCGGAAAACAAGGAACTGGTCGAGAAGTTCAAGGCCGCCGGCTTCAACCCGGAAGCCTACACGCTCTATTCCTATGCAGCCGTCCAGCTGATCGCCGAAGGCATCAAGGCTGCCGGCAGCGCGGAAGATGCCGAAGCCGTCGCCAAGCAGCTGCATGAAAAGGGTCCGTTCAAGACCGTTCTCGGCGAGATCGCCTTCGACGAAAAGGGCGATCCTAAGCTCCCGGGTTATGTCATGTACGAATGGAAGAAGGGCCCGGACGGCAAGTTCAGCTACTTCCAGCAGGGCAGCTAAGCCACATCCTGCCGATCTCCGGCAGCAGGAAAGCCCGGGTCACGCCCGGGCTTTTTCGTGTCCGCAAGCGACCGAGGAACAGCGGGCGTCATCAGGCAATACCAAGAGTTGGTAGATTATAAACTCTAATTTACGCAACCCTAATGTTGCAAAATAAGACGGGTTTGTCTGTACTGATCAAGGATTCGCATACTGGTGCTGAAAAATGCGTCGAACGCTCCGTTCCTCCCCTGTGGCATGTCATTTTTCAGCTGGGATCTCGCAACCGACAAAGTCTATGGCGACGCCGTTCTGGCGGAACTGTTCGATGTGGATGCGGCTGCCCTGGCTGCGGGCTGTTCCATCCTGCCGATGATCGAGCGGATTGCGCCCGACGATCGGGCGCGGATTGCGGAATCCATCCACCGCGCCATCACGTCGGGGCTTCTCTACAAGGAACAATACTGCATCGTTCATCCCGGACGGGGACTGATCGAAGTCTATGCCGTCGGGCGTTGCCTGAAGACTGCCGAAGGTATCCCGTTCGTCTACAATGGTACGGTCGTGGAAGTATCGGCCGCGAAGGTCGAGTATTTCGCCGATCCGCTGGAGAACCACTGTCGGTCGGCACTCGATCTCGCTCAGCAGCGTGGCAACGAACTGGCCGCCCGTTATCTGTCTTCGGCGTTGCGGGTGATCGGCGCCAGCTGAGCGGCCATGGGGATTGCCGGATAGGTCGACAGGCGATCGACGAGTTTTGCCACCCGCGCCGCCTTTTCCGACGGCGACAGCCGAGGTGCGTGATTTTCACGCCTCAGGGACTCGATGGTCGTCAGCAGGGAAACAAGAGCGGGGCTTTTCGTGGCGGAATTCATGGATCTGACCTTGGTGTATCTGACGCCATAACCGCTTCGCGGGCCCGCGGCAACATATGCCTGATTGCATCGCACAATAAGCATATTCTAATTGTGGAATGTAAGTGATACGCATATTTTCTGCGGGTTTTCGGCCGTTTTTGGAAAGTCGTTCCGTCAGCTTTCACCGTGAAGGACATGGGTCGCCTTCACCGCCGCGGAGGCACGGTTCTCGACCCCGAGCTTGACGTAGATCTGCTCGAGATGCTTGTTCACCGTGCGGGCGGAAAGTCCGAGAATTTCGGCGATGTCACGATTGGCCTTGCCCTTGGCGATCCATACGAGAACTTCCGATTCCCGCGCGGTCAGCGAAAAACTCTGCCGCAGGATGTCGACATCCGGGCGACGGTTGTCGACGGTCAGCCGAAAGAGGAATTCGTCGGCGCCCAGCCCGCCGAGATAGGAGATCTGCAGGCCGGCGGCCTCGCCCTCCGCCAGCGGGAACGGCGCGTCGCGGGCAAATCCCGGCCGGTCGCGTTCGGCCATCCATGCGGCGACCCGCGCCGTGACGAGATCCAGTCCGCCGTCGCTGTTGGTGGCCGCATTGATCAGCCGGGTTGCCTGCGGGGTAGACCAGTGGACGGTTCCGTCGGCTCGCAGCGCCAGGAGATGCCTGCCCGCCGCGTCGAGCGCGACGCGCGCGCTCTGCGCCGATCTCGCATTGGAAAGATGGACGCGGATGCGGGCGCGCAATTCGTCGATGTTGATCGGCTTGGTCAGATAGTCGACCCCGCCGGAACCGAGCGCGTTGACCACATGTTCGGTCTCGGTCAGGCCGGTCATGAAGATGACGGGCACCTGCGTCACCGCGCCGTTCGCCTTGAGCCTGCGGCAGGTTTCGAAACCGTCCATGTCCGGCATTACGGCGTCGAGCAGGATGAGGTCCGGCGTGATCCGCTCCACGATCGAGAGCGCGGAGCGTCCCGAAGTGGCGATAAGCACCGAAAAACCGGATTTTTCCAGCGCTTCGGTCAGAAAGCCGAGCGCTTCTGGACTGTCGTCCACGAGAAGCACGATGTCGCGGCGCCCGGGCTGCTCAGCCATTGCTCGTCTCCTCGGCTTCCATGCGCTCCAGGAATTTCATGTAACCCGCCATATCGAATGCCTTGATATAATTTCCTGCCTCCTCCGCGAAGGGGCGATGGCTCTCGTCCGTCGCGAGATCGGCGAGCCGTGCCTCGATGCCGCGCACATAACCGATCTCGCCTAGTCGCAGAAGATCCTGCAGGTCGGCGGGGCCGGGGCTCTTCGGAGGCTTTTTCGGTACCGGAGCGACGTTTGCCGGCATGTCGCTGGCATAGATCCAGTCGAGGCCGAGATGGGCGGCGAGCTTGTCGGCGAGCCGGCGCAGGTCGACGGGCTTCGCGATCGCGTCATTGTGCCCGGCATCCTCCGAAACGGGGGCGGCGCCGTCGCCGATATTGGCCGACAGCATGATGATCGGGGCGGACTGGCCGGCTTCGCGCAGCCGCGACACCAGCTGCCAGCCGCTCATGCCGGGCATGGATATGTCGACGAGGAAGAGATCGGGCGTCGTCCCCTCGATCAATGTCAGGCAGTCCGGTCCGCTGTTGGCGGTCAGGACGATGAAGTCCATCGGCGCCAGAACCTCGCGCATCAGGTCGCGGTGATCCTGATTGTCGTCGACGACGACGAGCGTTCGCCGCGGACCGGTATAGGAAGCGATCTTCTTTTCCGGAGCCGGAGCCGTGTTCGGACGCTCGACCGCCGAGAGCATCAGCCGCACGCGGAAGGTCGAGCCCTTGTCCTTCTCGCTGGTCGCGACGATCTCGCCGCCGAGCGTATTCGTCAGCAGCTGCGTTATGGTCAGGCCGAGACCGAGGCCGGGCATCGGGCGCAGGCTTTCCGCCTCGCCACGCTGGAACGGTTCGTATATCCGGCCGAGATCCTTCTCGCCGATGCCGCGGCCGGTATCGGATACGGTGAACGTGGCGACCTGGCTACGATAGGCGATCTCGAAACGGACTGCGCCGGCATCGGTGAACTTGATCGCGTTCGACAGGAGGTTGACGAGGATCTGGCGGAGGCGCTTTTCGTCGGTGCGCACGTAACGGGGCAGGAGCGGCGAGCGCACATGCTCGAAAGCCAGTCCCTTGGCCTGCGCCTGCAGCGAGAACATTTCGACGATCTGGTCGAGGAAGTCCTGGATGTTGATCTCGTTGGAATAGACCTGCAGGCGGCCGGCCTCGATCTTGGAGATGTCGAGCAGGCCGTCGATCAGGCCGGACAGGTGGTCGGCCGAGCGCTTGATCACCTTGATGGCCGATTGCCTCGGGGGCGGGATGGTCTCGTCCTGCTCGAGGATCTGGGCGTAACCGAGGACCGCGTTGAGCGGCGTCCTGAGTTCGTGGGAAAGACCGACGACGTAACGGCTCTTGGCGCGGTTGGCGGCCTCGGCCGTCTCCTTGGCATCCTGCAGCGCCGCATCGGTCTTTCTGTGGGCGGCGATCTCCTTGAGGAGAAGCGTGTTCTGGCGCGACGATTCCTCTTCCGCGACGACGCGGCTGTCATGGGCCAGCACGTAGAACCAGGAGACGATGCCGGCGATGATGGCGAAAACGAAAAAGACGATGCTCACCGCACCGAAGATGATCTCCGTATTGGCCGGGGCGGCACGGCTCACCTGATGCGCGATCATGCCAAGGATCGCGCCGATCAGCGATATGGAGAGGAAGGCCGTCATGGCGTAACGGCCGAGACGGGTCGTCAGCTTCGTGATGACGCTGTCCGGGAGGAAGGAACGCGCCACCGCGCCGACCTGCGCATTCAGGCGCGCATGCGGCTTGCACATGTCATGGCAGCGGCTGTCCAGCGAGCAGCAGAGCGAACAGATCGGCGCCGCGTAGGCCGGGCACCAGGCCATGTCTTCCGGTTCGAACGGATGTTCGCAGATCGAACAGGTGATCGACGTGCTGGTCTTCCAGTTCTGCCGCGGCTTGCGTGCCAGATAGAACCTGCCCCGCGTGGCGAAGGCCGCGGCCGGCGACAGGATGAAGGCGATCAGCGTGACATAGGTGGCGAGCGACGCCATCAGCGGGCCGAACAGGCCGAAATGGGCGGCGAGCGCCACGCCGGCGGATCCCAGCATGGAGACGAGCCCGACCGGATTGACGTCGTAGAGATGGGCGCGCTTGAACTCGATGCCCGGAGGGGCGAGGCCGAGCGGCTTGTTGATGAACAGATCGGCCGAGATGGTGCAGAGCCATGCCATGGCGATGATCGAGAATATGCCGAGCGTCGCCTCCAGCAGCCGGTAGATGCCGAGCTCCATCAGCAGCAGCGCGATCGCGACGTTGAAGACCAGCCAGACCACCCGGCCCGGATGGCTGTGGGTCAGCCGCGAAAAGAAGTTCGACCAGGCGAGCGACCCGGCATAGGCGTTCATCACGTTGATCTTCAGCTGCGAGACGACGACGAAGGCGGCCATCAGAAGCAGCGCCGCCGTTTCGTTGGGGATCATGTAGCCGAAGGCCGCGAGATACATATGCGCCGGATCGGCGGCCTCGCGTACGGGCACGCCGGTCGCCAGCGTCAGGACCGCGAGAAAGGAACCGGCGAGCAGCTTCGGCACTCCCACCACGACCCAGCCGGACCCGGCCAGGAAGACGGCCAGCCGGTGGCGGCGTTTGCGCTGCCCCTCCGGCGGCAGGAAGCGGAGGAAGTCCACCTGTTCGCCGATCTGCGGCATCAGGGCGAGGATCACGGCGGAGGCGGCCCCGAATTCAACCAGATCGAAGGGCGCAGGCCCGCCGATCTCGGCATTCGAGTGGTTGACCCCGGCGAAGGCGCGCCAGAGATCGAACTTCTCCCAGTCGAGAAAGGCGATGAAGACGAAGGGCAGGATGTTGAGGATGATCCAGAAGGGCTGTGTCAGCAGCTGGAAACGGGAGATCAGCTGAACACCGTAGATGACCAGCGGAATGACCACGACGGCGCTGATGATATAGCCGATCCACAGCGGTATGCCGAAGGCGAGCTGCAATGCGCCCGTCATGATCGAGGCCTCTATGGCAAAGAGCATGAAGGTGAAGCTCGCATAGATCAGCGAGGTGATCGTCGAGCCGATATAGCCGAAGGAGGCGCCGCGGGTGAGAAGGTCGATATCGACCCCGTGGCGGATCGCGTAACGGCTGATCGGCAGGCCGACGACGAGCATCAGGATGGCGGCGGCGATGATCGCGAAGAAGGCGTTGGTCGTGCCGTAGGAAAGCGTGATCGCGCCGCCGATCGCCTCCAGTGCGAGGAAGGAGATCGCGCCGATCGCCGTATGAGAGATACGGCTGGAGGAAAACCGGCGCGCGCTCTTGGCGGTGAAGCGCAACGCATAGTCTTCCAATGTCTGGTTGGCGACCCAGCGATTATAATCTCGCCGGATCGGGATGATCCGCTGCCGCGCCGTCATGCCTTATTTTTGATCCCTTGGGAGGAATGATCTTCAATGAGGCACTTTCGGGTCTGCCGCAGGGTTTTGCAACAGGATTGACGGGATCAATGCGAGACGCTGCTGGAAAAAAGATTGACGATCGCGACGCCCGCGATGATCAGGCCGAGACCTGCGACGGCGGCGAAGTCCAGTGTCTGGCGGAAGACCACCACGCCGACGATGGAGATCAGCACGACGCCGAGCCCGCTCCAGATCGCATAGGCGACGCCGACCGGCATGGTGCGCAGCGTGATCGACAAGAAATAGAAGGCGGCGCCATAGCAAAGCGCCATGCCGAGGGTCGGCAGCAGGCGGGTGAACTGCTGGCTCTGCTGCAGGAGCGTCGTGCCGACGACTTCGAGCGCGATGGCGGTCAGCAGCGAGCCATAGGTGATCAGGGCGGGGTTCACGGATTTTCCTTTCGGGTAAGGGAAAGCAGGTGGGCGATCAGCGCTTCGCGCTCATCGGCCTCGACACCCGAATATTCGAGCAGGCCGGCGAGCCACAGGCCGTCGGCGGCGTAACGGATGGCGCCGAACTCGATCCCGCTGTCGGTTTCCGCATGGCGCGCCAGTCGCGACGCATACCATTGCGACCAGAGGACTTTCATCCGGGGATCGGTCAGCGAGGAGAGGGGAAGCGCGCTCCAGTGCTGTTTCGCCTGGTCGTCCTCGGCGAAGGCGCGGATATAGGCGCGGGTGAAACGGCCGCGGGGCAGCGGATCGGCTTCCATCAGCCGGTCTATCTGGCTGTCGAGACTTTCGAGAAGATCGTCGAAAACCGCCTGGACCAGCGCCTGCTTGCTGGGGAAATGATGGAGGAGGCCGCCCTTGGTGACCTGGGCGGCATCCGCCACCGCCTGCAGCGTCACCGCCGGCAATCCCTGTTCCTGCGAGATGCGCGCCGCGCAGTCGAGCAGACTGCGGCGGACGACATCCGGCTGTTTCTTCCGTTCATGTGCCTGTGTCATGACAGAAACATACCGTATGGTCGGTATGTTTTGAAGAGGAAAAATCCGTCTGGAAGTTATCCGTCCGGTTCGCGCCGCTTCGAGTAATGAACGGGAACCGGGAAATCCGCAGCGAAGAGTATCGGCGGAAATTAACTATTTATTAACGATCTTCTTGAGCTTTGCCTGGAAAGACCGCTATCAGAAGCGCGGGTACTTGCCGGGGCGAGTTATGGGTGATCGGGACACGCAGATTTTCCATATCCATGGAAGTCGTATCGTCATGTTTTTCTACGATCCCGTCATGAAGCTGCTCCGGGTTCTCTACCGGAGCGGCCGGGAGCGCAGCTATCCGGGCATTTCTCCCGTCCAGCTCCTTGCCCTGCTCGCGAAACTGAAGCTGTCGATCGTTCTTCTCTTTTCGGTCGGCCGGGATTTCCTCCTCCTCGTCTGACGTCCCGAAGGCGGTCGTCGGCTCTCCGGTTTCCGTTTCTCCCCATGCCTTACGTCATTTTGCGTATGTGGTTTTGCGCTGCAGCGGCCGATAGTCCGTTTAAGCAACGGTTAAGGTCTCCGTTGCGCAACAACCAAAAGAGGGGGCCCGAAGCTCATGAATTTCAAGGCGAAACTGGGTGGCGCGCTGCTTGCCGCCGCACTCTCCACAACGGCCTTCCACGGCGCATTCGCGCAGGAAGACACGATCAAGATCGGTGTCCTCCATTCGCTTTCCGGCACGATGGCGATTTCCGAGACGACACTGAAGGACGCCATGCTGATGCTCGTCGAGGAGCAGAACAAGAAGGGCGGCGTACTCGGCAAGAAGCTCGAAGCCGTCGTCGTCGACCCGGCCTCCGACTGGCCGCTGTTTGCCGAAAAGGCCCGCCAGCTGATCTCCCAGGACAAGGTCGCGGCCGTGTTCGGCTGCTGGACGTC
>JBQGDG010000155.1:0-3722 GCA_052038935.1 Neorhizobium sp. | reverse complement strand
CCTATGCCGAACAGTGGAACGCCAAGGGCCTGCACGAAGACGTGCAGCGGCTGCTCGACCTCGACCTTCCGATCGAGGACTGGGTGCAGGAAGAAGGCATCGGCGAAGACGATATCCGCGAGCGCATCACCAAGACTGCCGATGCCGGCGCGGCCGACCGCCGCGAGCGGTTCGGCAACGACGTGATGAACTATGTCGAGCGGTCGATCGTGCTGCAGACGCTCGACCACCTGTGGCGCGAGCATATCGTCAATCTCGACCATCTCCGCTCGGTCATCGGTTTCCGCGGCTACGCCCAGCGCGACCCGCTGCAGGAATACAAGGCGGAGGCGTTCGAGCTCTTCCAGGCCCTGCTCGCCAACCTGCGCGAGGCCGTCACCGCCCAGATGATGCGCGTCGAGCTGGTCCAGAACCCGCAGGCGCCGGAACCTCCGCCCGTCTACGAGGAACACCATCTCGACCCGGTCACCGGCGAGGACCAGATTTCGGGACGCGACGGAGAGAACTTCATCGCCGCCCCAGAGGACCGTCGCCCGGAAGATCCCTCGACCTGGGGCAAGGTCGGCCGCAACGAGGTCTGCCCCTGCGGTTCCGGCAAGAAATACAAGCATTGCCACGGGGCCTTCGAACAGGCCTAATCCAGCCGAAGCGAACGATCGATGCAAGCGCCGCCCGCAAGGGCGGCGTTCCTGTTTGCGGCCACCCGGCATCGCCTGTGCATAATGCCGGGGACGAACCCTTTCTTAACCGTGATATGGCAGCTTTTGCCGCAATTCTTCGTGTGGCGTAACGAGTATCGCGTGCCCTTCATGGCGGTCATCGAAACAGCGGAAAGACTGCTCCCACCGGGCCTGCGCGCCCGGGCGATGCCGCTGCTCGCCAAGGTCACGGCGGCGATGGCCGATCGCGGCGAGACCGCCCGCGCCCGGCGCCAGGCCATGGCCGCCTTCGCCATCCGCATCGCCAGCGCCGGCATAGCCTTCCTCTCGCAGATCGTGCTTGCCCGCGTCATGGGCGAATTCGAATACGGCCTCTACGCCTTCGTCTGGGTGATCGTCATCCTCGTCGGCAGCCTGTCCTGCCTCGGCTTCCACACCTCGGTCATCCGCTTCCACCACCAGCTTACTGCCGCCGGCGACCTCGCCGCGGTGCGCGGCCTGAACCTCGCCGCCTGCCTGATCGCGCTCGCCGCATCGACCGTGATCGGCGCCGCGGGTTTCGGCTTCCTCGCGCTTTTCGGCGACAGGCTCGAACCCTATTACATCCTGCCGATCGGCATCGCCTTCTTCATCATCCCGATGGTGGCGCTCGGCGACATACTCGACGGCCTGGCCCGCAGCCACGGCTGGACGGTTTCCGCGCTCGCCCCGACCTATATCCTGCGGCCGCTTCTCATCCTCGCCTGCATGATGACCGCCGTCCTCGTCGACGCGCCGCGGGACGCCAAGACGGCGATGACGGCCGCGCTCGCCGCGACCTATCTGACGACCGCCGCCCATCTTCTCCAGCTGTGCTTCCGCCTCAGGAGCCGCTACGGCCGCGAACGGCGGCGCTACCAGATCGGTACCTGGCTGAGATATTCGCTGCCGCTCTTTCTCGTCGACGGCATCGGCTTCCTGCTCACCAATGCCGACGTGGTCGTCGTCGGCCTCTATCTGCCGCCCGATCAGGTCGGCATCTATTTCGCCGCCGCCAAGACCATCGTTCTCGTGCAGTTCGTCTATTTCTCGATCAAGGCCGCCGCCGCGCCGCGTTTTTCCGCCATCATCGCCGCCGGCGACAACAGCGGGCTTGCCGATTTCGCCAGCCAGGCCGCCCGCTGGACGTTCTGGCCGTCGCTTGCCGTCGGCGCCTGTGCGCTCGCCGCCGGCGAACTACTGCTGTCGCTATTCGGCCCCACATTCACCGAGGGATACTGGCTGATGGCGATCCTCTTCGCCGGCATCCTGGCCAAGGCATCCGTCGGCCCCGGCGAGGTGCTGCTCAGCATGGCGGGTCGGCAGAACCTCTGCGTCGGCGTCTATGCCGTCACCCTTGCCGCCGCGATCGCCCTCAATGTCGTGCTCATCCCGCAATTCGGGCTCACCGGCGCGGCCATGGCCACCGCCGGCGCGATGATGGTGGAATCGCTGCTGCTGCACCTTGCCGTGCGGGGGGCGCTCGGCATCGTCCTCTTCGCCTTCGCCCGTCCATCCTCAAGCATTCCGGCGGAGAGCTGACGATGCAGACGCCGCCCTTCGAAGACGAGATCGACCGCGACGGCGAGCGCATGCCCGCCGCCGGCGCCGGACGTTTCGATCGCCCCGACGCGGATATCCGCCTGCCCGTCGGCCGGCCGGGCCGCGAGCTCTCCCTCTATCCGGCGACGCTCGGTTACGAACTCCAGGAAGAGCTGGAATTCCTCTCCAACCGCGCCATGGAGCCGAACATCTTCTTCTCCGCGAGGCTGCTCGCCCCCGCCATGCCGCGGGTCGAGGACAAGCAGGTGCGCTTCGCGCTTCTGCGCGACGACAGCGAAAGGCGAAGCCGCCTGCGGCTCCTCATGCCGTTCACGGTGGAAAGGCCGGGCTTTTCGGTCGGCGCCCCGATCATCCGCACCTGGGCCAATCCCTTCGGCCCGCTGGGAACGCCGCTCGTCGACGCCGAGGACGCCGCCGAGACGCTCGACAATCTCTTCGAGGTGCTGGCCCTGCCCGAGGCGAAGCTGCCGTCCGTCCTCGTCATGCCCGACATCCGCGTGACGAGCCGTTTCGCCCAGCTCGCCAAGGCGGTCGCCATCGGCCGCGACCTGCCGGTGACGGTCACCGACACGTTCCGGCGACCGATGCTCGAAAGCCTTTTCGACGGCGAGACCTATCTCAGGCAGGCGGTCTCGCCGCATCACCTGCGCGAGATGCGCCGCCAGTGGCGCAGTCTCGAAAAGCTCGGCCGGGTCACCTACAACGTCGCCCGCCAGCCTGAGGAGATCCGCCTCAGGATGGAGGAATTCCTGGCGCTCGAGGCCAAGGGATGGAAGGGCCGCAAGCGTTCTGCGCTGATAAACGACCGCTTCCGCGCCGCCTTCGCCCGCGAGGCGATCACCAATCTCGCCGAGGTCGATGCCGTCCGCATCCACACGATCGACATCGACGGCCGCGCCATCGCCTCGATCGTCGTCTTCCTGATGGCCGGCGAGGCCTTCACCTGGAAGACCGCCTATGACGAGAGCTTCAGCCAGCATTCGCCAGGCAAGCTCCTGATCATGCGGCTCACCGACTGGCATCTCGACGACGCCAACATCATGCGCACCGATTCCTGCGCCGTGCCCGACCACCCGATCATGAGCCGCCTCTGGGAGGAACGCGAGGAGATGGGCAGCCTGGTGATCGGCCTCAGGCGCAACGGCGACCGGGACGTGCGCCAGGTCGCGGCCCAGCTTCACCTCTACCGCAACACCCGCAACATGGCCCGCCTGCTGCGCGAGAAGATCCTGCAGCTCGCCGGCCGCGACGGCTGAGAAACGCGGCAGGCCGGACACCGCCGGGAAGCGCCGATTTCCGGCGCTTGCGCCTTGCATCGGCATGAAGGTGCATGGTAGAGCCGGTTCACCACCTTCCGTGCCCCGTTGGCGGAATTGGTAGACGCGCCTGACTCAAAATCAGGTTCCGAGAGGAGTGCTGGTTCGATTCCGGCACGGGGCACCACTCATCTTTTCAGGTCGTATATTCCGGTTCAGGCGGCAT
>JBQGDG010000154.1:0-12366 GCA_052038935.1 Neorhizobium sp. | reverse complement strand
TCGATGACGACGCGCGAGATCGGCTTGGCGCGGCCGGTCTGGATCGCGTCGATCATCGTCGCCAGCGTATCGACGAGCTCGCCGCGCACGGTGCAGCAGAGGCAGCCGTTCGACAGTTCGACCAGCGAATCGCCGGAGGTCTCGACGAGCAGATTGTCGATCCCGACCTCGCCGAACTCGTTGATGATCACGGCGATGTCGCGTGCCTGCGGATCGCGCAGCATCCTGTTGAGCAGCGTCGATTTCCCGGAGCCGAGAAAGCCGGTGACGATGGAGACCGGAATCCGGTCCTGACCCTGGGCCATGAGGCAGTCCAATCAGAAAGTGGGGCGCGGTACCGGGATCGGGATATTGGCATAGGTCCGGTTGCCGATCGTGGTCGGCGCCGGTTCGCTGCCCGGGATCAGTCCGGCGAAGCTATATTGCGGCGGGCGCGTCATTTCATGGATATAGGGCGAATGCAGCACCGTGCGGCCGGCATCGTCGCGCCCTTCGCTGCGTACCTTGGCAGCCTTGGGATTGCAGATTTCCTGGCTGATGTCGTTGACCGCGGCCGTATCGCCATAGGAAGCGAGCGACGCGAGCGGGACGCCCTGACCTGCGGATGTGGTCAGCCCCTGCTGCAGGAGATTGGCGGAATCGTCCGCGCGGCCGGCCAGGCTGTCCGCACCGAGTACCACCGAGATCACGGTGCGGCCGTTGCGCGTGGCCGACGAAACCTGATTGAAGCCGGAAGCGCAGATGAAGCCGGTCTTCATGCCGTCGGCACCGTCGAAACGGCCGATGAGCGTATTGAAGTTCGGATACTGTTTCTTGCCGGTATCGATGCCTTCCATCGAGAAATAGCCGGAATATTGCGGGAACTCGCCCTTGATGTGCATGGCCAGCACCGCGAGATCCCGCGCCGTCGTGTACTGGCCCTGCCCCGGGAGCCCGTGCGGATTGATGAACCGCGTCGAGTTCATGCCGAGACGCTGGGCCTCCGCGTTCATCATCGCGACGAACTGATCGGTGCTGCCGCCGACCGTCTCCGCCACGGCCACCGCGATATCGTTGGCGGATTTGACCAGCAGGATCTTCAGGGCGTTGTCGAGCGTCAGCTTTGCGCCCGGCCTGAAATACATCTTGCTGGCCGGCTGGTCCGAGGCCTTCTTGCTCATCACCACCGTGCTCTCGAGCGACAGCCGGCCGCTGCCGATCGCCCTGAAGGTCACGTAGGCGGTCATCAGCTTGGTCAGCGAAGCCGGATACCATTTCCGGAACGCCTCCTGATGTGCGATCACCCTGCCCGTACCGGCGTCGATGATCATGCGCGGATTGGCGGCCGCGCCGGTCGCGGACGAGAGAAGACCAAACGCCGCCACGAGGCAGGCAAACCGGCTGGTGATGCGGCGGCGACTATTCGAGTGTGGCAAGATGATCCTCGTCGGGATGTTAACGAGTGGGGCCATTAGATGGCCTATGTGACCAAGGAATGGCAAAGAAGATTGATTACGTCAATCTCGGCGGGCAGTATCACCCGCGGAGGAATGTCATAACCGCGTGAGCATGACGGATAGGAACAGCAATGCCGATTTTGAACCGCGCCGCGCAGCTTCAGGGCGAAGCGAAGGAATGGCGACGATTTCTCCACCAGCATCCCGAAATTCTCTACGAGGTGCACGATACCGCGGCTTTCGTCGCTGAAAGGCTGCGTGCCTTCGGCGTCGACGAGATCGTGACGGGCATCGGCCGTACCGGCATCGTCGGCGTCATCCGCGGCAAAGGCCCCGGCAAAAGGACGATCGGCCTGCGCTCCGACATGGACGCCCTGCCGCTCACCGAGGCGACCGGAGCGGACTGGACGTCGCAAAGACCGGGCGCGATGCATGCCTGCGGCCACGACGGCCATATGTCCATGCTGCTCGGCGCGGCGAAGTATCTTGCGGAAACCCGCAATTTCGACGGCGCCGTGGCGCTCATCTTTCAGCCGGCCGAAGAGGGCGGAGCAGGCGCGCTCGCCATGATCGAAGACGGACTGATAGAACGGTTCGGCATCGACGAGGTCTACGGCATGCACAACATGCCGGGCATTCCGCTCGGCCGCTTCGCCATCCGCAAGGGCGGCATCATGGCCGCGCCCGACCGCTTCACCATCACGATCACCGGCAAGGGCGGCCACGCCGCCCAGCCGCACAAGACGATCGACCCGATCTTCATCGGCTCGCAGCTCGTCGGAGCGCTGCAGGCGATCGCGGCGCGCAACGCCGACCCCGTCCGCTCCGTGGTCGTTTCCGTTACCCGTTTCGACGCCGGGACGACGCACAACATCATCCCCGACCGGGCCCTGCTCATGGGCACGGTCAGGACGTTGAGCGAGGAGACGCGCGACCTCGCCGAAGGCAGGATCCGCCAGATCGTCGACGGCATCGTCGGCGCCCATGGCGCGCAGGCGACGGTCGCCTATGAACGCAACTGCCCCGTGACGTCCAATCACGACGCGGAAACGGATCACGCGATCGACGCCGCCCGCGAGATCGTCGGCCGGGCGAATGTCGATGCCGAAACCGATCCGAGCATGGCGGGCGAGGATTTCGCCTACATGCTCGGAAGGCGCCCGGGAGCCTTCATCTTCATCGGCAACGGCGACACCGCGCCGCTGCACAATCCGCGCTACGATTTCGAGGACGAAGCCATCGCCTACGGCATTTCCTACTGGGTGCGGCTCGCCGAAAAGCGTCTGTCGGAATGACCGGTGTAAAAAAGCTTGGCTAATCCGGGCGGCTTTTGTATGGATTGGCGCAAGTGGTCCCATAGCTCAGTAGGATAGAGCGCAGGATTCCTAATCCTGAGGCCGATGGTTCGAATCCATCTGGGATCACCACTCTTCAGGCCGGCCATCGCCGAGGACGCCATGGCGGCAGAACGATTCGATCCGAAATCGCGAAGTTCGAACCTGGCGGCACTTTTGTGCATGGCGCTGCTCCTCATTTTCATGGATGTCGCGATGGCGGATGAACGGCCCTCCATTCCGCTTCCGCGGAGCCAGCCGACGGCAATCGAGCGTCATGTCAGGCTCAAGGCGCAGTTTCCCGCTGCGGCCGATATCGTGCTGATAGGCGATTCCATGATCCAGCGCTGGCCGGCGCGGGAAATCATGGCCGCCTTCCCCGATCGTCGGATTGTCAATCTCGGCGTCGGCGGCGATCGCACCCAGAACCTGCTCTGGCGCATGCGGGACCTGCCGCTCGAAACCCTTTCCCCGGAAACGGTCATCATCCTCGTCGGCACCAACAATCTGACCGATGGCGACAAACCCGCGGATATCGCCGGCGCAATCCGCCTGATCGTCGCCTCGGCGCAGAAGGCCTGGCCGGCGGCACGGATCTATGTCTCGGCGATCCTGCCGCGGGGAAGGGATTTCGCCTTTCGCGCAGGCGGGCGCGAAGCGGTCAATCGCGATCTCCGCCTGCATGCCCCGCACCGGGGATATGAATTCGTCGAGGCAAACGAGACAGCGCTCACCTGCCCCCGTACCGCTGCCGAAAATTTTCGGCCGGACGGGCTGCATCTCGCGCCGGCCGGCTACCGCATCCTCGGACAAAGCCTCGTCGACGCGTTGCGCGGCCAGCCTTCCTCGAGCGGTCCCTGCCAGATCGATTGACTTTGTTCGTCAGTGCATGCAAGGGGGCTGAATGTATCACGATCCGGACAAGAAACTGCGCGCGCTTGCCTTCTCTCACGGGATCGGGCTGGGGCGCTCGACCTTCAGCGCCAAGGCGAGCCTGACGATCGAGGGACCGATACGGATTTCCGCAGACGTGAACATGCAGGGCAGTATCGGCGCCTATACCTATATCCGGGCCGGCTCCAGGCTCGGCGCGGCGACGAGGCATATCGGTCGGTACTGTTCGATCGCACCGGGCGTCTGCATCGGTGACGGACAGCATCCGCTGAACTGGGTCTCCACGCATCCGTTCCAGCATGGAGGATCGTGGACGAAAGGCGTCGATTTCGAAGGGCTGCCATCGCCGAAACTCGTCGAGATCAAGGGCGGCAACCATGTCGGGAACGACGTGTGGATCGGCACCAACGCCGTCATCCTGACCGGGGTCAAGATCGGCGACGGCGCGGTCGTGGCGGCGGGAGCGGTCGTGACCCGCGATGTTCCGCCCTATGCCGTCGTCGGCGGAATACCGGCCAAGATCCTCAAATATCGCCTCGACCCGGAAACCGCGCTTCAGCTTCTGCGGACGAAATGGTGGACCTATGATCTCCCTTCGCTGTCCGGCATCCCGTTCAACGACCCGGAGGCAGCGATCCTGGAGCTGAAAAGGCGCCGCGAAGCCGGCGTGCTGTCGGTGAAGAAACCCGAGCTCGTCACGCTGACGATCAAGGGCGTCAGTGTCGTGGAAGACGAGGAGACGATCGACCGGTTCGCCAAACGCGTGTTCAAGGCGACGGTCAAGCCGCTGAACATGCCCGGTCAGGATCCGGATGCGGCCCGTCATCAGGTTGCAGCCGCAAAGAGCGTGGCCGTCCCCCAACCCACATCCGCCGCATGGGCGAGATATTGGGCGAAACTGAAAATGCCTGCAGCGGCGGCGGCGGTTTCCGCGCTTGTCGTTTCCACCATTTTCCTGATTGCCGGCTGATCCGCTCCGCAAATGCGGCAGCGTAAGAGCAATCGACGGCCGGACACTCAGTCCAGCAATTCCCGCAGCCGGATCGCGAGCTCCCGCGCCGTATAGGGTTTCTTGAGCCAGCTACCGGAATGCGCAAGTTCCCGCTCGGCGATGGAGGGCTCGGCATAACCTGACGTGAAGAGCACCTTGATCTGCGGCCGTTCGGCCCGCACGCGGTTGGCAAGCTCGTCGCCGGTCATGCCGCCCGGCATGACGACATCGGTGAAGAGCAGCGCCACGTCGTCGTTACGCTCCAGCTGCGCCAGCGCCTCATAACCCGTTTCCGCCTCGACCACCGCATAACCGAAGCTCGTCAGCCGGGAGACGGCAACCCGCCGCACCCGCGCATCGTCCTCGACGACGAGGATCTTCTCGCTGCCACCCGGCGGCAGGCCCGGCATCTGGTCGCTCTGGACCTCCTGCCCGACGCTGTCGAGGCTGCGCTGAGCGGCCGGCAGGAACAGCCTGACCGACGTGCCCTGCGCCGGTTCGCTGTAGAGCTGGACATTGCCGCCCGACTGCTTGGCGAAACCATAGACCATGCTGAGGCCGAGACCCGTCCCGGCGCCGGCGCCCTTGGTGGTGAAGAAGGGTTCGAAAGCCTTCTCCCTGATCTCCGCCGTCATGCCCGAACCGGTATCCGTGACCGAGATGAGGACGAAATCCCCGGTCCGGACATTCGGGTACATCTGCGCATAATCGACATCGAGCTTGACGCGCGAGATCTCGATCACCAGCCTGCCCCCGCGCGGCATCGCGTCCCGGGCGTTGATCACCAGATTGAGAATGGCGTTCTGCAGCTGCGACCCGTCGACCAGTGCCTCGTTGGGCGCGCCGCTGATCACCGTCTTGAATTCGATCGCCTCGCCGAGCGTCCGCCTGAGAAGGTCGGAAAAGCCCGAGACCAGCTGGCCGACGTCCACGAGTTTCGGGTTGAGCGGCTGGCGCCGTCCGAAGGCCAGCAGCTGGCCGGTGAGCTTGGCTCCGTCCTCGGCCGCGGCCTGCGCCTCGCGCAGCAATATCCGCAGGTTCGGATCGGCGAGCTTGTATTCCATCATCTCGAGGTTGCCGCTGATCACCGTCAGCAGATTGTTGAAGTCATGCGCCAGCCCGCCGGTAAGCTGGCCGATGGCCTCCATCTTCTGCGACTGGCGCAGCTCGTCCTCGATCTTGTGCCGGCTTGTGAGATCCCGGATGAAGCCGGTGAAGATGCGCTTGCCGTTGGTGCGCGCCTCGCCGACCGCAAGTTCCATCGGGAAGGTAGACCCGTCCTTGCGCAGGCCCGTGACGACCCGGCCGTAACCGATGATACGGCGCTCGCCGGTCGTCAGATAGCGGTTGATGTAATCGTCATGCGCGGCGCGATCCGGATTGGGCATCAGCACCTTGACGTTCTTGCCGCAGACCTCGGAGGATTCGTAGCCGAACAGCCGCTCCGCCGCCGCGCTGAACGAGCTGATGATGCCCGCCTCGTCGATCACGACCATCGATTCCGGCACCGTGTCGAGGATCGAACGGAGATGCGCCTCCCTTTCTGCCAGATCGTTTTGCACCTGTTTCATCTCGGTAACGTCGTTGTTGGTCTGAATGATCAGCGGTCCGCCGCCCTCCGCGAGCGTGAGCGCCACCCAGCGCGTCGCCACGAACACCGACCGGCCGTCACGCTTCCTGTGTTCGACTTCGCCTTCCCAGGAATGATCTGCCGCGACATGGCGCCGGATATCCTCCAGCGGCAGCGGAAACCGCGTTTGAAGGAGGCGGTGGACCGTCTGCCCGATGGCCTCGTCGCGCCGCCAGCCGTAAAGAGCCTCGCAGCCCGCGCTCCAGCGGGTGATGACGCCATCGAATCCGTGGACGATGACGTTCGCATCGTCGAGGACACGGATGACGGCATCCAGCTGCGCCTGAGTGGTGAGATCGTTGGCGGTCTTTTCCTGCATCAAAATTCCCGGCTGCTCTAATGATGGCGCCTTTCCTCGTGCAGCCCCATCTCAAGACCGTATTCATCGTCGTCTCCGGCCAGTTGTGCAAGCAACATCGGTTTGATGATCCGGATCGAGTGGCGGCCGACACAGCCGAGAATGCCCTTCGTCGCCAGTTTCGTGATGGTCCGCGACACGGTCTCGATCGTCAGGCCGAGATAGTCCGCCATGTCCTGGCGGGTCATCGGCAGCTGGATGAGCGACTGCACGCCGTTCTTGGCGGCGGTGCGGCGCAGATGCTTGAGCAGGAAGGTGCAGAGCCGTTCCTCGGCGCTCTTGCTGGAAAGCAGCACGAGCTGGTCCTGGGCCGCAGCCCTCTCGTCGCAGATCCGCTCGAACACCTGCGGGCGCAATTCCTCCGAGTCCTGCGTGGCGGCGTCGAACGTCCGCCGCGTCAGGCGCCGGATTTTCGTCGGCACGACGGCCTCGGCGCTGTAGAGATAATTCCCCTTCAGCGAAACGCCGACGAGATCGCCGTCATAGATGAAGCCGGTGATGACCCGCCGGCCGTCGGAAATGATCCTGAAGATGCGCAGCGCACCCTCCAGCACTTCGAAAACATGCTTGGCGGCGTCGCCTTCGAAAAACAGCGCCTGGCCCGGCTGGAGAAGCTCGACCGGCTGGCGACAAAACAGCGCATGGAGCGTCTCCGCCTCGCCGCCCGCAAGGACGTTTTCGGTTGCATATTCGCGATTGTAGCTGCTGAGAAACACGTTCATGACCCCATCGTTTGATGGTGCCAGTTGACCTTGGCGGAGTAACACGCGAATGCTAACCGAGTAAAACATGGTTCGAATTGGTAACTGTTTGTAACAGCGTGGCTTGCTGAATGTCGGTTGATCCCGCCAACGCGGCGCACATACTCGTAGTCGATGACGACCCCCGCATTCGCCAGATGCTCGCCCGGTATTTCGAGGGCGAAGGCTACCGCGTGACGGCGGCCGCCGACGGGGCCGAAATGACGATCGCCATGAAGCAGGACGGCTTCGACGCCATCCTGCTCGATCTGTCGCTGCCGGGCGGGCGCGACGGACTGGATCTCGCCCGCGAAATCCGCGCCAGGTCCGATATCCCGATCATGATGCTCACCGGCAGGGACGATGTCCTCGACCGCATCATCGGCATCGAGATCGGCGCCGACGACTATATCGCCAAGCCCTTCCACCTGCGCGAGGTCCATGCCCGGCTGAAGTCGATCCTCAGGCGACGCCAGCCTGCGGCGGCCAGGCCGATGCAGGACGAGGAGCAGATCGTCCGTTTCGAAGGCTGGGCGCTCAACATCTCCCGTCGCCAGTTGTTCGAACCGAACGGCACCGAGGTGGAGCTGACGACCGGCGAATTCGACATGCTGGCCGCCTTTCTCGCCCATGCCGGCCGCGTCCTGACGCGGGATTTCCTGATGGACACGACCCGGGGCCGCCAGCTCGAGGCCTTCGACCGCACGATCGACGCTCAGATCGTCCGGCTGAGACGCAAGATCGAGACGGATGCCAAACATCCGCAACTGATCAAGGCAGTCCGCGGCGTCGGCTACATCTTCACCGGCAGGATCGGCTGATCGAGCATCACGTCGCCGCTCGTGCCGTAGAGCTGGCCATGTTCCCATGGACCGTGGTCGAGGAATTCCGCCAGCCTCGTCCAGTCGGGCGGCAGCGCCGTCCAGACGTGAACCAGGGGGCAGGCCTCCCGCACCGCCATGGCCTTTGCCGCGCGAAACAGCGCAGCCGTAATCTCCTTTCCCTCGGTCAGGCTGACCGATGCGATCAGCGGTACTTCCAGCTGGCGCCGGTGGTCGCCATCGCCCCTGACGACCGCATGGCAGATCCCGCGCACGTACCCTTCGAGATCCTTCGCCACCAGCCAGGCGCGCCGCTGCGCCGCCGAAGCGGTCAGCTCCGTCCAGCCCTCCAGCGCCGTCCCCGGTATCAGCCTTTCGACGAGGACATAGGCGCGCGGGACGTCTCGCGCATGGAGGGTGCTGATCCTGAAAGCCATCTTTCACCGCCGACATTTCCCACATGGATCGACCATGTGGCGATGCTTCGACTTTCCGCCTCCCGGGCTGGGGCGCATTGACGCAGGTCAACGCCCCGGCGAGTTAGGCTTCCTGCCGATCGACGGGTATCAGGCGCGCTGCATGGAGGCCGCATCGCCGCCGGGGGATTTGCGCCTGCCTGCTGCGTGACGCGTCAGGATGACGAGGCTTTTCAGGCATGCATTGAACAGGATGGCCACCATCAGGCCCGCGATCAGGCCGATGATCGACCACACGGCGCCCGCAACGCTGAGCGGGACGGCAGGCACGAAGTCTCTCCATGCGTTGGAAAACGTCACCGGATCGAGGCGGCGGGCGACGACAAGCGGACGCAGGATGGGCGAGGAGACGGTCAGCTCCTCCATCTGGTTCGAAAGCTTTTCGTAGCGTTCGAATATCCGCCTTACGGTCTCGCCCTGGCTGCGGATGAAGCGCTCCGGCGATCGGGCATAGACGTTCATGGCTTCCAGCCGGTCGAGGCCGTTATGGTTCGCCTGCTCGTCGAAATCCTGAATGCGGCTCGTCAGTTCGTCGATGGCGCCGCCGAGGCGCTGGCGATATTGCTGGCTGAGCTCCGGGGCCTGCGAAAACAGCACGCCCGCCGAAACGGCGATCAGCAAAGTCATTATGCGGCGCACCAGATGCATTGCCGGTCCTCGGTTCCTTTCCGGGTCAACGGAAAAGAATCGCAAAGGTTGCAATCCGGCCACCCGGCGCGCATTCCCACCACCCGACGCTAGGCGTCCGGCGGCCGCGATTTCGCATGCTCCATCCGGAACCCGAGCCCGATCAGGCGCCCTGCCAGATGCGCCAGGACGGGCCAGCGGGCGATGCCGCGGATGAAGGCCGGAGGCCCTTTCCGCTTGCGCATATCGTCCTCGTCGGCACGGCGGCTGCTGCGCATCATCAGTTGCAGTTTCTGGGTCGCCTTTGTCGGGAAACCGCGCCGCCGTTCGACCGCCGCCAGATCGCGATCGGCAAGCCGGCCCTGCAGAAGAGGGCGGGCCAGGACATTGGCGGCCGCCACCGCATCCTGGATGGCGAGATTGACGCCCACCCCGCCGATCGGCGACATGGCATGCGCCGCATCGCCGATGCAGATCAGGCCGGGCCGCCACCACCGTTTCAGCCGGTCGATGCGCACCGTCAGCAGGCTCGTGTCGTCGAACGAACGGATTTCCTCCATCCGATCCGCCGGCAGCGGCGAGACATCGACCACCATCCGGCGGAAAGCCTCTATCCCCTTCTCGCGGATGTCGGCGAATGTGGTCTTCCGGATCACGTAGCCGCATTGCCAGTAACTGCCGCGGTCGATCAGCACGAAACCCTGGCGCGGTCCGGCATGGCCCATGACCTCGTCGGGATCGCCGCTCTGCTTCGACAGCTTCATCCACACGACTTCGCTCGGCATGCCGAAACTTTCGACCGAAAGCCCGGCTTTTTCCCTGACGACGGAATTGCGTCCGTCGGCTCCGACCACCAGCGCCGCCCGGATCGTCAGCCGACCTTCGGCCGTCTCCACGGCAAGGCCGGATACCCTGCCTCCGCTTTCCAGGACATCGGTCACCCTCGCCTGAAGAATGAGCCGGAAGTTGGGATACCGCCTCGCCTCGGAGGTCAGGAAATTCAGGAAATCCCATTGCGGCATGAAGGCGATGAAGCGGTTTTTCACCGGCAGCCGCGAAAAGTCGGCGATCGTGATCGTCCGGCCGTCCATCTCCGCAGACAGTTTTTCGGCGCGCGTATGCGGCAGCGTCAGGAACTCATCGATCAAGCCGAGCTCCTCCATGACCTGCAGGGTCGACGGATGGATCGTATCGCCTCGGAAATCCCTCAGGAAATCGGCGTGTTTTTCCACCACGACCACATCGACGCCGGCCCGCGCCAGCTGGAAGGCCAGCATGAGGCCGGCCGGTCCCGCTCCGGCAACGACGCAGGTCGTCATGATCTCTTCGGTTGCGCTCATCGGTTCTTCGCCTTCACTCCGCCGGGTTCGTCCCGAACGGTATCCCGCATCTCTGCCGCCCGGCTCGCTCTTGTCGCAGAGTAACTTCGCCTGTAGACAGCCGCTATAGGTTGAATGGATCATCGCATGGCAGAAATCGCAAGACGTCGCATCAGCATCCTGGGTTCGACTGGCTCGATCGGTGTCAGCACGCTCGATGTCCTGAGCCAGCTCGGCGGACGGGGAGCCTTCGATATTCTCGCCATCACCGGCAACAGCAACATCTCCCTCCTCGCCGAGCAGGCAAAGACCTTCGGTGCGCGTTTTGCAGTGACGGCGGACGATTCACGATATGGCGAATTGAAGGATGCGCTTTCCGGCACCGGGATAGAGGTCGCCGCCGGTGCCGAGGCACTCGTGGAAGCCGGAAAACGCGACGCCGAATGGGTCATGGCGGCAATCGTCGGCACCGCAGGCCTTGCACCTACGCTCGCTGCAGCACGCCGTGGCGCCGATATCGGGCTTGCCAACAAGGAATGCCTCGTTTCGGCCGGAGATCTCTTCGTCAAGGCGGTGGCGGAAGGCGGCGGCCGGCTGATCCCGGTCGACAGCGAACACAGCGCGATCTTCCAGTCGCTGGAGGACGATCAGCACCATGCGGTCGAGCGGATCGTGCTCACGGCGTCCGGCGGCCCGTTCCGGACCTGGAGCCGCGAAGAGATGGCGACCGTAACCGCGGATATGGCGCGAGCCCATCCGAACTGGTCGATGGGCCTGAAGATCTCGATCGGCAGCGCCTCGATGTTCAACAAGGCTCTGGAGATGATCGAGGCGAAACATCTCTTCGGCCTGCGCCCGGAGCAGATCGAGGTCATCGTCCATCCGCAGTCGGTCATCCACTCCATGGTGGGTTATACCGACGGTTCCGTCCTGGCCCAGCTCGGCTGCCCGGACATGCGCACAGCCATCGGCTATGCGCTCACCTATCCCGACCGTCCGAAACTGAATGTCGAGAGGCTGGATTTCGCCAGACTGGCCCGGCTGGACTTCGAAGCGCCCGACGAGGTCCGTTTCCCGGCCCTGAGGCTTGCCCGCGTCGCGATGGACCGCGGCGGCGTGCAGGGTGCCGTCATGAATGCGGCCGAAGAGGTCGCCTTCCACGCCTTTTGCGATGGACGCATCGGTTTCCTGCAGATGGCCGACATTGCCGAGCAGGTGATGGACGAGATGACCGGCTATGGTCCGGCGATCACGATGGACGACGTCTTCGCCGCAGACCTGGAAGCACGCCGCCGCGGCGCGGACGCCATCGTTTCGAAAGGGATCGCCGCCTAGGCCGCGGAGTTCTCATCGCCGGCGGTTACCCGGCACCGGCCCGGTGACCAAATTGCGGAGGTCATCTCCCGCCGACAGGAGGGAGGTCGGGTCGCCCCAGGCCGCGTTGCCCTTCCCGGCGGGAGCGGATTACAACCCGCCGCCCGGCCACGAGCCGGGGGCGAAGTTTCTCTGAAGAGGGATTTGCCGTTCGATCAGGCTACGTGGCGCGCCAGCGCGCAACGCGACCACAGCTGGTGCAGCGAACCGACCAGATGCTCGATATCGGCATCGCTGTGCAACGGCGTCGGCGTGATCCTGAGCCGCTCGGTCTTGCGCGGCACCGTCGGATAGTTGATCGGCTGCACATAGATGTCGCAGGTATCGAGCAGGATATCCGAAATCCACTTGCACTTGGCCGCATCG
>JBQGDG010000153.1:0-3190 GCA_052038935.1 Neorhizobium sp. | reverse complement strand
CTCGCGCGCCTGCGAAGACATGCGCCCGGCATGCAGACGATCGGCCTCTCCGCCACCGTCGCCGATCCGATGGACCTGCAGCGCTGGCTCGTCGCGCAGGCGGGAGATCGGGATGAGGCGCCGAACCCGCCCGCCGGCCTTGTCCATGTCACGGGCGGCGCCGCCCCGGACATTACCATTCTCGGCACCGAAACCCGCATCCCCTGGTCCGGCCATATCTCCACCTATGCCATCCCGGAGGTCTATGAGGAGATCAGGCGCCACAAGACGACGCTGATCTTCGTCAACACGAGGTTTCAGGCCGAGCTCCTGTTCCAGACGCTCTGGACCATCAACGAGGACAATCTGCCGATCGCGCTGCATCACGGCTCGCTCGATGTCGGCCAACGCCGCAAGGTCGAGGCCGCGATGGCCGAGAACAAGCTGCGGGCGGTCGTCGCCACATCGACGCTGGACATGGGCATAGATTGGGGCGATGTCGATCTCGTCGTCCATGTCGGCGCGCCGAAGGGCGCCTCGCGGCTTGCCCAGCGCATCGGCCGCGCCAACCACCGCATGGACGAGCCCTCCAAGGCCATCCTGGTGCCCGCCAACCGCTTCGAGGTCATGGAGTGCCAGGCGGCACTCGACGCCAACTATCTCGGCGCGCAGGATACGCCGCCGGTCGGCGAGGGGGCGCTCGACGTGCTTGCCCAGCACGTTCTCGGCATGGCCTGCGCCGAACCCTTCGATCCCGTCGAACTTTATGACGAGATCACCTCGGCCTCGCCCTATGCAGGCCTCTCCTGGGAGATGTTCGAACGCATCGTCGATTTCGTCGCCACCGGCGGTTATGCGCTGCGCTCCTACGAGCGTTACGCAAAGATCCGCAAGATGCCGGATGGGCGCTGGCGGGTCTCCAACCCGCAGGTCGCCCAGCAATACCGCATGAACCTCGGGACGATCGTCGAGGCCGCCGAGCTCAACGTCCGCCTCGTCAAACGCAATGCCAAGGGCACGCTGGGCCGGGGAGGAATGTCGCTGGGCAAGGTCGAGGAATATTTTCTGGAACAGCTCGTGCAGGGCGACACGTTTCTCTTCGCCGGAAAGGTCCTGCGCTTCGAGGGCATCCGCGAGAACGAGTGCCTCGTCTCCACCGCCTACTCGCTCGATCCGAAGATCCCCGCCTATGCCGGCGGCAAGTTTCCGCTCACCACCTATCTGGCGGATCAGGTGCGCGCCATGCTGGCCGATCCGGCTCGCCGCACCGCCCTGCCGGATCAGGTACGCGACTGGCTCTCCATCCAGCTGGAGCGCTCCATGCTGCCGAAACGGGACGAGCTGCTGATCGAGACCTTCCCGCGCGGCAAGCGCTTCTTCATGATCGCCTACTGTTTCGAGGGGCGATTGGCGCACCAGACGCTCGGCATGCTCCTGACGCGCCGCCTCGAACGCGCCGGCGCCCGCCCTCTCGGTTTCGTCGCCACCGATTATTCGCTCGCCGTCTGGGGGCTGAACGATCTCGGCGCGATGATCGATACCGGGCGGCTCAGCCTTTCCGAGCTGTTCGATGAGGACATGCTCGGCGACGATCTCGAAGCCTGGCTCGACGAAAGCTACATGCTCAAGCGCACCTTCCGCAATTGTGCCGTGATTTCCGGTTTGATCGAGCGCCGTCATCCCGGCAAGGAAAAGACCGGCCGTCAGGTGACGGTCTCGACCGACCTGATCTACGACGTGCTGCGCTCCCACGAGCCGGACCACGTGCTTCTGGAGGCGACTAGGCGCGATGCGGCATCGGGACTTTTGGATCTTGCCCGGTTAGGCGATATGCTGGCGCGAATCAAAGGCCACATCACCCACCGCGATCTCGATCGCGTTTCGCCGCTGGCGGTGCCGATCATGCTGGAAATCGGCAAGGAAAGCGTGCCCGGCGAAGCGCAGGACGCGGTGCTGCAGGAGGCCGCGGACGAGTTGATCGCGGAGGCGATGGGGTGAGGAGTGGATACGGGGGCCTCTTTGTCCTGCTTCGCGTGGGCAAGGAGATGGCAGCGGTTCAGGTAAGGATAAGGGCTTGTGTTTGGATCCTCGGGTCATCCTCGGGTCATCCTCGGGTTCAACCCGAGGATGAGGATGACGAGAGTGCGGTGAATGGCGACCCCAAGAGAGCCGTCGGTTTTGCGGCGACATCTCTTGTGGCACCTTGGCATTCCTCTTCCGTCGTCATCCTCATCCTCGGGTTGAACCCGAGGATGACCCGAGGATCCAAACACGAGCAATCGAGAATACCAGGCCGCCGGCCTAAGACAGAATTTGGAAAGACGAAACACACGTGATGCATCGCCTAGGGCTTGCCGCCCGCACCGTCGTAACAGGACAGACCGCCGGAACCGAGGAGATCCTCGTCCATGGCGTGGCCGCCGTCTGCGATCCGCTCGGTGCTCTCTACCTGCCCGAAACCGGCATGCTCGTCGTTTCCGACCTGCACCTGGAAAAGGGCGCAGCCTTCGCCCGTCGCGGCATGATGCTGCCGCCTTACGATACGATCGCCACGCTCAACATTCTCGCCGCCGTCATCGCCCGCTACGACCCGAAGGTGGTGGTCTCGCTCGGCGACAATTTCCACGACCGGCGCGGCTCGGAACACCTGCCGGCCGATCTGCGGAAAATGATCGCCGACATGGCGCGCGGCCGCGACTGGATCTGGATCAACGGCAACCACGATCCCGACGGCACGACCGATCTGCCCGGCATATCGAGCGACGAACTCGTCTATGGCGGCCTCGTCTTCCGTCACGAACCGAGCCTGATCTCGGCGAAAGGCGAAATCGCCGGCCACCTCCATCCCGCCGCCACCGTCCGCCGCCGGGAAAAGTCGGTCCGCCGCCCGTGCTTCGCCGGTGATGGCCATCGCCTCGTCATGCCGGCCTTCGGCGTGCTTGCCGGCGGGCTCGATCTTCGTCATCGGGCCATGCAGGGCCTGTTCCGGCAGGAGACCCTGGTCGCCCACCTGCTCGGCCGCGACCGCATCTATTCGGTGCGTTACGGTAATCTGCTCGGCTGATCTGGTATGACGCGGTCCGGCCACGGGTTGATCCCGTCTCGCAGCCATCCGAGGCTGTCGCGCCAGAACCCGTTCTCATGGCGGGAGTGGAAAAGGCTGAAATGCCCGATGCCGGTCAGGCCGTAGTCGAGCGGGGATAACAGTACC
>JBQGDG010000152.1:0-14030 GCA_052038935.1 Neorhizobium sp. | reverse complement strand
GCCGAAGTCGACGCCATCGAGCGTTCCGCGTGCCCGACCTGCGGTTCCTGCTCCGGTATGTTTACCGCCAATTCGATGAACTGTCTGACCGAGGCTCTGGGTCTTTCCTTGCCCGGCAACGGTTCGACGCTCGCCACCCATTCCGATCGTAAGCGCCTCTTCGTAGAGGCCGGCCACCTGATCGTCGATCTCGCCCGCCGCTATTACGAGCAGGATGACGAGACAACCCTGCCGCGCGTCATCGCTTCCAAGAAAGCCTTCGAGAACGCCATGTCGCTGGATATCGCCATGGGCGGTTCCACCAATACCGTTCTGCACATTCTGGCAGCCGCCTATGAGGGCGGCATCGAATTCACTCTGGAAGATATCGACCACCTGTCCCGCCGGGTTCCATGCCTGTCGAAGGTTGCGCCCGCCAAGAGCGATGTGCACATGGAAGACGTCCACCGCGCCGGCGGCATCATGCGTATCCTCGGCGAGCTCGATCGCGGCGGTCTGATTCACCGCGATTGCCCGACGGTTCACGAGGCGACGCTCGGCGACGCCATCGACCGCTGGGACATCCGCCGTACCAATTCGGAAAGCGTCCGCGAATTCTTCAAGGCGGCTCCAGGTGGCGTGCCGACGCAGGTCGCCTTCTCGCAGTCTTCGCGCTGGGACGAGCTCGACACGGACAGCCAGGAAGGCGTCATCCGCTCGGTCGAGAATCCCTTCTCCAAGGATGGCGGCCTGGCTGTCCTGTTCGGCAATATCGCGCTCGACGGCTGCATCGTGAAAACCGCCGGCGTCGATGAATCGATCCTGAAATTCACCGGTCCCGCCGTCGTCTTCGAAAGCCAGAACGCTGCGGTGAAGGGCATTCTCGGCAACGAGGTCAAGGCCGGCGACGTGGTCGTCATTCGCTACGAAGGCCCGAAGGGCGGCCCGGGCATGCAGGAAATGCTCTATCCGACGAGCTATCTGAAATCTCGTGGCCTCGGAGCGGCCTGCGCTCTGGTTACCGACGGTCGTTTCTCCGGCGGTACTTCGGGTCTTTCCATCGGTCACGCTTCGCCGGAAGCGGCCCAGGGCGGAGCGATCGGACTGGTACGCCAGGGAGACCTGATCGAGATCGACATCCCCAATCGCACGATCAATCTCAAGGTCTCCGACGCCGAGCTCGCCGCCCGTCGCCACGAGCAGGACACGCTCGGATGGAAGCCGGCCGCTCCGCGCAAGCGCAATGTCACCACCGCGCTGAAGGCCTATGCCGCCTTCGCTTCCTCCGCCGACAAGGGCGCGGTCCGCATCCTGCCGGAATAGGCAGCTGAAGGACTAACGACCGAATTCGATCAGGCCCCGTCAGGTTTTCCCGGCGGGGCCTCGTCTTGTGACCTTCTCCAAAAAGAGAGTATGCGCCTCAAAGCGGGCGGCTGAGCCCCTGATAGGCCTCGTCGAGCTGCTTCAGACGCTCTGCATAGGCTCCGGCCAGGCATTCCGCATCGCCGGCGCAGGCCTGTCGCTTTTTCAGCCAGGCGCTCTGTTCTTCCCGAAGCTTGTCGCGATTGCCCATGGCCAGAAGGCTGGTCAGGATGTCGAAGGTCGTCACCATCTTCACATCGGCGTCGTTCAGCGCGCGGGTGTCGCAGATCACCTTCTCGTCTGCGGCAAGGTCGGGGCGGTCGCAGTCGAAACTGGCCGCCGCCGCGGGCGTGACAAGGGCAGGGATAAGAAGAATGCCGGTGATGCCGATTGCCGCCAGATGCGATTTCATGGACTGTACTCCTGCCAATGCGTCCGGAGCCGGTGTCAGAACGCGCCCTTGAGGCTCCAGACGATGAAGATGATGCAGCCGAGCCAGATGGCAAGGATGAAGGCGAGACCGGACCGGCTGATCGGTCTGCCCGCCCGCTCGGCGGCGGCGGCACGGAACTCCGTCATCAGCGAGCCTGGAATAAGCCGGACCGCCAGCAGGATACCGAGCGGTACGAGAATGAGGTCGTCGAGATAACCGAGGATCGGAATGAAATCGGGTATCAGGTCGACCGGCGAAAGCGCATAGGCCGCGACCGCGCCGGCCACGAGCTTGGCGGTGAGCGGCACGCGTGGATCCCTGGCGGCGATCCATAGGGCAACGATATCCCGTTTAAGCCCTTTCGCCCATCTTTTCGCCTGATCGAGCATCGTCTTTTCCCGCGCCTGTCGGATATCCATATAGATGGACATCAGGCCGTTCTGTCTGGTTTCGGCCATCTTTCTTTTACAGCGTGCAGCGCTAAAACTGCTTTAAAATTCGTCACGAGGAATCAAATGCCAAGCCTGCTCAAGCCTATGTCGATCGGTCTTCTTGTTCTGTCGGTGGTGTGTCCCGCAGCCTACGCGCAGGACGTCAAGACGGTTCCCCAGAGCAGGCAGGAGATGCAGCTTTCCTTCTCGCCGCTCGTCAAGCAGACCGCCGGCGCCGTGGTCAATGTCTATGCCGAGCGCCTCGTCCAGCGGCCGAGCCTTTTTACCGGTGACCCCTTTTTCGACCAGTTCTTCGGCCAGCGCATGCCGAACCGCTCTGAAAAGCAGTCATCGCTCGGCTCGGGCGTCATCCTCTCCCATGAGGGTCTCGTCGTTACCAACAACCACGTCATCCAGGGGGCGGACGACATCAAGATCGCGCTCGCCGACGGACGTGAATTTCCCTGCGAACTGGTGCTGAAGGACGAGAGTGTCGATCTCGCCGTGCTGCGCATCAAGAGCAAGGAGGATTTTCCGGTCCTGCCGATCGGCGATTCCGATCGCACCGAGGTGGGCGATCTCGTCCTGGCGATCGGCAACCCCTTCGGCGTCGGCCAGACGGTGACCAGCGGCATCGTCTCCGCGCTTGCCCGCAACCAGGTCAACAGCGGCGACTTCGGCTTCTTCATCCAGACGGACGCCTCGATCAATCCGGGCAATTCCGGCGGCGCGCTGATGAACATGAACGGCGAGCTGATCGGCATCAATACGGCGATATTTTCGCGCGGCGGCGGCTCGAACGGCGTTGGTTTCGCCATCCCGGCCAATCTGGTGAAGGCCTTCCTCGCGGCCGCCGCCGAAGGCAAGCCGGCCTTCGAGCGGCCGTTCGTCGGTGCGACCTTCGAAGCCGTCACCTCCGATGTCGCGGAAGCCTTGGGCCTCAAGGCCGCGCGCGGCGCGCTCGTCGTGCGCACGGTCGAGGGCGGCCCGGCGGACAAGGCGGGTCTCAAACCCGGCGAGGTCATCACCGCCGTCAACGGCATTGCGGTGGAACATCCCGATGCCCTGGGATATCGCTTGACGACCGCAGGCCTCGGCAAGCAGGCGGAATTGACGGTGCAGACGGCCGATGGCTCCCGTCAGATGACGCTGATGCTCAACACGGCTCCGGAAACGACGCCGCGAGACGAGCGACTTATCGAAGGCCGCAATCCCTTCGCCGGCCTGCGTGTCGCAAATCTTTCGCCGAAGCTCGCCACCGAACTGCGCGTGCCCGCCGAAAAGACGGGCGTCATCGTCACCGACGTTGCCCGGGGCTCTCCCTCGGCGCGGCTCGGCTTCCAGCCCAACGACATCATCGTCGCGATCAACGGCAGCGCGGTCAACACCACCAGGACACTGGAGACCATGCTCGACGAGGACCCGAGCTTCTGGCGCGTGGAAATCGAGCGTAACGGCCAGCGTATCCGGCAATTCTTCCGATGAGCGGCGACCTCTTTTCGCCGCGTGTTCCCGAGGATGTCGCCAGGCGGAGACCTCTGGCCGATCGCCTGCGTCCAACCTCGCTGTCAGAGGTGACCGGACAGCCGCATCTGACCGGCGACGACGGAGCGCTGCGGCGCATGATCGCTTCCGGCACGTTGGGTTCGATGATCTTCTGGGGTCCCCCCGGCACGGGCAAGACCACGGTGGCACGGCTTCTCTCCGGCGAGACAGGTCTTGCCTTCGAACAGATTTCGGCGATCTTTTCCGGTGTGGCCGATCTCAAGAAAGTATTCGAGAGCGCGAGACTGCGTCGCATGGATGGCCGCCAGACGCTGCTCTTCGTCGACGAGATCCATCGCTTCAACAGGGCACAGCAGGACAGCTTCCTGCCGGTGATGGAAGACGGCACCGTCATACTCGTCGGTGCGACGACGGAAAATCCGAGCTTCGAACTCAATGCCGCTCTTTTATCGCGAGCCCGCGTTCTGACCTTTCGTTCTCATGACGAGGAGAGCTTGGGAGAACTGCTGAAACGCGCCGAGGAAGTCGAGGATAAGCCGCTGCCGCTCGACGCAGACGCGAGGGCGAGCCTGATCCGCATGGCCGATGGCGACGGACGCGCCGTTCTGACGCTGGCGGAGGAAGTCTGGCGTGCGGCGAGGGAAGGCGAGGTCTTCGATACCGCGGGGCTGACCGAGATCGTCCAGCGTCGTGCTCCAGTCTACGACAAGGCCCAGGACGGTCACTACAACCTGATTTCCGCCCTGCACAAATCGGTGCGGGGGTCCGATCCTGACGCCGCTCTCTACTACCTTGCCCGGATGTTCGATGCCGGCGAAGATCCGCTCTACCTCGGCCGCCGGCTGGTGCGCATGGCCGTCGAGGATATCGGCCTCGCCGATCCGCAGGCGCTGGTGGTCTGCAACGCCGCCAAGGATGCCTATGACTACCTCGGCTCGCCCGAAGGCGAGCTGGCCCTCGCCAATGCCTGCGTCTATCTGGCCACCGCGCCGAAATCGAACGCCGTCTATACCGCCTTCAAGGCCGCGACGCTCGCCGCCAAGCAGAATGGTTCGCTCCTGCCGCCGAAGCATATTCTCAACGCGCCGACGAAGCTGATGAAGGGCGAGGGATATGGCGATGGATATCGCTACGACCACGACGAGCCGGATGCGTTTTCAGGGCAGGACTATTTCCCCGAAAAAATGGGTCGCCAGACCTTTTATGATCCGCCGGAACGCGGTTTCGAAAGGGAGATCAGAAAGCGGCTCGACTGGTGGGCCAAGCTGCGCAAGGAACGTAACGCCTGAACGTGGACGACGTCAGGACGCCTTCTTCTGAGGCGATTGCGCCGCCGGCGCAGCGATGAGCTTGACGGAGGATTCCGCCAGGCCGTGATGGCCTTCCATATCGACGATCAGGTGCCAGTGGCCGTTTTCCGGAATGACGAGACGGACCGGCGATTTGCGCGCCACGCCGCCCATATATTTGAAATCGAGCCTTTCGGTGAACCGCTGAAAGTTGGCGGCATTCATGAGCCGGACGTTGTTGACGGCGTTCAGCGTCACCTCGATCGCCGTGCCTGCTCGTAGCGGCTTGAGATCGTAGTGGGTGAAGCGGAAATTCGGGCCGGTCATGTCTGTCTCGTCGAATGGGTATGGAGTGCCGAAATCTAGCAGGCCGGCGGTTAAGGATTGGTGGAACCATATGGCTGGCCGCGGGTTATATCACCGAATGGAGAGGCGAGCCGGAAGCGGTTCTCTCTCAGGCGAAATAACCCGAGCGGTGTTGTCCCCTGCGCCGCTGAAAAATAATAAATTTTGACCTCCCAACTCGAACCTCGCCGCATCCCCTCGGCGAGGTTTTCTTTTGGCTGTACGTGCCTGCCGTCAGCGCCGGTTTTCCATGTCGAGCTGCCTGGCGAGAGCCAGAACCGTCTCGCAGACCGGGGTCGCCACATTCGCGAGCCGTCCGAGCGATACTACCATGCCTGTCAGCGGGACGATCTCGAGCGGTTTGCGGGCATTGAGATCCTGCAGCATGGACGTCCTCACCGGGCCGAACCCATGAGCGCTGGCGAACTGCTCGTCGGCCGATCTGCCGAACCGGCACCCGAGCGCGCTGCCGACTGCCTGCACCTCGTTCATGATCCTTCGCACCATCTGCGCAAGATCGGGATCCGCCATCAGGTCGATCATCAGAGCCCGGGTGAGCGCGCTTATCGGATTGAAGGCGGCGTTGCCACGCAGCTTGGCCCATATTTCGTCACGGATCCTCTCCGTCGGCCGGATATCGAGATCGGCGTCCTGAAGCAGGCTTGCGACTGTCCGAAGATCGTCCGAGATCGATCCGTCCGGTTCGCCGAGGAAGAAATGTCCCCGGCCAGTCAGTCTGGTCCGACCGGGCTCGATCACTTCCGCACCCTGATAGGCCACGCAGCCCAGAACGCGGTCTGGCCCGATCAGGCTCCAGAGCCGTCCGTCCGGATCGAGTTCCGGCAGTTGGCGTTCGGCGAACCCACTCTCGTTGTCCCGATGGAAATACCACCATGGTATCCCGTTCAGGATCATCAGGGTCCGGGTTCCGTCATGGAGGAGGCTGGCTATCCCCTCCGCCGCGTCCGCGAGCTGATGTCCTTTGAGGCCGGTGATGACGAGGTCCTGCTTCGGCAGCGCCGAAGGATCGTCCGTCGCTTTCACGCGCGCTGAAACAGGCGGTAGCGTGGCATCGTCATAAACGACATGCAGGCCGTGCTCGCGGATAGCCGCGAGCTGCGACCCTCGGGCGATCACGGAAACTTCGGCTGCGCCGGCGAGCCCATGCGCCAGCTTTGTCGCGAATGCTCCACCAAGCGCGCCCGCGCCGTAGACGCATATCTTTCTGATCGTCATCGCACCTCGCTGTCCATGGGTTTACCCCGCAAGACAGTAGGATAGCGCGGACGATGATGGAAACGGCTTTTTAAGGTTAGTGCGGAAGCGTGAGCGGCAGGAGCTCGTTCCGGCGCAACTCGTCTATGGCGGCAACCGCATCTTCCAACCGCCATCCGGCCCTGACGGCCGCGGCGATCATCTTTACTTCGGCCTCTTCCTCGAGGGCCAAAAAGAGTGGCTCCAAGGCCTCCTGGACGGTGAGAACGTGTTCTTGGGGCGATGCGACGGCTTGGCGTGCTACACTCGGCATGGATGCGGTTCTCCTCTCTCTTTCGCGAACGAATCCTTTTCAATTTCCCAGGACGGCAAAAGGTTCCGCCGCCACTGCGCCATCGGAAAGATTTTCTACTATGGCGTCACCGGCTGGCGGCGAAGCACCCGGCGCTTGAGCTTTTTCTGCAGAGGCTGATCCAGCTTGACGGTCAGAAACCAGGAGACCAGCACGACAAGCGCAACAAGTATCACGCCGGCAACGGGCGCGATCCCCGGCTGCGTGATGCCGGGCCAGATCACATGCGCCCAATCGAGCAGCGGCGTATGAAGCACATAGACGGCATAGGAAGCGGTGCCGAGAAAGCTGGCGACCGCACTTGTCCTGGCATCGGGTACGATGGCGCTTGCCCAGTAGAGCAGCGCCGGCCAGACCAGCAACACCACGAACAGGTCGAAGATCCAGCGCGCCTCGCGCGGTGTCGGAAAGGCGAGCACGGCGAAGAGAATTGCGAGGCAGGCAAGCGCCTGGACCGGCCGCAGCACCGGCACCTTGCGCCGGTAGCGGTAGATCACGACACCGGCGAAGAATGAGAAGAACACCCTCGCCATGCCCGCATACATTTCGTGCCAGCGGAACCCCGCATGCAGACGGTCGAACTGCAGCGCCGCGATCACCAGCAACACGGCGCTGACGGCAAGCACGATGCCGATCTGTTGCAGCGTGGCCCGGGCGCCGCGCAACGCATAGGCGAGGTTTGCCACCAGTTCGTTGAACAGCGACCATGCCGGATGAACGAGGAAAAGCGCCGCGTTGAAGGAGATGGTCAGCGGCGAGGGCAGGAAGAGCAGCCCGGTGACGAAGGCAAGCAGCAACTCCCCCGGGACGACATATTCGTCGGCCATGACCGGACGGCCGGCGATATACATGTGAATGTAGTAGGCCGTGCCGAGCGCCAGAGCGATGGCATAGAGCGGATAGAGACGCAGAAGGCGCGCCTTCATGAATTGAAGTGTCGAAAGGCTGCCGCCGGCGAGCGCCGAACCGTAGGCGTGGGCAAGCACGAAACCGCTGAGCGCGAAGAACAGATCGACGCCGAGATAGCTCGAAGGCAGGGCGTCGCCGAACAGATCCTCCGCATGGCGCTGGATGATGAAGATCGCGGCAATACCTCTCAATCCGTCCAGGAGGACGAAGCGGTCGTGGGATGGTCTGTCGCTGGTCATCGGGTGGCGCAGCCTCGGCTTGAACGGCATCGCATCAGACTGGAACAATAAGTTCACGCCGTCCAGCACCGTAAACCTGGGTTTTCGGCAATGTGATAGCAATATCCAACAATCGCTTTACCCGGTGGGTTCGGGCGGCTCTCGACTTCGTGACCGTCTGACCTCGGCCATCCGTGCACCGCGCCCGTCCGGTTAATGGAGTGTTTATAAATTCATGAAAATAGATGGCTATGGGTGCGGGATCGCACATGCGGCCGATGGGGTAGGGCGAAAACCGCATGTACGACCCGCGGCTGAGAAGTCGGATGTATCGCCTGCCCATCCGCCAATAGCAGGCTGTGTATGGAGTAACTGTATCATGAGCACCAAGCCCCTCGCGTTCGCGCTTGCCGCCGCTTTTGTCGCCGGCCCCGCCCTTTCCACCGCGGCGATCGCCGCCGACCTGACGAGTTCCTACGAGCCGCCGGCTTACAGCGAACCGTCTGCCGGCCCGTCCTCCGACTGGACGGGTCCCTATGTCGGTCTGCATATCGGCACGGGATCGGAAAAGATCAGCCCGTTTTCGGGCGATAAGGAATTCATGGGTGGCATCCACGGCGGATACAATGCCGAGATGAACGGCGTCGTCGTCGGTGGCGAACTCGAATTGTCCCACATGGGTGACACCGAGGTCGACGTTCCCGGCGGTGAGCTGAAGGAACGTTACCGCATTGCCGCCAAGGGCAAGGTCGGTGCGCCGCTCGGCAGCACGCTGGTCTACGGTACCGCCGGCGTGGCGATGACGAGCCTGCGCGACACCGGCAGCGCCGAAGGTCCTGACGGCTGGAAGCCGGGCTGGCTGGTCGGCGCCGGCGTCGAGCAGAAGTTCAACGATCAGATCTCCGGCCGCGTCGAATACAACTACACCCGCACCGGGGATGTCCGCAGCTTCAACGGTGTCTCGACCAACGAGAGCCATGTCAGCGACCACACGATCAAGGCCGGCGTGAACTACAAGTTCTAGTCCCAATCCTTCTGGCGTCCAGCGTGACGGCGAGGTGCTTCGGTGCCTCGCCGTTTTTCTTTGGGCGGCCGTGCCGTCGTGGTGTTGCGGGTCGCACAAATGGGTCGCCGGGCGGCATGGTTTTCGTTCCGATGCCCGGAGAAAGCGAAACACCGAAGATCGGACGGGAGCTGGAAGCAGCGGCACGCGGATCGAGTTCGTGCAGGAGCGCGGACATCAGCCGTGGCGGAATGGGTGCCGATGCCGGGCGGAGGAGGGTGGCTGGTGGTCTGACGCTAAGCGGGGCCGAGGCCGGATAGGCCGGGAGTTGCCGAGCATCCAGCTATCCAGCCTGTGTTTTGCGCGAAAGGGTCAGCCGCCCGGCCAGAATCGGTCGTGGTCGAATTCTTCGGCAACGGCGAGCGGCAGCGGTTCGGTGCGCGATGATGTTGCCGTAAGGTCGGTGAGCAACCGGCCGACCACGACCGGCGCTGCCATGCCGACCGGGCTTCCCGGCGCCGAAATCGCCCAGGCCATCAGGACGTCGTCGCCGTCGAATTCGTCTTCCGGATCCGCATCCGGACCGCCGATCGGCAGAGAGGCGATCGAGCCCGAAGGGGTGCGCAGCTCCCGGATGCCCGCAGGCGGGGCAAGTGCCGCCATGGCGCCGAAGGCGGGGACGGGAGCGGGAACGGGCCGGGGTGCAAGAACCGTCGATGGTGCGAGTGCCGCGGTCTGAACCGGGTCGATCGCCTGTGTCGCCGCCGGGCGTAGTGAAGGTACCGGTGCCGCAAGCTTGGCAAGATCGACGAAATCAGGCTCGTTCCTCGTCGTCGCAGCGGCGGTTGCTGCCTTGGCGGCGGCACGAGGCGATGTCTGCTCCGCAAGCGCGTCCTGTGCCCTGCTCTTCGGCGTCGGCAGCATGGCGGTGACGAGGCTGCTGCCGCTCGGGCGCGAAGCGCGGCTCGGGCGGGCGTCGTCGTCATCCTCGTCCGGTGCGGAGCTGGCCGCTTCGATCCGCATTCCGCCGCCGCGGCGCTTGTAGTCGGCGACCGCGAGTTCGTAACCCGCAAGCGGGCGGCCGTTGGAAGGCAGGTGCATCGTCCGGCCATTGGGGAAAAGTCGCGCAAGCTCCTGTCGCGACATGCGCGGCCATGCGCGTACGCTGCCGACATCGACATGCACGAAGGTAGGGTAGTAGCCGACGCCGCCGCCCTGCAACTGCATCGCGATGCCGCGGATCGTCGACAGCTTGACGCCCGGAATGAAGAAATCCATCGCCTTGCCGAGCATATGCTGGCTCTTGCGCGCCACGCCGGTGCTGCGTGAGCGGCCGCGCAGCATGTTGTTGGTAGACGGCGAGCGATAGGCGGAAACGACGTGGATGTAACTGCTGGAGCCCGTCCGCTCGTAGATCTCCCACATCAGGTCGAGCAGGCGGGGATCCATGCGTGCCGTCTCGTTGCGGCGCCAGTCGCGCAGGAAACGGTTCATCTGCGCCAGGCCCTTCTGGTCGAAGCGGCCGTCGCGCTTGTAGGTAATCGTCGCCCGTTCGCCCGTATGGGTGAAATAGAGCTTCAGAGACCTGTCTTCTGCGAATACGAGCGACGCGGTGCCGATCAGTGCCGCGAGTGTCAGTGTCGCGGTTCTGGACGCCGCCCTGACCCGATGAACCGCGCCCGCGAAAACGCTCCGGACGGCGTGCGTGACGCAGGGTGAAAACACACTCGACAGATACTCGGACACGACGAACCCGCTCGACTTGAACACGGTGGATCGGGAGGCGGCCCATAGGGATCATCCCGGCTCAGGCGCGCAGTATGGTCAACGAAGTGCTAATGAGAGGTTGACGAAAGGTTAGATGCGCCGGAATGACACGGTTTCGTGAGGGATGCGGCCATGCAGCGTATCGCCAGACGGGAAATCGACCGAGCAACCTGAGAGGCGTTTTCCGGTCGGCGTCAACACGACCCGATGGGATTGCATGCTGAAAGAAATAAGCTGTACCGACCGTCACGCCCTGCGGCTGTGGATACGCCGCATCGATGGTTGCCGGCGCCGCGGGTATCCCGGCCGCACGCAGCGGATGCGGTCTGCGGTCATGGGTTCATTCGGGAAGCCCGGCCATTCTCAAGCCCTCCGCCAGTAGCGCAGCATCGGCGGCCCGTCGCATCGGATAGAAATCGCTCAGATTGGAGATGCGCAGCGTGGGGTTGATCTGATGTACTCTCGCCAATGCATTCTTGGCGTCCGTGGGTCTCTTTGCCAGGGAGGCTGCTGCTGCGGCTATGGTCGTCGATAAAATGACGATGAAGTTCCGCTGCTCGCGCATCGCCGTTTCCGCCCACGACAGTGCCTCCTCATAGCGCCCGGCAAAAAAATGCGCGACCGCAGTTGCGGTCTGCATGTGGAAATAGTGCGGATCCTGCGGGCTCAATCGCATTGCCCGCGCTTCCCGCTCGATGGCGACCTCCGGCTCACCGAGCCATACCTTGACCCAGCCGCTGAACAGCCAGCCCCAATTCAGGTTCGGATTGAGCACGAGAGCCCTGTCGATGAATGCCGCCCCGTCCTCGACATCGCCGACGACGAAGGCCAAAGCGATCCCTGCAGTGCATAGCGCAAACGCGTCATCCCAACCGAGCACGCCCGCGCGCCGCGCCAGCCGCGCGGTTTCGGCGATATCCTGTGCCCGATCGGTCTTCCAGCCGCCTCCCTTGCGCTGGGAATAACACCGGGCAGCCATCCCGTAGGCGGCTGCGAAATTGGGATCGAGTTCGATAGCCTTGTAGAACAGAGGAAGCGCTTCTCCCGGCTTCTCCCTGGTATATTGGTGAAACGCTGCCATACCCCGCAGGAAATAGTCGTATGCGTCCAGGTTTTCCGTCGGCTTGCGCTTTGCCCTCTCGATCTCGGCCTGTTCGAGCTTCGGCGAGATCGCGCCGACGACGCGGGACGTAACCTGGTCCTGAAGTTCGAAGATGTCTTCGAGTTCGCCATCGAACCGTTCGGCCCAAAGATGCGCGCCTGTCGTCGCATCGATGAGCTGCCCGGTGATGCGGACCTTGTTTCCGGCTTTCCGCACGCTTCCTTCGACGACGTACCGCACCCCGAGCTCGCGCCCCACCTGCTTCACGTCCACGGTCCTTCCCTTGTAGGTAAAGGCCGAATTGCGCGCGATGACGAACAGCGAGGGCGAGCGAGAGAGCGCGGTTATGAGATCCTCCACCATGCCGTCGGCGAAATATTCCTGTTCGGAATCGCCGCTCATGTTCTGGAAGGGCAGGATGGCGATCGAGGGCTTGTCGGGAAGCGGCGGTCGCCCCGACGGGGACGGGTTCGCCACACCGGGCGTTCGCAGGCGATAGGCGCGGACGGGCCGGGTGATGTTCTTCAGCGCGTGATCGCCCATATCCTCGAAGATGAGCCCGACCTTGCCCGCAGCGTCCTCCTGCACACGTTGTGACACCCATATTCCCCCGGGCTCCGCGATCGCCTCGAGGCGTGCGGCGATATTGACCCCGTCGCCGTATATGTCGCCATCCTGGTGAACGACATCGCCGACATTGATCCCGATCCGGAATTCCAGCCGCCGATCTTCGGCTATGTCGGCATTGCGCTCGGCCATGCCCACCTGCACCTCGACCGCGCAGCGCACCGCATCCACGGCACTCGCGAATTCCGCCAGAAACCCATCGCCGCTCGTCTTCACGAGGCGGCCGCGATGTGCGGCGATGGAGGGATCGAGCAGCTCGCGGCGATGACCGGTCAGGCTGAGAAACGTTTCCTCGTCGTCAGCGCCCATCAAACGACTGTATCCGGCGACGTCAGCCGCGAGGATCGCCGATAGCTTTCGTTCAACGCGGTCGGACACCATAAGGTCAAGTTGCTCCAGAACGCTACCATCTATGATAGCAGTCCCCTTGAGCCGATCCAAGCAACTACGCCTTCGTCCGCCCCGGTTGCCCCATGAGGGAGGCGACCGCGGGATACCGCTGTCGAAGGCTCGCGGAAAACGAAATAGGATGAGGTGAAGTCTTGCAATGCCGCTCCCGGCATCGCCAATCCTCCAACGTGACCGGTATCCATAGGCTCGGCCAAAGAGGGAATTTTCAGTGAGAAACCGACCACCGGCCTTTGCCGGGGATCCGCGACGCGCCCCACAGAACACCTTGCGCGAACATGTTCAGGATAGGTTTGGGAGTTTCGTCCAGTGACTTCGAAAGTCGGCTCGTCTTGGCGGCCTTATGAACTTCCAGCCTCGTCCTTGGGCATGAAAGACAACTGTCGCTACGATTAAGCGGCTATTTTCTAACGAGATTTCTGGTCGCCTCCCCAAAGGCGATTGCTCAATTCGGGGAGGCATTTCGCCAAATGCAGGGGCTCGTGGATGATCACGGCGTGCGTGACGCAGCTTACGGTTGGATCGAAAGCTGCGCCATGCATTGCCGCGGCTATCAGCTGCAGCCGCTCGTCGCTCCGCACGTGTCGCACTTCTCGCACGTGCCGTTCCGTACCATCGTGAAGTTCTGGCACTCGGAGCACATGTTGCCGGTATAGCCCTGCATGATCGACTTCATGCGGCGGTCGTTTTCGACCTTCTTGGCTTCCGACTTGGCGGTCGCGGCGTCGGCGGCGGCCTTGTCGGAGAAGAGGGCCGTTGCGGCCTGCTGTTCCTCGTTGGCCACTTCGCCCAGTGCTTCCTCCGCGATCTCTTCGGCCAGTTCCTTGGCGCGTTCCTCGTAGTCACGCTTGAAGGCGACGATTTCGGAGGTGGAGACGGCGACTGTCGGTTCCAGCTTGCGGGCGGCGGAGCCGGCGAAAGACGTCACCGTGGCCGAGGCGCGGGCGGGGGCGGCGGTCGCCGCACCCTTCGGCTCGGACGCGGCGCGATCGACACCGGTGCTGGAGACGAGGGTCGGCTTGTAGCCGCGGGTCCAGCCGGTCGAGACGAGCTGCGTCTTGCCTTCCTGGATGCCCTTGCCGAG
>JBQGDG010000151.1:0-5986 GCA_052038935.1 Neorhizobium sp. | reverse complement strand
CGGCGGGTGCGGATTCCATCGGCCTTCTCGGCAGCACCGGCACCTACATGTATCTTTCCCGTGAGGAGCGCCGCAGGGCGGTCGAAGCCACGGTCGAATGCGCCGCCGGCAGGGTGCCCGTCATCGTCGGCGTCGGCGCGTTGCGCACCGACGAGGTGCAGGCGCTCGCCCGCGATGCGGCGTCGGCCGGTGCCCAGGCGCTGCTGCTCGCCCCGGTTTCCTACACGCCGCTCACCGAAGAGGAGGCCTTCCGGCATTACGAGGCCGTGGCGGGCGCCACCGACCTGCCGCTCGCCATCTACAACAACCCCTCGACCACGCATTTCTCCTTCGGCGAAGGCCTGATCGCGCGTCTGGCGCAGCTGGCGAATATCAGCGCGATCAAGATGCCGCTGCCGAAGGAGCTGGATTTCGCCGGGGAGATCGCCCGCCTGAGGGCCGCCGCACCATCCGGTTTCGCGATCGGCTACAGCGGCGACTGGGAATGCGGCGATGCGTTGCTCGCCGGCGCCGACTGCTGGTACAGCGTCGTCGGCGGCCTGTTTCCGAAACCGGCGCTGGCGCTCACCCGCGCCGCGATCGCCGGCGACGCCGCCGAGACCGCAAGGCTCGACGCGCTGTTTGCGCCGCTCTGGCAGGTCTTCAAGGCACATGGCAGCCTGCGCGTCGTCTATGCCGCAGCCGAAATGCTCGGCCTGGAAGCCGGCCTGCCGCCGCGCCCGCTCCTGCCGCTCTCCGGCGCGCTCACCCCGCAGATCGAGGCCGCGATCGCCGGGCTCGAGGAGTTCTGAAAGACGAGACCATGGACGTCACCATCTACCACAACCCCGCCTGCGGCACGTCGCGCAACACGCTCGCCATGATCCGCAATGCCGGCATCGAGCCGACGGTCGTCGAGTATCTGAAGACGCCTCCGTCCCGCGCGGAACTCTTGCGGATGATCGTCGATGCCGGTCTCACGGTCCGCCAGGCGATCCGCGAAAAGGGCACGCCCTATGCGGAACTCGGTCTCGGCGATCCCGGCCTCACAGACGACGCCCTCATCGAGGCGATGCTGGCGGATCCGATCCTGATCAACCGGCCCTTCGTGGTGACCCCGCTCGGCACGCGGCTCGCCCGGCCGTCCGAACTCGTGCTCGACATCCTGCCGGACACGCACGAGGGACCGTTTTCCAAGGAGGACGGTGAAGCGGTCATCGATGGCGACGGCCGCCGCATCCGCTGAAATTCACGTGCCGCAGAAGGTTCGCGTCACCCGTTCCTCGGGCTTCGGCGGGGTCATGTAATCGGCGAATTCCGGCCGTTCCTCGTAGGGCCTTTCCAGCGCTTCGAGCAGCCTCTCGAAGAAGGAGAAGTCGCCGTAATTGGCGGCGGAAATCGCTTCCTGGATGCGGTGGTTGCGGGGGATGACCGCCGGATTGACGGCGCGCATCGCGGCCGCGCGGCCGTTGTCCGAATCGGGTTCCCCGGCCAGCCGTTCGCGCCAGAGGGCAAGCCATCCGGCCGCCTTTTCGGGCTCGGCGAAAGCCGCCAGGAAGCGCTCGTCCCGGCCTTCCGCAGCATCCGCCAGGGCGCGGAAGACAAGGGTGAAATCGGCCCCCGCCTCCTGCATGGCTGCCAGCAGGTCCTGCACCAGCTGGCCGTCGCCGTCGGCCTGGGTCGTCAGCCCGAGCTTGGCCCGGAACGTCGCGATCCAGGCGCTCTGGAACCGCTCGCCGAAGGCCTTGAGGACGCCGTTGGCGACATCCACCGCCTTGTCCTGATCCTCGTCGATGATCGGCAGGAGGCATTCCGCCAGCCTGGCGATGTTCCACTGGCCGATGCCGGGCTGGTTGCGATAGGCATAACGGCCGCCCTGGTCGATCGAGGAGAACACCTTCATCTGGTGATATTCGTCGAGAAAGGCGCAGGGGCCGAAATCGATCGTCTCGCCCGAGATCGTCATATTGTCGGTGTTCATCACGCCATGGACGAAACCGACGCCGAGCCAGCGGGCGATCAGGTCCGCCTGCCGGTCCGCCACGGCGCCGAGCAAGGCCGCATAACGGTTTTCCGCCGTCTTCAGTTCGGGATAATGCCGGTCGACGACATAGTCGGCGAGCGTCTTCACGCCGTCGTTGTCGCCGCGGGCGGCGAAGAACTGGAAGGTGCCGACCCGGACGTGGCTTGCGGCGACACGTACGAAGACCGCGCCCTGTTCCACCGTCTCGCGATAGACCTGCTCTCCCGTGGCGACCGCCGCCAGCGCCCGCGTGGCCGGGATGCCGAGCGCATGCATGGCCTCGGAGACCACGTATTCGCGCAGCACCGGCCCGAGCGCGGCGCGTCCGTCGCCGCGTCTGGAAAACGGCGTCGGCCCGGCGCCCTTCAGCTGGATGTCGCGGCGCACTCCCTTTGCGTCCACCACCTCGCCGAGGAGGATCGCGCGGCCATCGCCGAGCTGCGGCACGAAGTTGCCGAACTGGTGGCCGGCATAGGCCATGGCGATCGGCATCGAGCCCTCCGGCACGACGTTGCCGGCGAGGATCGCCGCCAGCCTCGCCGGGTCGGAAAAGTCCGCCCTGACGCCCAGATCCTTCGCCAGCGCCTCGTTGAATTTCAGCAGCTTCGGGCCTTCGACCGGCTCGGGATAGACCGAAGCGTAGAACCTGTCGGGCAGGCGTGCATAGGAATTGTCGAAATGGAACACGGGATACTCCCTTGGCCTTGATTCACCCTTCAAGGGCCCTTCCCCCAATATGGGGAGGGCGTCGGGCCGAACAAGGCGAAAAGGCGTAAGCCGAGCGGTTCGCCGCACCCCGGGCGCTCCCGCCGGCCCGGGACCTCTCCCCGTCACCGACAGCCGTTCTCAGCCTTTCGGAGGAGACCGGATAGGCATTGAGGATGCGCCTTCCGGCGCCGGCCAGGCCCTCCCCGCCGTCCCCTACCGCTATTAGCGGTGCAGTCGCAGCAATCAGGTCGCTGTGCAGCACGGCCAGACCGGACTTATGCTCTGCCATCATCGGTAACTACCTAATTTCGACTGGATAATCCCGTCGACCAGCGAGAATAATTTCTAGTAATACTCAACAGGCAACAACCTGGATGAAATACATTAGCTATTTCATCTGAATTTTACGACGCTCGGGAGGAATACATGGCTGTCGTTAACTATACGGACGAACATACCGCATACGGAAATACTTATGGCATAGGCGGCTTCATTCCCGGTTTCTCCTCGACGGTCAGCGGCGTCGCGACCACCGTTTCCGGTGACGCGAAGATCACGCTGGAATTCTTCGGTGATTTCGACGAAGGCGACTCGCTGCCTTTCTCGGAGTATATGTGGCCGAAGATCGAAGGCCTCGACCTCGGCAAGTTCGTCGGCGACCAGTATGGAACGGCGACGCGTGTGGAGATCGTCCTTTCCGAAGCGGAATGGGCGGCGGTCATCGCCGATGGAAAGATCGATATCGATTATTCCTTCGGCAACGACCACAACAACTTTCAGGACGACCCGGCGGCGGAAGAGTATTTCAAGCTGGACTTCGCCTGGAACAACGGCAGCACTCCATCCGTGCCCTCCCCGCCGCGCGACGTTTCCGGCACGGACGGCGACGACGTGCTGACCGGCTCCGAGGATGGCGACAGCATCAGCGGCCTCGGCGGCAATGACGCGATCTTCGCCAAGGGCGGAAACGACATCGTTCTCGGCGGCGAAGGCAACGACATTCTCGGCGGCGGCGGCGGCAACGACGAAATACGCGGCGGCGAAGGCGACGATCTCATGTTCGGCGGCGCGGGCAATGACGAAATCTATGGCGGCGCAGGGGACGACCTTGCATGGGGCGGTGGCGGAAACGATACGATCAAGGGCGCCAATGGCAACGACCTGCTCGGCGGCGGCAACGGCAACGACGACATTCATGGCGGCGCTGGCAACGACGTTTTGTATGGCGGCAGAAACAACGACGAACTCTTCGGCGACGGCGGCAGCGATATCCTGTTTGGTGGATCAGGCGCGGATACACTGACCGGCGGAAGGGGCGATGACCGCCTGAGCGGCGGCGCGGGGGCCGATACGTTCGTCTTCGCGCCGGACGACGGCGACGACATCATCTTCGGCTTCAATGCCGGGGACGGCGACCGGATGGATATCGGCGAGCAGACCTATACGGCCGCAGCCGGCGACGACGGCTTCGCCACCTTGACCTTGTCGGGCGGCGGCACGATCCATCTCACCGGGATCACCGTCGATCAGGTTCAGGACAGCTGGTTCCTCTGAGCCTGGACCAGCTCCTGTATCCTCGACGGGCAAGGGGCCGCCGGCACGACCGGCGGTCCCTTTGCGGTGCAATGAGCCGGGAGAACGGCAGACGAACCGGCATCACCGCGGACGGGGTGCCGGGCGTCGGGCCTCAATCGTTCGGCACCCAGACGCGGCCGTCGCGACGGTAGGCGGAATTCGGATTGCGCTCGCTTCGTGCGGCGCGCTCCCTCTGCCAGCGATCTCGGCCGGGGCGCTCGTTGTCGCGCCAGCTGCTGCGGTCATGACGACCGCGGTCACGGTCCCAGTCGCGCCGGTGGTAGTGGTCGCGGTAATGATCCCGATAGACATAGCCCGGCCGGTCGTAGACTACATAGCTCTGCTCGTAATAACCGTAGCCGGGGCCTTCGCTGACACAGCCGGCAAGCGTGAGACAGGCGAGGCCGATGGTTGCGGCGGAAAACAGTTTTTTCATTTTGGTTCTCCTTGGACAATTGAAATCGGGCTTTCGCGGGAAATTGCAAGATGGCGGGAGCGCGATGACGCCCGGGATGCGGCGATCCCGATCGGAACGGCGGCCACGAACCGAACACCGCCGGGATCATCGAGAATGCACCGGCCATCGCCGGCATCTTTTGCTTTCGCAGGCAAATTCCGGCTCGGCACCGGTCCGGGTCGGCGTCCGCGCCGGCCGGACGGGAAGATCCGGCAAAGGGACAGGATCGCCTACGCCTTTTCGGGGAATTGCAAAATTCCGATTTCCGAGTTCAAATCACATTCGGTGAACCCCACCTGCCCCTTGCCCAGGGGCACCACGACACTTGTGTCGAGCGGAGAGCAAGTCCCTCCACAGCCATGTAGAGCTTGCTCACCGTTGATGGAAAGGGTCCGCCTTGGCGGACCCTTTTCCGTTGCGGCTGCGCCGCCGGGCATGCCAGACAAATCCACGATCCGACAACCGCACACGAACCGCCGTCGGGACCCGCGGCCCGGTTCGGCGCCCGGCCGGGCGCGCTCCGGCTATCCTCCTGTCCGCCCTCGGGGTCGGCCGTTGCGCCTTGCGGTCAGAGGATGAACATGTCTTCCTTCAGCGACACCGCGTCATCGAGATGGATCATGAAATCGGCCTTTCCGTCGCCGTTCACATCGCCGTAGATATAGGTATCGGAAGGCTTTTTCTCGAAGCGCAGCTCGCCGGCCTCGCCGGTAAAGGCCCTGGTGGCGATGAAGTCGAAAAACTGGTTGCCGGACCGGGTCGTGTCGGCATCGATGAAATGCAGGTCGATACGGTCGTTCTTGGTGAAATCGAAGATCGTGTCGCGTCCCGATACCGCGACGGTCGAATCCTTGACCGAGCGGTAGACGAACGTATCGGAACCGCCCTCGCCGTTGAGGTAGTCGCGACCGAGCCCGCCCTCCAGCCGGTCATTGCCCGAACCGCCGTAGAGAACGTCGTTGCCGGCCTTGCCGACCAGCTGGTCGTTGCCCGATCCGCCGCGGATGCGGTTGGCGAGTTCGTTGCCCGTCAGGCGGTCGTTGTGAGAGCTTCCGACAAGGTTCTCGATTTCGGTGAAATAGCCGATGAAGACCTGCGCGCCTTTGCCGTCGTCGAGGAAGGAACCGGCCTTCGATCCGATGAAATTCCAGCTCCCGTCGTTGAGGTCGATGGTCACGCCCGAGCGGGCGCCCGCGGCGGTGATCTGGTCGGTGCCGCCGCCGTCCCAGATCAGCTTGTCCTTG
>JBQGDG010000150.1:0-13560 GCA_052038935.1 Neorhizobium sp. | reverse complement strand
AGACGAAGGCTTATCCAGGAAGGTGCGAACCCGGCGTTATCCGCCATCTCCCAGAACTCCTCGATCGAGTAGGTGGTCATATTTGCGAGGTTTGATGCATATTTCCACCGCCGAGATCGAGTTCGACGCTCATGTGTCTGGTATTTTATCTGGATCAATGCGACCCCGCCTGGTCGCAGCAATGCATGCGCCAGCCGAAGAATGCGCTCGCCATAGTCTCGACCCGGAAACAGCTCGAAGACATAGGTACATAGAAAGAGGTCGCAAGTTCCGAGATATTCTCGCATGGCGACCTCCGGCTTTGCTATGTCGATATGGACCGGAATGAACGTTGAAAAGCCGATCTCGCTGAGCCGTTCCGAACATTCGACAAGCGAATATTGCGAGACATCCACACCGATGAACTCGCCGGTCTGTGAGGCAAAATGAACGGCATTGGCGCCGCCGCCGCATCCCCATTCGAGAATGCGCTTACAGGAAGTGAACGTGCGTTTTCGCAGCAGATGTTCGCGAAACAGCTGAACATGCTTTTCCCCGAGCCGCGACCATATCTCGTCCGGTATGCCGTCCGAGCCTTTCCAGTGTGAATTCGAATGGAAAGCTGAGGCCGTTAAGTCGTCCCAGTAGTTTCCCGCGTCCCGGAGGATGGTGTTATCCGATTGTCTCAATAGGCCGCCAGCAACCATTGCTCTTAGAGGCATGCTTACTAGGCCAGACAGGAACCGCCGCATTGGTATGTTTCCGATATTCATCCAGCCAGAAATCTAGATGAAGCACTCCATCGGGTTAAGCTCTCAAAGAGATGTATGAACTACCCGCACTAATTCGATCGGATGCTATGAGCCACCCGTTTATGGGACGATGGACATGGATATTGCGGCTCTCAGGCCGGTTTCCTTGTTGGAGCCGAGCCGTTGAGCAATCCTTCTGAGAGACGGAGTTCACTGACATCTTGAGAAGCACCGGACGGCCGCCCGATTGACTTCCGCCCCCCGGCCACAATCCGCGTTCGCTCGATGCTTTTAGCTAAGGTGCTGCCTGATCGCATCTCTCCTGAGCGACATGGCAGCCTTGGCTCCGGTTAGCGTGTCTCCAAGCGAAACTGGCGTGGCGTCGTCCCGGTCCTTCGCTTGAATATGTCGTAAAAACGCGAGTTCGACCCGAATCCGCAATCGAGGGCGATCTCGAGGATACCGTCATCTGTCTCCGCAAGCCGCTGCATCGCGCGCGCCAGACGGTAGCGCGTCAGGTACTCCATGACCGAAATCCCGAGCACATTGCGAAAAGCCCTGTTCGCCGTCGCCGGATGCACACCCGCGAGCCTGGCGACCCGTGTCAGGTTCAGGACTTCGGCAAACCTCTGGTTGATCACCTCGGTCAGCAACTGGGAAAGTCTCATGGCTCGATTGTGCGGCAGGCCGGTCCTGCTGACGATGGCCGGGGTTTCTGCCTGGTCGAGAACCAGCCGTCGCACTGCCAGCTTGACCTCGTCCAAGATCAACTGCCGCCGCAGTTCTCCCCCGGTTTCCCATTCCCCGTTCCATTGAACAGCGGCAGACGCCGTAGCCTGCCGCGGCGAACGTTCCCTGACGAAAGCCCCCTGCATGATTGCATGCCGCATTGACTGTTCTATCGGCAGGCCGAGAAAATCGACGAGCGGCAGGTAGATGCAGATCAGCGGCGCATTGGATGTCACCACGATCGTCTGGTGGGGGATCGCCGCCCAGAAGAGAACGAGTTGCCCAGCCTCTACATGCTCCTGCCGCCCGTTGAACAGATAGGTCATGCTGCCGTCGAGCAGCAGGTTGAGCTCGACATGGTCATGCCAGTGGGCTGCCGCCATTGCGCTCGCAACATGCTGCTCCACGAAGAAGCTACGCGACGGAGCCGACCAGCCGGCAATTTCGGAAAAATCTTCTTGCAACAGCTCGAATGCGCAAATCCGGGAATAAATACCACCTTAGCAGGAAGAATTCCGAAATTCAAAGAGGCAGGTTCAATCCAGAGAAATCCACCAAGGAGTGTCTGATGCCCAAAATATGTCTCGTCGGTGCTGGCAGCACCGTTTTCGCTCAAAACATCCTGGGAGATGTGCTCTCGACGCCGAGCGAGCACGACTACGTCATCAGCCTGTTCGACATCGACGCCGAGCGGTTGAAAACCTCCGAAATCGTGGCGCACCGCATCTGCGAATCACTGAAGCTCGACGCAGTCCGCATCGAGGCGACCCTCGACAGGCGCCAGGCGCTGCAAGGTTCGGATTTCGTCATTCTGATGATGCAGGTTGGCGGCTACAAGCCTGCGACGGTTACGGACTTCGAAGTGCCGAAGAAATATGGCCTGCGCCAGACCATTGCCGACACCCTCGGCATCGGCGGCATCTTCCGTGGACTTCGCACCATTCCGGTGCTCGAAGCGATATGCCGCGACATGGAAGAGGTCTGCCCCAACGCGCTGCTGATGCAGTACGTCAATCCCATGGCCATCAACTGCTGGGCGATCAAGGAACTCGCGCCTTCGATCCGAACGGTCGGCCTTTGCCATAGCGTCCAGCATACCGCGGCTCATCTGGCGTCGTGCCTGGGAGAGGATATTTCAGATATCAACTACATCTCTGCCGGCATCAACCACGTCGCGTTCTTTCTGAAATACGAGAAAATCCATCCGGACGGCAGCCGTCAGGATCTCTATCCGCGCCTCAAAGCCCTGGCGTCCGAGGGACGCGTACCGGACGACGACAGGGTGCGTTTCGACGTACTGAAGCGACTTGGCCATTTCGTCACCGAATCCAGCGAGCATTTTTCGGAATACACGTCCTGGTACATCAAGGACCGTCAGCCTGAACTGATCGGGCAGCTGAACATTCCGCTGGACGAGTACATCCGCCGCTGCGAGGTTCAGATCGAGGAGTGGCACGCCCTTCGCAGGGAGCTCGAAGGTGAGCGCCCGATCGAGGTATGCCGCAGCAACGAATACGCCGCCGGCATCATCCATGCGGTTACGACGGGAAACCCCGCCACAATCTATGGCAACGTACCCAACAACGGTCTCATCGAAAACCTGCCAGCGGACTGCATTGTCGAGGTGCCGTGTCATGTGGACAGAAACGGAATCCAGCCAACGCGTATCGGCCGGATCCCGTCGCAGCTCGCAGCGGTGATGAAGCTCAGCGTCTCGGTCCAGGAACTGACAGTGGAGGCGGCCCTGAGCGGCAAACGCGACCGCATCTATCAGGCGGCCCTTCTGGATCCACATACTTCGGCTGAGCTGTCTCCGGATCAGATCTGGCGGCTCGTCGACGACCTGATCGAAGAACACGGCGACCTGCTCCCGAAATATCACTGATCATATTCCCGAGCACAGACGGGGCGCTTCCGGAAGGAGGCGCCTTTCTTATTTTTGCAAAAATAGAAAACGTCAAAAAAAATCACATCTATGATTGACTCTGATCTGATGGCATGGGAATTTTGACGCAATACCAGTGAGAGAGAGGGACGCCGGTGACACAGGCTGGAGGCATCAAGACTGATCGGCTGGATGCAATTCGCAGCCATCTCTACGCCCAGGGCTTCTCGTCCATACAGGATCTGGCGGATGCGGTGGGTGCGTCGCTGGCCACCGTCAGGCGCGATCTGCAGATCCTGGAACAGGGCGGCATTATCGACCGCGTTCATGGTGGCGCGCGCATCGCTGAAGGCTCGTCCATCGAAATGGCCTTTCAGGAACGGGAAAAGCGGCAGCTTGCCGCCAAGCGCGCGATTGCCAATGCCGCCTACGAATTGCTGGCGCCCCGTACTGCCGTGTTTCTTGATGCAGGCACCACCGTCCTCCAGCTCGCCAAGCTCATCCGCATCAATCCGATGCCGCTGCGCATTTTTACAAACGGACTGATCGTGGCGCAGGAGTTCCTCAACATTCCGACCCTCGAGGTCACCCTCCTTGGTGGCCAGCTACGCAGCGAAAACGCATCCATGGTCGGTCCTCAGGCAGAGGCGATGCTGGAGACGATCTGGTTCGACCAACTTTTCCTCGGAGCAAGCGCGATCAGCCCCGACGGCGCGATTTATAGCGTCGACAGCGCCGAGGCGAGTTTGAACCGGCGTATGCTGACCCGCTCGGCCAATCGCTATGTGCTGGCCGACTCCTCGAAATTCGGCTCGACCGCGACCTACAAGGTTGCGCCGTTGAGCGATGCAAAGCTCATCACCGACGCAGCCATGAGTTCTGAATGGCGTGCCCGACTGGCCGATACCTCCGTCGAGGCAAGCTTTGCGGCGATAGGAGCTCAGGAATGAGCGGAGAACTGATCCTCGGCATAGATGGCGGGGGCAGCAAGGTGTTTGTCGCGCTCGCCGAAAGAAGTGGCAGGATCCTGCAAACTTCCATGGCCGCCGGCGTTAATCCGATGGACAATCCGGATTGGCGGGTGGAACTCGAAAAAGCCATCGCTCCGTTTCTCCAGCAGGTCAATCTTGGCGCAGTAGCCGCGGCCTTGCCCGCGTATGGTGAGGTTTCGAACCTTTCTCGCTTGCAGGAACACGCCATCCGACACGCTTTCCCCGCGGCGCGCGTGACTGTGCTGAACGATGTCGACGCCGCGCATCTCGGCGCCTTTGCAGGGCAGGCAGGCATTCTGATCCTTTCCGGAACGGGCTCCATGGCCTGGGCACGCGACAGCGCGGGCAATCCCAGCCGTTCGGGCGGGTGGGGCGATATCATTGGCGATGAGGGCAGCAGCTACTGGATCGGACGCCGTGCGCTCAATCTGGCGAGTCAGAGCCTGGACGGGCGATCGCCTCCTACGGCGCTGGTCGATCTTCTGTTCGATCATCTCCAGATTGATCGTGCCGATGCGATGAACGGTCTGAGCGGGTGGGCAAGTTCGCTTGCAAGGCCTCGGTCGGGCATTGCAGCCCTTTCCCGCCTTGTCGACCGAGCAGCGAGGGATGGCGACGAGGCGGCGCGATGGCTGCTGGAGCAGGCGGCCGACGAACTGGCCAAGCATTACCGGGCCATTGCCCCGCACGGCGACAGCAACGCCGACTGGACCTATGCGGGGGGAACCTTTTCCAGCGCTCTCCTGCTGGAGGCTCTCGAACACCGCATCGGAAGGCCTGCGATGGCGCCGAAGCTTCCCCCGATTGGCGGCGCTCTGTTGGCCGCCGCCCAAAGTCTCGGCTGGTCGCGGGATGGCGACTGGCTCGGGCATACCGCCGCATCAGCGACAGCGGCGACAACGCAGACAATGAATTCAATGCCTCAATAACAACGAAGGATGGGAACAATGCGTAGAATTATCTTGTCACTGCTTGCCTCCGGCGCCCTGGCGATTGCAATGCCGGCGCTTGCACAAGACTCCAAGCCGCTCGCCGGCCAGTCGATCACAGTTTTGATGCCCTCGCCGCAAGGACCGAACATCGCCGCCGAGTTCGAAGCTGAAACCGGCATCCATGTCGATCTTCAGACCCTATCCTGGGACGATATCCGCCCCAAGCTGGTGACCGCACTGGTCGCTGGAACCGCTCCCGCCGATGTCACCGAATTCGACTGGTCCTGGACCGGCCAGTTCGCAGCGGCGGATTGGTATCTGCCGCTGAATGACGCGATCGATGCCGAGACCGTCGAAGATATCGGCGTTGCCAAGATCTTCACCGTCGACGGAAAGCTGCTCGGCATTCCCTACACCAACGATTTCCGCGTCATGCTCGTCAACAAGAAGCATTTCGCCGATGCCGGCATCACCGAAATGCCCAAGACACTCGACGCCCTTGTGGCCGCGGCAAAACAGATCAAGGAGAAAGGCGTTACCAACTACCCGATCGGGCTGCCGCTATCGGCAACGGAAGGCGCCTCCACCAGTTGGTACCTGCTGACCAAGGCCTTTGGCGGCGAACTTTTCGACAAGGACTTCAACCCGCTGTTCACCTCGCCGGACTCGGCCGGCTACAAGGCGCTCGCCTTCGAACTGATGCTGCTCAAGGAGGGGCTCGTCGATCCGGCTTCCACCGGCCTGAAGGACAGCCAGATCAACGAGAGCATGTTCTCCCAGGGTCTGACGAGCATCATGATCTCCGGCGAACCCGGCCGCCTCGGACAGATGAACGATCCGAAACAATCCAAGGTCGCCGGCCAGGTGGAAGCGATCCTGGTGCCAACGGCAAGTGGCGAGACACGCAGCTTCGGCTTGCCGGAAGCCCTGGGCATCCCGAAAGTCTCCCGGAACCAGGAGGCTGCCATAGCCTTCGTCAAGTGGTTCACCAGTCGCGATTTCCAGAAGAAGAACATCGAGAACGGCTTCCTGCCGACCCGTACGAGCGCTCTTGCCGAACTTAACAGCGAAGGCAAGCTGAACAGCGGCGATGCCCTCGTCAGCCAGTCGAAGACGGTCGAAGCGCTGTTTCCGCAAGGCACTCCGCCCTGGTACCCGCAGTTTTCGAGCGGGGTGAATACGGCAATCAACAGCGCCGCCAAGGGTCAGCTGACCGTCGATCAGGCTGTCGAAAGCATTGCTGAAGCAGCCAAGCAGGCGATGGCGCAATGACTGCGACCGTCACGGGACGGGCAGTCGCGAAAAAGGGTGTCGGCTTCAATGCCGACACCTCTCTCGGCATACTCCTAGTCTCTCCCATCCTGATCACCATGGTGGCGCTCGTCTTCTACCCGATGGGGCGCACTTTGTGGGACAGCCTGCATAGGGTGAACCCGATGCAGGCCGGGACGCCCTTCGTAGGGCTCGAGAACTATACCCGGATGTTTTCGGACGGGCAGCTCGCGTCCACCTGGACCAATACTCTGATCTATGTGGTGCTCGCGGTGGTCGCCGAGACCGTGCTTGGCGTTCTCGCGGCATCGCTGATCAACCAGGTCAAAGTCGGCCGGCAGTGGATCCTCGCCGCCGTCATACTGCCCTGGGCCCTGCCCGGGGTCGTCAATTCGGTGATCTGGCTGTGGATCTACCAACCTGGCGCCGGCCTGCTCAACGGCATCCTGTCGGCTCTCGGCCTGCCCTTCGACAACCATGTCTGGTTCAACGACCGGACGAGTGCGATCGTCGCCGTCACCGTCGTGCATGTCTGGCGCATGATGCCCTTGACGATCGTCATCGTTCTTGCGGCCATGCAGAGCATACCCGGTCACCTCTACGAGGCGGCACGCATCGACGGAGCAACCCGGCCACAAATGTTTACGCTGGTCACGCTTCCGCTCGTGCGCAGCGCGATTGCGGTTTCGATGACGAACGCAACAGTGAACGCGTTCAATCTGTTCGATGAAGCCTGGGTACTTGCCGGGGCCAGTCTCGAGACACGGCCGATCCTCGTGCAGATCTATCTCGAGACCTTCCAGAATCTGCGCTTCTCCTACGGCATGGCGCTTTCCGTGACGATAACCTTCGTCTCGTTGCTCGTCTCGCTCGTCTACGTTCTCCGCGTCTATCGCAACACCCGGTTCGACTGATGAAACCCTCTTTTCCCTATCGCCTGTTGATCTGGTCGGGTATCGCACTGCTGCTTCTGTGGTCTCTTGGCCCGATCTACTGGACGATCGCGAGCTCCGTGACACCGACAGAGGATTTCTCGGCGCGTCCGATCAACTTCTTCCCGCAGAATTTCACGCTCGACCACTATGCACGTCTTTTGGGCATCAACATCGCCCGGATCGGCGGGGTCGAGGTCTGGAAACAGTTTCGTGCGGCGTTGCTGAACAGCATTATCACCTCGGTTGCCGCGACCGTGTTGTGCGTGGCGATCTCGGCGCTCGGCGCTTACGCCTTCACGCGGATGAAGTTTCCCGGACGTCAGATGCTGTTTGGCGCAGTGGTCGCCACGCTCGCAATCCCTGCCTATGCTGTGCTGATCCCGCTCTACCAGATCATGATCAAGATGCAGCTGGTCGACAGCTATGTCGGCGTCGCCCTGATCTATGTCTCGGCGTACCTGCCGCTGTCGCTCTGGCTGCTGCGCAGCGTATTCGACGCCCTTCCGATCGCGCTCGAAGAAGCCGCTCAGCTCGATGGCGCCGGCCGTCTCTACATCTTCTTCAACATCGTTCTGCCCCTGGCTGGACCCGGACTGACGGCTGCGGCGATCCTCACCTTTCTTGGAGCATGGGGCCAGTATCTCGTACCGCTGATCTTCTCCCCGCAAGCCACCAAACCGCTGACCGTGCTCATTCCCGAGTTCGTCACCAAGAACTTCATCGACTATGGGCTGATTACCGCCAGTGGATCGATCGCGATCGTCATCCCTGCCCTCGTCGTCATCTTCCTCAACCGATATCTGGTCAGCGGTCTGCTGGCCGGGTCGGTCAAATAATCGGAGACAACATGAATACGACCGAAAAGGTGATTTTCGAGCAGTTCCCCTATTGGGAGAAGGCTATCGGCTCGAACGGCACCATCGATAGACGCGACCTCCTCGTCTTCATCGGCTGCGGCACGTCCCACTATCTCGCCCAGACGCTCGCCGCATATGCAAACCAGGCCGGTCGGCAGGCCATTGCCGTACCGGGCGCCGAGTGGCTGAACCGTCCGTCCCTCTTCTGGCCGGAATGGACCAAGACTCATGTGGTGGCAATTTCCCGAAGCGGGGAGACCACCGAAACCGTGGCTGCGGCAAGGCATAGCCGCGCCAACGGTGCCTTCGTGACCGGTCTGACCGTCGAAGCGGAAAGCTCTCTAGCCAACAATTGCGACCACATCGTCGCATCGCCGACACATCCCGAAGAGGGTATCGTCATGACCGCATCCGCGAGCCTGATGCTTCTGCTCGGCCTGCAGATGATCGGACGGGTGCTGCCCGCTTCCATTGTCAAATCTGCCGAAACTCTGGCCCGCTCGCTTGATGCATCGCTGCCTGCGCGCATGCACGGGCGATCCCACGTCGTCTTTCTCGGGGGCGGTCCGCTCTATGGCATCGCATCGGAAGGCGCTCTGAAACTGATGGAGATGAGCCAGGTGATGACCCAGGCCTTCCATCCCCTCGAGTATCGCCATGGTCCGATCAGCCTGGTCGATGAGAAGACCGCTGCGGTCATGCTTTACAGCGCCGACCAGGAGGACGCGGAGACCAAGCTCGTCGAAGAGCTCCGTGACAAGGGCGCATTCGTGATCGGCCTGGGCGGACCGGGGGATCTGTCACTGCCCGTCGATGCCGGACGTGACCTGGAGGGTCTCGTTTTGCTGCCCGCCTTGCAGATCCTTGGCGAACGCGCGGCTCAATCACGCAACCTCGACACAGTGTCGCCTCGCCACCTGACCAAGGTCGTGACCCTGGCATGAGCAAAGCGCCCGACACCAACCTGCACACCGCCCTCGGCAAGCTTTTTGCGCCGCGCGAAGTGGTCCTGCCACGCGGCGTCACCTCCGTCTGCTCTGCGCATCCGCTGGTGATCGAGGCCGCTCTTCTGCGCGCGGCGAAGGAGGATCAGGCGGTTCTGCTCGAAGCCACCTGCAATCAGGTCAATCAGGAAGGCGGTTACACGGGCATGACGCCCAGGGATTTCCGCCGGTTCGTCGAGCAGATCGCCGCGTCGGTTCGATTTCCCTCGGATTGCATCATCCTGGGCGGCGACCACCTCGGCCCCAATCCATGGCGAAAGCTGCCGGCGGACGAAGCCATGGCCCGCGCTGAAGCCATGATCGTCGCCTATGTCGAGGCAGGCTTCGAAAAGTTGCATCTCGATACATCCATGGGCTGCGCGGGCGAACCGGCAGCACTCGATGACGAGCAAACCGCTGCGCGCGCGGCACGTCTGGCGAAGGCTGCCGAGGAGACGGCCAAACGGATCGGATACAAGCCGCCCGTCTACATCATCGGCACCGAGGTTCCGCCGCCGGGCGGTGCTACGCATGCTTTGGAGGAGATCGACATCACGCGGCCGGAAGCAGCCTTGAAGACGCGTGAGGTTCACCAGGCGGCATTTGCGGCGGCGGGTGTCGAGGCGGCCTTCGAGCGTGTCATCGGCATCGTTGTCCAGCCGGGCGTCGAGTTCGGCAACACAAATGTCGTGCTCTACAAAGCTGACCGGGCTCAGGGGTTGATTGGCGCGCTCAACGAGATGCCGAAACTCCTGTTTGAGGCTCATTCCACCGATTATCAGCCGGCAGCGGAATTGTCCGCGCTGGTCGATGGAGGTTTCGGCATTCTCAAGGTCGGACCAGGCCTGACCTTCGCCTTGAGAGAAGCTCTCTACGGTCTGGACGCGATCCGCCGGGAACTCGGCTTGATCACGGAGATGCCGGCCCTGCCCGAGGTCATGGAGACCGTCATGCTGGACGTTCCGGAACATTGGAGGGGCCATTACAGTGGCTCATCCGAAGAGCAGAGGCTGCAACGCCATTTCAGCTATAGCGATCGTATTCGCTATTACTGGCCGGACAGCGATGCCTCCGCGGCGGTAGACCGGCTCCTTGCCCGACTGCCGGCGGCGATACCCGAAACGCTGATCAGTCAGTATCTCGGCCGCATCTATCCGGAAGTGGTGGCTGGACGGGTCAAACCGTCGGCACGCGACCTGTGTATCGCGGCGATCGATGCCGCTCTGTCACCCTATTCACAAGCGACGGCCAATCGATAGGCACCAGGGTTGCCTCGATAGCGCTGAGATCAAGAATCCTATCTGCCGGAGACGACGATGGCATCGGTAACCGTTAAAAATATCCGCAAGAGCTATGGTCACTTCGACGTGCTGCACGGGATCAATATCGACATCCAGGACGGCGAATTCGTCGTCCTTGTCGGCCCCTCAGGATGCGGAAAGTCGACACTGCTCAGAATGATCGCTGGACTGGAGGAAATCTCCGGAGGAGACATCGCCATCGGACGCAAGGTCGTCAACGATGTTGCCCCCAAGGAACGCGACATCGCCATGGTGTTTCAATCCTACGCGCTTTATCCGCATTTGACCGTGGAGGCGAACATGGGATTTTCCCTGCGCCTCGCCAAGGCGCCGAAGGATGAGATCCGCGAGCGCGTACGCCAGGCTGCGCAAATCCTTGGTCTAGAGCATCTGCTTGATCGCTATCCGCGGAACCTGTCAGGCGGCCAGCGGCAGCGTGTCGCCATGGGTCGAGCCATCGTCCGCCAGCCGCAGGTCTTCCTCTTCGACGAGCCGCTGTCCAATCTCGACGCCAAGCTGCGCGTGCAGATGCGTTCGGAGATCAAGCAACTTCATCAGCGCCTGAAGACCACGACGATCTATGTCACGCACGATCAGATCGAGGCGATGACGATGGCGGACAGGATCGTCGTCATGCGCGATGGTCATGTCGAGCAGATCGGCTCGCCGCTCGAACTGTACGATCGCCCCGCCAACCTGTTCGTCGCCGGCTTCATCGGTTCACCGGGAATGAATTTCATTCCCGGCAGGATTTCGGCAACCGACGCAGCGAGCTTCGTCACCGACGGCGGCGTTGCGCTGCCCCTGCCGGCTGGCCTTTCGCAACCCGAAGGACGAGAGCTGGTATATGGCATCCGCCCGGAGGATCTGACGATCCGGCAGGAGGGAGTGGCGGCCACCGTGTCGCTGATTGAACCTACCGGCGCGGAAACACAGATCACCGCATCGCTCGCAGGCGCGCCGGTTATTGCGTCAATCCGCGATCGTTTCGATATCACCCCGGGCGATGTCATCTCGCTCGGCGTCAATCTTGCCGCCGTGCATGTGTTCGACGCCAAAACGGGAGCGCGAATTGAGGCATGATTTGCCGCAAGACCATGGAACCCCCATGGAGTGAAGGCCATCGGGAGAGCCTCGAGATCGACCAGCAGGTCGAGGTTTTCCAGGGTGAAGCCCTCGTCTTGCGCCATGTCGGCGATACGCGAAAGGCTCCGGTACCCAAGGCGCCCGAGCCTCTCCATGGCCTGTGATCAGGTCTTGAACAGCGACTTCAGGGTGGAAGGCTGGCTGCGATGGTATTGAGGGGCGGCTGATACCTCTCCGCCCAGCGCGGCGGCAGCGTGCCATGGCCAGCGCGGATCATACAGGATGGCGCGGGCAAGGCCGATCAGGTCGGCATCGCCTGTCGCCACGATCGCCTCGGCCTGAGCAGGTTCCGTGATCAGTCCAACGGCAACAACCGGCATCTTGACCGCAGCCTTGACCGCGCGCGCGAACGGTACCTGGTAGCTGGGCGATACCGGAATTTTCTGATCGACGTGCAGGCCGCCGGAAGACACGTTGATGGCATCGCAGCCGCGAAGCTCCAACGCCTTCGCGAACTCGATCGTCTGTTCGATATCCCAGCCGGCGTCATACCAGTCCGTGGCGGAAACACGAACCGTCACGGCCTTGTCGGCGGGGAAGGAAGCTCGCACCGCGTCGAACACCTCAAGCGGGAAGCGCATCCTGTTTTCCAGGCTTCCGCCATACTCGTCGGTCCTTTGATTGGACAGTGGCGACAGGAACGAATGCAGGAGATAGCCGTGTGCGGCATGGATCTGCACGGCATCGATCCCGATACGCCCGGCGCGGACGGCGGCCTTTGCGAAAGCGTCGCGGATAGCCACCATACGTTCGCGGGTAAGCTCCGTCGGCACCGTGTCCGTCGCCTTGAAGGGAAGGGCAGAAGGCGCTTCCGTCTGCCACCCGTCCTTGTGGTCGGGCACGATCTGCGCGCCACCGCGCCACGGCAGATCCGAAGACGCCTTCCGGCCGGCATGGGCGAGCTGTATCGCAATCGGCATGTTGGACCACTTGCGGATGCCGTCCAGTGTCCGACGCATGGCTGCCTCTGTCGCGTCGTCATAGAGGCCGACGTCTGCATAGCTGATGCGACCTTCGGGAACGACCGCGGTCGCCTCGATCGTCAGCAGACCGGCCCCGGAGAGGGCGAGCTGCCCGAGATGGATGAGATGCCAGTCCGTCATGCAACCATCGACGGCCGAATAGGTGCACATCGGAGCGATGGCGATACGGTTCTCAAGCTCGAGGTTGCGGATCTTGAACGGTGTAAATAGCTGGGGCAGAGGCATTTGGCTTACTCTCGGGGGTGACGGATTTGACGTCGTATCCACGCGACCCTACGGTTCGACGCAAGCGATGACGCGCGATACCGGCCGACACCATCCATCTCCGAGGGAGACTTTGGTATGGCCGAAACAATACCTATTGCCTTCCAAGGTATGCGTCAAGGCATACCTTGCGCTTGCGGACAGCGGTCGGCCCGGGTAAAATCTGCTCATGCCAGACCTGCTTCCCCAACCGGCCCGGGACGAGATCGACCTCAGCGTCGTTTTCTCCACCCTATCGGATCCACTCCGCCGCACCGCGATTGCCATTCTGGCAACGCTCCCGGATTGCACCGAGCGCAATTGCGTTTCATTCGGCTTTCCGGTTGCGAAAGCGTCTCTCACCCATCACTTCAAGGTTCTTCGCGAGGCGGGCCTCATCAGCCAGGTCGACTACGGAAACCGGCGTGCTTCCAGGCTCCGGAAGGAGGACATCGAGGCTCGGTTTCCAGGCCTTCTTGCCATGCTGGTGGAGGAACTGGAACGGGATGGTGGCGCCGATAAGGCTGTAGCTTCGACGGGAAGACGCTGAGCGCAATATCGGGGACCAAAG
>JBQGDG010000149.1:0-11446 GCA_052038935.1 Neorhizobium sp. | reverse complement strand
ACCTTGCCGCTGTCGTCGATGATCGGATTGTAGGAGGCCTGGATATAGATCTTCTGGCCGCTTTTGGTCACGCGGGTGAACTGGTCGGCGGCGAATGCTCCGCTGGCGAGGTTCTGCCAGAACTGCCGGTAGCCCGCCGATTGCGCATAATCGGCTTCACAGAACATCGAATGATGCCTGCCGACGATCTCGTTCAGCGAATAGCCGACGGCATCGAGGAAGTTTTCGTTGGCCGTGATGATCTCGCCGGTCGGAGTGAATTCGATGATAGCCTGGGCGCGGGAAAGTGCATCGAGCTTGCCGCGGTTTTCCAGCGCCACCTTGCGGGCATCAGTGATATCGGTGGCGATCTTCACCACCCTGTAGGGCTTGCCACCCCGCATCAGGGGATTGTAGCTCGCCTCGATCCAGACCTCGCGTCCACCCTTGCCGAAACGCTTGTATTTGCCCTGGTCGAACGCGCCTCCGGCGAGCCGTTTCCAGAAATCCGCATAATCCTTCGATGCGGCATCCACCGGATCGACGAAGATGCGATGGTGCTTGCCGACGATTTCGGACAGCGAATAGCCGACGGTGCGGCAGAAGTTTTCGTTGGCTGACAGGATCGTACCGTTCAGGTCGAATTCGATGATCGCCTGCGAACGGTTCAGTGCTGCGACCAGAGCAGCATTGGATTGGATGTGGCCGAAGGGAATGCCGACCATTGGTGTCTCCAGCTATGAGATGTGAGCTGACTGGAGTTTACCGGCGCATAATAAAGTTTTAGTTAAATAAGTATCTGAACCGGCTCAAGTATTCCGTGTCTGTCCCAAGCGGGCTCGCCGCGGGGATGCCTTGCCGGGAATGGAAAAAGCCCGCCGAGGCGGGCTTTCGCAAGATTGTCGCGGACGCTGATGGCGTCAGGCTGCGGCGAGCTGCAGCTCCTTGCTGACGAGGCTGCGCAGCGCGATCAGATCCTTGGCGAAGAGGCGGATACCGTCCGAAAGCTTCTCGGTCGCCATCTGGTCTTCGTTCAGCATCCAGCGGAAGGTCTTTTCGTCCATCTTGATCGGAGCGACGGCTTCGAACTTCTCCGGCGAGAGCTTGCGCTCCAGCGTGCCTTCCGCCTTGTCCAGCTCGTCGAGCAGGTTCGGAGCGATCGTCAGGCGGTCGCAACCGGCCAGCGCCTCGATTTCACCGACATTGCGGAAGGAAGCACCCATGACGATCGTCGAGATGCCGTTCGCCTTGTAGTAGTTGTAGATCGAACGCACGGAGGTGACGCCCGGATCGGTCTCGGCCGTGTAGTCCTGGCCGGTCGACTTCTTGTACCAGTCGAGAATGCGGCCGACGAAGGGCGAGATCAGGAACGCCTTGGCATCGGCGCAGGCGACGGCCTGGGCATGGCTGAAGAGCAGCGTCAGGTTGCAGTCGATGCCTTCGGCCTGCAGCACTTCGGCAGCCTTGATGCCTTCCCACGTGGAAGCCAGCTTGATGAGGATGCGGTCGCGCTCGATACCGCGGTCCTTGTAGGCCGCGATGATGGAATGCGCCTTCTTGATCGAGGCTTCCGTATCGAAGGAAAGGTCGGCATCCACTTCGGTCGAGACGCGGCCGGGTACGAGGCCGGCAAGCGCCGCACCGACGTCAATCGCGAGGCGGTCGGCGACCGCGACGGCGATGGCGTCGTCGTTGCCGCCCTGCTTGCGGCCCCAGGTCACGGCTTCCTTGAACTTGTCGGCAAAGGCCGGCGAGCCGATCGCCTTGAGCACGATCGACGGGTTGGTCGTGCAATCGACCGGTTTGAGGCGGGCAACGGCCTCGATGTCGCCGGTGTCAGCGACGACGGTAGTCATGGAACGAAGTTGCTCTAGTTTCGACGTCATCCGAATGATCCTCGCTAATTGCTGTTCAACGCCGCGGCGCCGATTTTGCTCCTCCGGCATGTTATGTAGATAACATCCTTGGATGGTAAAGAAGTCAAGACATTTGTCCTTCGGAATTGACATATGTCTCATTGACGACAATATCATGGCGGTACGCGGAAGGATTGCACATTTCGCCCCGGCGGAAGGATGGGAGCAACATTGGCAAGGTTGAGACGCGAGACCCACACCAGCTATTCCGATGCAGCTTCGCTGAGGCTGCGCGCAGCCTGGCTCTACTACAATCAGGGCTTGACCCAGAAGGATGTCGCCGAGCGGCTGGGCGTCAGCCGCTCGACTGTGATCCGCATGCTCGACGAGGCGATGAAGCGCTCCGAGGTGCAGATCTGGATCAGCGAGGGTGTCGACAGCTGTGTCGAACTGGCGACAAGGCTGGAAAAGACCTACGGGCTAGACGAGGCCGTCGTCGTTCCGGCAGCGCGCGATTGCAGCGCCGATGCGCTCGCCGGGTCCGTCGGGCTGGCGCTCGGCCAGTTTCTTTCGGACGTCATCCAGGACGACATGACCATCGGCGTCGGCTGGGGCCGCACCATGACGGCGTCCCTGTCGAGTTTCCGTCCGCCGCGGCGGGAGAATTGCAAGGTCGTCTCGCTGCTCGGCGGCATCGTTGCCGTCCACCAGACCAACCCGATCGACTACACCTGGCGTTTCGCCGGTCAGCTCGGGGCCGAGTGCTACATGTTCCTCGCGCCGCTTCTGGTCGACACCGTCGCGACCAAGCGCGCCCTGATCGACAAATGCGGCCTCGACACGATCTACGATCTCGCCGAAAACCTCGATCTCGCCGTCGTCAGCTGCGGCGATATCGGTCCTCACTCGACGTCGCTGTCGGAAGGCTTCATCTCGAAAGCCGAACTGGACCGGCTGATCACATCGGGCTGCGTCTGCGATACGATGTTCAACTTTCTCGATGCGGAAGGCCGCTCCGTCGATACGGCATTGAACGACCGGGTCATGTCGGTGGATCTCGATACGCTCAAGAAGGCGAAACACATCGTGCTCTCATCCGGCGGCGCCCACCGCGCCATCGCCATCCGCGCCACCATCCGCCGCATCGGCTGCAACACGCTGATCACCGACGAGACGGCGGCGGCTGAATTGCTGCGGCTGGCCGAGAGTGACCGGGCCTCTTCAGAACTCTGACGGCCAGAACAGCATGCGGACGAATGTCTCCCTGTAGACCGCCGCGTTGACGCCTGCCGGCCTCTGGACGAAGACCGAAATCCCGTCCGTGAAATCGCCGTAGCCCCGCGCATAGGACCAGCCGATCAGGGTGGAGGACAGGTCCGTCGCGCAATCCTCGATCAGGTCATTGAGGACGGCGCGCGTCCGGGGCAGCAGGCAACCGGGATCTGCAAACAGCGGAAACGTGTCGAGTTCCATCCCTTCCGCCGCTCTGGCGGATGCCAGCGTCTTCCAGCCCATCGCGATGTCGATACATTCGGCGCAGATCGCGACACCGGGGCCGCCGACGATATTGCCCGCCCCTGCATGGCGGTCCGCGCCGCAGAAACTGCAGATGACCGCGTCGTCCTGTCTGCCCTTCAGCAGGCGCAACGCGCCGCGAACCCTCTCGCCGAAGGATGGATTGAACTGCATGAAGATCCCCGCAGACTGCCCGATGCGGGACGCAATATAGGGCCGGGCGGCGACCCGTCCATCATGCGAACAGACGGCAGTTCGATCAGGCCCCGGTTTCCCAGCCGAGGATCGCCCGCTTGCGGGTGAGACCCCAGTGGTAACCCGTCAGCGCGCCGCTCTTACCGACTGCCCGGTGGCAGGGCACGACGAAGGAGATCGGATTGGCACCGATCGCCGCTCCGACCGCTCGGCTCGCCTTGGGCCGGCCGATATCGGAGGCGATGTCGGAATAGGTGACGGCCTTGCCATAAGGAATCTTCAGCAGGCTCCGCCAGACGCCTACCTGGAAATCCGTGCCGATCAGCACGACGTTGAGCGGGCGGTCGCATTGCCACTGCGAACGGTCGAAGATCCGGCCGACATAGGGCGTCGTCGCGTCGAGATCCTCGACATAGGACGCGTTCGGCCAGCGCCGGGTCATGTCGGCCAGCGCCTCGGCCTCCCCTCCTTCGGCGTCGAAGAAGGCAAGCCCCGCAAGGCCGCGATCGGTCACCATCACCAGCGCGAGACCGAACGGCGACGGGTGGTAGCCGTAGCTGATCCTGAGTCCGCCGCCCTTTGCCTTCCATTCTCCGGGTGACATGGCCTCGTGGGTGACGAACAGGTCATGCAGCCTGCCCGGCCCCGAAAGCCCAACCTCATAGGAGGTTTCCAGCAAAGGCAGGCCTTCCTTGCCGAGCAGGCGCTTGGCGTGGTCGAGCGTCACGGCCTGCAGGAATGCCTTGGGCGACAGCCCGGCCCAGCGGGTGAACAGCTTCTGCAACTGCGTCGGCGACTGGCCGAGTTCGGCTGCGACCGTCTCCAGCGAAGGCTGGTTGCGGTAGTCCAGCGTCATCATCTCGATGACGCGGCGCACGGTGTCGTAGTCGGAACCTTCCGGCGTGATGTCGATGGCGGTTTCGAGACCCTTCGCATCGTTGATCTGGACAGCGGCGTTCATGGCGTGGTTCTCCTCGGCAACATCGCTGGCCGGTCCTGCGGCCTGCGTCCTGTTGTTCAGTTCATGCACCATAGATGCCTCTCGAAGCCCGCCGAAACCACCCGTTTCTTGCTCCTCGTCATCATCGCCGTCACAGCCGACGGCTGACTGCCGCAAGCGCGCCGCGGAATGCCCTGGCGAAACTTTCGCGATCGTCGGGATTGAGAAACGACCCGACGTCGGTTCTCCTTCCCTCGCCGGTCACGTGCATGGAGGTGATGCCGAATTCCTCGTGGCGGTCTACCCGGAACCGCGCCCGGATCGGATTGAACCTGTGTTCGATCATTCTGCCGGCCGGCGAGAATTTTCGGATCGAGACCTTCGTCCGCGAGACGGTCACCTCCTCGCGTTGCCGGCCGGAACGATAGCTCATCTTCAGCGCCACATACAGAAGAACGAAGTCCAGCCCGAGGAACAGGCCGATCGGCCAGGCGCCGCTCACCATGAAGAACAATCCGTAGAACAGGCAGACGACGCCGCACAGCGACAGCACGACGTAAAAGCCCGTCCTGCCGAGAGAACGGTAGGGCGTCAGTTCCGCGGCGAAGACCGGGTTATCCTCCGCCATCTGCGCGTTGCTTTCGGTCATGGGGCGTGACTATACAGGCTCATGGCCACTCCGAAACCCAAATCCAGCACCGCCGCTTCGCAAAAGTCAAATCCTGCGAAGCCAGAAACCCGCCGGAACGGCTCGAGCAAGCCGAAGCGCTTCAAATCCGCCTATTCCAAGGCGGAGATGGAGGAAATCTTCCGGCGCTTCTCCATCCAGCGTCCCGAACCGAAGGGTGAGCTGGAACACGTCAATCCGTTCACCCTGGTCGTCGCCGTGGCACTGTCGGCCCAGGCGACCGATGCCGGCGTCAACAAGGCGACGCGCGAACTGTTCAAGATCGCCGACACGCCGGAAAAGATGCTGGCATTGGGCGAGGACGGCGTCATCCGGCACATCAGGACGATCGGCCTATACCGCAACAAGGCGAAAAACGTCATCGCGCTCTGTCGCATGCTGATCGAGGAATTCGGCTCGCAGGTTCCGAAGACCCGCGAGGAGCTCGTGCGTCTGCCGGGCGTCGGCCGCAAGACCGCCAATGTCGTCATGTCCATGGCCTTCGGCATCCCGACGCTCGCCGTCGATACCCATGTCTTCCGCATCGGCAACCGGTGCCTCATGGCGCCGGGCAAGACACCGGACGAAGTCGAGGAGCATTTCCTCAGGGTCATACCGGAACAGTATCTCTTCCACGCCCATCACTGGCTGATCCTGCACGGCCGTTATACCTGCAAGGCCCGCAAGCCCGAATGCGAACGGTGTGTCATCGCCGATCTCTGTCGGTCGCCGGAAAAGACATTCGACGTGCCGGCGCCCCTGGTCGAGCTACCGCCGCAGGTGATCGGCGCCACCGAGGCCGTCGAGTAAAGCCGCGATCGCCGCCTCGTAATCGGCCCGGCTGCCGCCGCACTCGATGGCAATCGCCGCCCGCTCGAAGGCCGAGGAGATCAGCACCGTCAGCGGATCGAGAAGCGCGAAATGGGTCGAGCCGGTAAGCAGATCCGAGAGGCCTGTCTTGAGGCCCGCTTCCGCCGGATCGGATCCCTCGCCGTCTTCGTTGGAAAATTGTGCCGGAGCCTCCCTCAGCAGCAGCCGTACCCGCCCTGCGTCCGCCATTGCGTCGAAATAGGCGGACGCGCCCTGCAGCAGCGCCTCCCGTGGCGAAGCAGCCTGCGACGACCGCGCCTCGATATCGGCCGCGACCGCCTGGGCTTCCCGCTCGATCACGGCGTGGAACAATGCCCTCTTGTCCGGAAAGTGATGATAGAGCGCCCCCCGCGTTACGTCTGCCCTGGCGACGATTTCCGGTGTCGCGGTGTCTCCATAACCCTTCTCGACAAACAGCGCCCGCGCCGCGTCAAGCAGCGCTGCGCGGGTTGCGTCCGTCCGTTCCCGATTGCTGCGCGGCATCTCAATCTCCCCTTTACATACAGACAGAATGTATTTATAAAACAACATACAGACTGAATGTATCCTACACCATGCCGTCCTGCATGCGAAGCATTTTCACGGAGACGGCACCGGATCGGAAACTGGAGGAGCGAAAGCCATGAAAGTTACCAGCTATTATCCCGTGATCATGACGAAGGACGTCGCCGGCACATCAGCCTTTTATATTGAGCATTTCGGTTTCGAGCCGCTGTTCTCGGCCGACTGGTACGTGCACCTGCAGTCAAAGAAGAACGCAAACGTGACGCTCGCCGTTCTCGACGGCAGCCACACCACCATTCCCGAAAGCGGTCGCGGCATTGTATCCGGCCTGCTGCTCAATTTCGAGGTCGAGGACGTCGATACCATCTATGCGCGCCTCAAGGCCGCCGGCTTGCCGATCAGGCTCGACATCCGCGACGAGAATTTCGGCCAGCGGCATTTCATCACCGCAGACCCGAACGGCGTCCTGATCGACATCATCAAGCCGATCCCGCCGAGCGCCGAATTCGCCGCGATGTACGATGACTCCGCCCTGCCCGGTTAGAGCCTGAACCCCGGATCCCGCTTCGAGATCGCCTTGTGCAGATGCACCATCAGTCCGGCCGCAAACAGCGGCGTCAGGAGGTTGACGAAGGGGATGGCGAGGAAGCCGGCGATGACCAGACCGGCGAGCAGGACGGTGACATGGTGTTTGGCGCGAAATGCCCGCGCCTCCGCCGGCGGGCGGAAACGCATTGCAGCGAACTCGAAAAATTCCCGTCCGAGCAGGTAGCCGTTGACCATGAAGAAGGCGATCAGGTTGACGCCCGGAATGAAGAGCAGCAGCAGGGCGATGAAGTTGCCGACGATGACGACGCCGAGAAACTGGATCGACCCCATGATCGCCTGGCCGAGCGGAAGTTCCCTGCCTGGCGTGTCGTTGGGATAGTCCCGCTTCTCGACCACGGCCGCGACGTCATCGAGAAACAGGCCGGCAATCAGCGCCGTGATCGGCGCGATCAGCAGCGCCAGCCCGAGCGCGAGCCCGATGCTGGCGGCAACGGCACCGATCAGCGTCAGCCAGCCGGTCCATTCCGGCATCGCCGGAAGAAAGGCGGCAAACCACGGCCAGACGTAATAGGCGAAGGCCTCCCTTAGGGTGAACCACAGGCCGACGAGGATGAGGAGCGTCAGTCCCAGCATCTTCCAGAAGGCGGACCGGGTTTCCGGTGCGAAAAGATTGACGAGCGCGAGGCGGGCGGCGTCGAGGATCATGAAAGGTCTCCGGCGAATGGCGGGAGAGATGTAGGTTTGAAAAGGTGCCTGAACAAGCATTCCGACAGAGACATCTCGACAAACGGAGAGATTGCCGGGACATTCGACGAAGCGACGGTTCGGAGTTACGCATGACGAGCATTCTACTTCTCGGGGCGAACGGCCTGGTCGGCAGCCATGTCCTCGACCTGGCCCTGGATGACGCCCGGATCACCCGCATTGTCGCGCCGACGCGACGCCACTTCATGGATCATCCCAAGCTTCTCAATCCCGTTATCGATCTGGGACAGGGCCTGCCGGAAGCGGACTGGTGGGCTGTAGATGGCGTGATCTGCGCTATCGGCACCACGCGGGCCAAGGCCGGCTCGGACGAGGCCTTCAGGGCCGTGGATTTCGACATTCCCCTGGCTGTCGCACGCAAGACCCGCGAGAATGGCGCGAGCTGCTTCGTGCTGACTTCATCGATCGGTGCCAACGCGTCGTCCCGGTTGCTCTATCCGCGCACCAAAGGCGAGCTGGAAAACGCCCTGCGTGACGTGGGCTTCACCTCGCTGACGATCCTTCGGCCCGGCGTGCTCGGCGGCGATCGCAACGAGTTCCGGCTCGGCGAACGGGCGGCGTTGGCCGTGCTCGGCGCAGTTCATGCCCTCCTTCCCCGCCGGTTTCGCATCAGCCCCGCGGCTGTGGTCGCAAATGCCCTGCTGGAGGCAGCGCTGACCGCACCGCCCGGAGAGCGTATTCTGGAAGCGGACCGGCTTTCCGCCTGAACCCTGACCGCTTCAGCCTCTCGCGGCGGCCTCCAGTCCGGCGATGTCGAACTTCACCATCTTCAGCATGGCTTCCGTCACGCGCCGGACCTTCTCAGGATCGGAATCACCCATCAGCTCGCCGAGTTGCTTCGGCACGATCTGCCAGCAGAGCCCCCATCGGTCGCGAAGCCAGCCGCATTGCTCGATCGATCCGCCTTCGCCGAGCGCGGCCCATAGCCGGTCGATCTCGGCCTGCGTATCGCATTCGATCATGATCGAGAAACTGTGGTTGAAGGGATCGAGCGGCCCGGCCTCGATCGCCATGTAGCGCTGGTCGCCCAGCGTGAAACCCGCCATCTGCACGCTGCCGGCGGGGCCGCTCGGCGTATCCGCCATGATCGGCGACGTCCACTCCACCGACGAGCCGGGAATGAGCGACGTGTAAAAATGAAGTGCTGCGTCCATGTCCTTTTCGAACCAGAGATGCTGGGTGACCTTCATCATTTCCTCCTTCGTTGGTCTTGGCGTTTACCGCCCGACACCATGGCAAGGACGCGCGAGCGCGCCCTCACCCGACAGAGGCATGTGTTTTTCGTCTCCGGGCTTTCGGCGACGGCTGCAAGGTTCTCGCCCGATTGCCTCATCGGCGCGTTCGTACGATGCGCTCCTTCCCGCCGCCTCGGCATACCCGTCCGCTTTCCGGGCATGAGCGCGATGGACGCAACCGTCTCCGCCAAGCGCACGAACTACGATCAAGCGGCATGATCCGTCGAGGCATGGGAAACGGCGAAAGGCGACGGATCACCCGCCGCCCTTCGCATTTCCATCCGCAGAAGACGGCGCTCCTCTGGTCGGTCGCGCCCGCCCTCCGGCTTACTGGAACAGCGAGAGGATGTGCTCGGAATTGGTATTGGCGATCGACAGCGTCTGGATCGCCAGCTGTTCCTGCGTCTGCAGCGCCTTCAGCCGCGTCGAGACCTCGTTCATGTCCGCATCCACCAGTCGGCCGACGCCACGGTCGATACTGGCCATCAGCTTGCTGGTGAATTCCGACTGGAGTTCGACACGCGCCGCCAGCGATCCGACGAGCGCCGCCCCGTCGATTACCCGCGCCGTGGTGACCTCCAGATAGTCGATATATTCGTCGAACATGTCCGGGTTCTTCTCGATGTCTATATCGACGAAGTTCAACGTCGGCAGAGGCTCGATATTGACCTTGATATTGTCGAAATCGATCGAGGTCCCCGCGCCCCATTGGCGATCCACCGCGGGATCGGACTTGATGACGAGCGTGGAAGACGAGTTTCCTTCGATCACCAGATCCGGCCAGTCGTCGTCGAGCAGCGAATGAAGCAGGATCGCCATCTCTTCCGGGGTCGCGATCTTGCCGCTGTCCTTGCCGAGGACATCGTTCACATAGGTACGATTGAAGGAATAGGCCTTCGGCGGCGCGCCGTTCAGACCGAAGGTGAAGCTGATCTCCACGCCATCCTCGTTATCGCCGTCCTTGTGGACGATGAATGGCTCGAAAGTGAGCAGCATGCCGGATCCGCGACTGCCGAATCGTTCGCCCTCCACGAGGCCGCCGGCGCTTCCGAAGGTGCTGGTGAGGTTTTCGATTCCGACATAGGAGCCGAAGCCGTGGTCCTGCAGCGTTTGGATGGTAATTCTTTGCGCGTTATGCACGTAATTCCCGGATCCGACTGGCATTTCGATCACATAGTCGCCGCGTACACGCGCGCCCATAGGCTCGATGATGCCGTTCAGCAATTCGGCAAGTTGCTCGTTGGTCGAGATGATGCCTCCGAGTGCCGGATCATAGGCGTCCACCTCGGCCTTGGTGATTGTGATGTTCTCGATCCGGCCGATATCATGCGGGCCGGGAAGTTCGAAAAGGTCGGCGCGCGGACCCGTGACCCCCTCCGGATTTTCCGCCTCCTTGTCCAGCGTCAGCTGGAAACTGATCTGCGCACCCGGAGTGTTGAAATCGAATGAGGTGCCAACCGGGTAGTTCATTGAAAGTTGCGCCGCGGAGCCGAAGTCATAGCGAGGATACATCCATCCCGATCCCTTCTCGCCGAAATAGACAGTCGGCGTGCCCGACATGGCATAGTCGTCGCGATCGTAGAGCCCTCGCATCCCGCCGAGCGTCAGCGAATCGCGTGCATCCGCCTCGAGCAGTCCACCACCCGTACTGTTGAACAGCGAAATTCCCTCCAGGTGGACATCGATCTGCTTGACGGCGACGTTGCCGTGGCTGTCTCGGGTAAAACCGGCGGTCAACGGTTTCGCATTCAGGTCGTTGTCGTAGATGTCCTCGATATTCGTGCTCAGCCAGTTCTGCCCGTTGAAGCTCGCGGAAACCGCGATATTGCGGATCTGATCCTTGAACTGTTCGAGTTCCTCCTGGATCTTTCCCTTGTCGGCGCCGTCTTCCCTCGACGCAACCAGCTTCGCCTTGAACTCGCCGAGGACGTCGACGACCGATTCCAGCCCCGAATAGGCGACATCGACCGTTGCCGCCCCGAGCCCAAGCGCATCGTCGACCGCGGAGAGCGCGCTGTTATCCGACCGCATCGTCGTCGCGATCGACCAGTAGGCGGAGTTGTCGGAAGCTTCCCTGACACGAAGGCCGGTCGACGTCTGACCCTGGGCATCGCCCATCTGCGTGGAAATCTGTCGCAATGTTTGGAGCGCGAACACGGCTCCAGCGTTCGTCAAAATGCTGGTCACGATTATCTCTGGGAAAACGGGGACTTACGCTTCATGCGCTGTGCGTGGACGCATACAAACCAGTTATGGTTAACGAAAAGTTAATCACGACCGTACATTGACAATAACCATTTAATTTTCAACGTCAAAACTCGTCTGTTTCGATTTTTTCCGGCACCGTCCGCGATGGCTCTGGCCTTTGATG
>JBQGDG010000148.1:0-7936 GCA_052038935.1 Neorhizobium sp. | reverse complement strand
TGCGCAGTATGGCGGATCGACCGGTGCCGATCCGACGGCCGGCACCGAAGGCAGCCGCGGGACCGCGCCCATGGTCGACGATTCTTCGTCGATGGATAACGGCATGGGCGGAGCGACGATGGTGGATCCGGCACCGACGGGTTCGATCAGCACGAATTCGAATTGCTCGCCGCCGAACGGCACGAACCCCGAGTCCATCCCGCCGGAGCAGCGGGCACCGGTGGTACAGTCGTGTAACCCCCGATAACCAAGTCCGGCAAACGAAAAGGGAGCGGCTTTCACCGCTCCCTTTTTTGCGTTCATATCCGTTGATCAGGCCGAAAGCTTTGCGGCGATCCTGGCGACATGCGCGCCCTGGAATTTTGCCGCTTCGAGTTCGATTTCGGACGGCTGACGGGAGCCGTCGCCATTGGTGATCGTGCTGGCACCGTAAGGCGAGCCGCCCTTCACTTCTTCGGTGCCCATCTGGCCCTGGAAGGCATAGGGGAGACCGACAACGGCCATGCCGTGGTGCAGGAGGGTCGGGATGAAGCCGAGAATGGTCGATTCCTGTCCGCCATGCTGGGTCGCCGACGAGGTGAAGACCGAACCGACCTTGCCGACCAGCTTGCCGGCTGCCCATGCGCCGCCGGTCTGGTCCCAGAAATTGCGCATCTGCGAGGCAACGGTGCCGAAACGCGTGCCGGCACCGACGATGATCGCGTCATACTGGTCGAGCTCGTCCGGCTTGGCGATCGGAGCTTCCTGATCGAGCTTGAAATAGGAAGACTTGGCAACGTCTTCCGGAACCAGTTCCGGGACGCGCTTGACGGTGACTTCGGCACCGGTCGACTTTGCGCCTTCGGCGACCGCATAGGCCATCTTCTCGATGTGGCCGTAAGAAGAATAATAAAGAACCAGAACCTTAGCCATGATGCTATCTCCATTTGATGTCAGGCCGTTCAACCACGGCGAGATGTATCAAGCAGACGCCGCAAGCGCAGCAGCCTGTCCGATCAACGCACTGTTCGCTTTTTGACGACAGTTAGCCGACAACGGTCACGAATGTGTAACGCTGCCGCGCGGGCCTATGTAGGGCGCAGCGAGAAAAGAAAATATTGTCTCTTCTTACCGCACCGCTTCGGAGGTAGGAGTCGGGGTCTGTCCGCAGGAGGTCTCCATGTCCGATAATCTGATCGTTACCGCCGCCATGCTCGCCATCGGCGACGAGCTTCTATCCGGCCGCACCAAGGACAAGAATATCGGCCATCTGGCGGACATGCTGACGCTTTCGGCGATCGATCTCCGGGAAGTGCGCATAGTCGCCGACGACGAGCAGGCGATCGTCGACGCGCTCAACGCTCTCAGGAGCCGTTACGACTATGTTTTCACCTCCGGCGGCATCGGGCCGACCCATGACGACATCACGGCCGACGCGGTCTCGAAGGCGTTCGGCCTCGCCTGCATACACGATCCGGCGGCGATGACCTTGCTGGCGCAGATGTACGAGCGCCGGGAGATGGAATTCACCCCTGCCCGGCAGCGAATGGCGCGCATGCCCGAAGGCGCGCGGCATATCGCCAATCCCGTTTCCACCGCCCCGGGGTTTGTTGTCGAGAACGTCTTTGTCATGGCCGGCGTGCCGCAGGTCTTCCAGGCCATGGTCGACAATGTCCTCCCGACGCTTCGCTCCGGGACCAGAATGCTGTCGCGAGCGATATCCTGCCCCTATGGCGAGGGCGATATCGGCACCCTGCTCGGTGACATCCAGAAGGCCCATCCCGAAACGAGCATCGGCTCCTACCCGCGTTTCGACGGCCGGAAATTCTCGACGGAAATCATCGTGCGCGGCCGCAACGAACAGGTGGTCGAAGCGGGCGCCCTCGCCGTTTCGGCCATGATCGCCGGTCTCGACGGACGAGGCATCGCCGCCAATCCGACCGCAGACGCCTGACCGGGTGGGTTTGCGCGATCGGTTTTGCATCGATCTGCATCCCCGTTGACCAGCGTCAATGTCGGCTCCACCTTAATCGATGTGTACTGGCCCGCAACGAAGCCAGCCGACGAGGAGATTCCCGATGTCCTACAAGACCGTTCTTGCCGTTCTCGATACCCAGCGAAACGCGGCACAGATCGCCGACTTCGCCACTGCGCTGGCGGAACAGTTCTCGGCCCACCTTGTCGGCGTGCATGCCGAAACGCTCGCTGCAGTGCCGTTGATCGCGCCGATGGAAATCCCCGATCCGGCGGCCATCGAGATCCTGCAGGAAACCGCCCGCAGGGAAACCGTGGCCGTGGAGCAGATCTTTCGCCAGCGCACGACCCGCGAAGGACTTTCGGCGGAATGGCGAAGCTATATGCTGGCCGCCGGCTATGCATCGAGTTCCGTGCTGGAAACCGCCCGAACGGCCGATCTGATCGTTGCCGCCCAGAGCGATCCGGCGCAGTCCGACCATCGGGCGGATATCGAGACTTTCCTGTTCGAAAGCGGTCGCCCCATGCTGCTCGTACCCTTCACGCTGAAACAACCGAAGCCGATCGAGCGCGTTCTCATCGCCTGGAACGGCTCGCGCGAGGCGGCCCGCGCCGCCTTCGATTCGCTGCCGCTCCTGAAACAGGCCCAATCGGTGGAAATCCTCGTCGTCGATCCGCCGGAACGCGGTGACCAGAGCCCTTCGCTCGCCGGCTCGGAACTGGCGGCGACGCTTGCACGCCACGACGTCTCGGTCACCGTGACCACCCAGGACAGCCGCGGCAGTTCTGCGGCGGCGGCGATCGAGAACCGGCTTGCGGACAAGAGCATCGATCTTCTCGTTATGGGCGGTTACGGCCATTCGCGCTGGTGGGAAATGCTGTTCGGCGGCGTCACCCGCAGTCTGCTCGATTCGATGACGGCGCTGACGCTGCTTTCGCGATAGCTGCATGCAGTCGGGCCGGCAGGCGATGCTCCGGCCCGGCTCCGTCAGACCGCGCTTGAGGCGGCGAGATGATCCAGCAGGCTCTGCGCCAGAGGCGCCAGTTCGGAATCCTCGCGGACACAGAGAGACAGGCGGCGAACCGCCCAGTCGTCCGACAGGCGCGTGAGGGAGATCCGCATAGGCTGCCGGCAGCGGCGTGCCGCGCTCTCCGGCACGATGCCGATGCCGACGCCTGCCCCGGCCATGCGGCAGATGTCGTCGAAACCGCGCAGCTTTATCCGCGACCTGATCTTCATGCCGATCCTGGCGGCCTGTGTGTCGAGGTGGCTCTGCAGAGCGCCGTCGGCCAGCGTCACGAACGGGCGATCGGCGAGGTCGGCAAACCTGATCATTTTCCTTTCGGAGAGTTCGTCGTCACGAGCGGCCACCACGACCAGCCTGTCGGTCGCGAACGGGCGGAGCATCAGTCCTGTCGTTTCGGCCATGTCCGAGAGCACGCCGATCTCGGCAAAGCCCCGCGCCACGCTGCGGGCGATATCGCCGCTCTGGCGCTCCTTCAGGACGATGTCGGCGCGCGGATTTTCCGCCAGCCACGGGCCAAGCCTCACAGGCAGGAATTCCGCCACCGCCGCCGTGTTGGCGAAGAGGCGGACGGTGCCGCGCAGGCCTTTGGAGAACTGACCTATCTCGCCATGCATCCGGGCCATCTGCGAGATGATCAGGCGGGCATGATGCAGCAATGCCTCTCCCGCTTCGGTCGGGGATGCGCCCCGCCGTCCGCGATCGAGAAGCTTCACGCCACCGGCGAGTTCCATTTCGCGCAACCTCTCGCTCGCCGCAGCCAGAGACAAACCGGCCTCGGCCGCCCCATGGGTGATGCTGCCGGCTTCGGCAATCGCGAGAAACAGACGGAGATCGGTGAGATCGAAACGCATTGCCGGACTATAGCTCCATACCCAGCCTTCGGTCCAGCCGAAGGCTGGGTATGGAGCTTCCGCATTGTGCCGCAGTTGCCGCGGGCTATAACGCGGCATGAGCGATCTTTCACTCTCCTTCGTCATCGTGGTCTGCGCGACCTTCTTTTTCGCCGGCGTCGTCAAGGGCGTCACAGGCATGGGCCTGCCAACCGTGGCGATGGGCATTCTCGGTGCACTCGTCTCACCGCTCGCCGCGGCCAGCCTGCTGCTCGTGCCCTCATTCGTCACCAATGTCTGGCAGCTTTTCGCGGGTCCATCCGTCGCGGCACTTGTTCGCCGGCTGTGGCCAATGATGCTGGCGATCTGTGCCGGCACCATCCTCGGCGCGGCATGGCTCGCGAGTGGCGAAAGCGGCACGACCACGACGGCGCTCGGCGTCGCCCTTGTCATCTATGCCGGTTACACCCTGCTTGCACGGCAGGTCCGTGTCCCGGCACGTCTGGAACCGTGGCTTTCGCCGCTGATCGGCATCACGACCGGCATGGTCACCGGCTGCACCGGCGTCTTCGTCATTCCGGCCGTGCCCTATCTTCAGGCGCTCGGCCTGGGGCGCGACGACCTTGTGCAGGCACTCGGCCTGTCCTTCACGATTTCGACCATGGCGCTCGCCATCGGGCTCGTTGCTCATGGCGCCTTCGAGCTGCATGGGCTCGGCCTGTCCCTGCTCGCCCTATTTCCGGCGCTCGCCGGGATGTGGGCCGGCCAGGCCTTGCGCGAACGGATCAGCCCGGCGACCTTCCGTCGCCTGTTCCTGATCTGCCTGCTGCTGCTCGGCGCGGAGATGTCGCTGCGACCATTCCTGCCATGATCCAGACTTTGGCGGCCTGAGCGGGAGGCAATGCCGGAGACCCCTGCCCGGCATTGCCGACGTTCACGCCAAAGGGCTAACGGCGGCGAAAATCCTCGCGTTCCCCGTCCTTGTCGGTTATGGCGCGGATTACCCTGGCCGGATTGCCCGCGGCAACGACATTCGGCGGAATGTCCCTGGTGACCACCGCTCCGCCGCCGATCACCGCACCGTCGCCGATCGTCACGCCGGGCATGATCGAAACTCCTCCGCCGATCCAGACGTCGTTGCCGATCGTGACCGGCAAGGCATATTCGAGGCCGATGTTGCGGCGCCTGGCGTCGAGCGGATGGCCGGCCGTATAGATGCCGACATTCGGCGCGATGAAGACGTTGTTGCCGATGGTAACCTTCGCGCCGTCGAGGATGATGAGATTGACGTTGGCATAGAAGTTGTCGCCGATCTCGATATTGAAACCGTAGTCGCAATGCACTGCGCCGTCGAAGACGATACTTTTGCCGATCCTCCCCATCAGTTTCCTGATCAGTTCGGCTCGCTCCGCGCCCTCGTCGGGCGGAAGCTGGTTCAGCCTAAAGAGAATGCGTTTCGCCGCCATGCGCTTCTCGAGAACGGCGGCGTCGTGGTTTGCGTCATACAACAGTCCGCGGGCAGCTTTTTCCAGTTCGTCCAATTAGATTCTCCTTGTCGAAAAAGGCCTCGACCGCTTCGCAGAGGATTGAGGCCATATCTGGCCATCGGGCATTCCGGCCCTTTGTATATGCCGACCGCCGTCGCTCCACCTGCTTGCCTTGCGGGCCGACTTGCCGCTATTAGCAAGAGCCAACGAAGCTCTCAGCACTTGGCAGAAAATCCATGTCTCTTCCCGAAAAAGCATTTCCCGTCTCCTGGGATCAGTTCCACCGCGATACCCGCGCGCTATCCTGGCGGCTCTCTGGCCTCGGCCAGGAGTTCAAGGCGATCGTCTGCATTACCCGAGGCGGCCTCGTTCCGGCGGCGATCATCTCCCGCGAACTCAACATCCGCCTGATCGATACCGTCTGCATCGCGACACGGCACGACTATGTCGATCAGGGCGACACAATCCTGCTGAAAGGCATCTCTCCGGAGCTGCTCGAAAACGGCGGCGAAGGCGTGCTTGTCGTCGACGACCTGACCGACACCGGCAAGACCGCCAAGGAAGTGCGCGAAATGCTGCCGAAGGCACATTTCGCCTGTGTCTACGCCAAGCCGTCCGGCGTGCCGACTATCGACACTTTCGTTACCGAAGTTTCCCAGGACACCTGGATCTACTTCCCCTGGGACATGGGCTTTACCTATCAGGAACCGATCGCCAAGGGCCATCGAGGCTGAAATCCCGCATGGCGCCACCCCGCCATCGCATGTCAAGTGCAGGCTCACTCTCCCCCGGAGGGTGAGCCTTTTGCCATTTAGGGCGGTGTTGTTACCGATATGTCTCAATGTGGTATGCGAGCCCCTTGAAACACTGGACTAGCGGGCATGGGATTTGCCTCAGCTCGGCCACAATCGAAATCGGCAAGCCTCGCACAAGCTTCAGCTTCATCCGCCAACCGATTGAGAATCCTGACTGTTTTTTATTCCCCGTTATCCACAGGCCTAAGCCACAATATCTTGTGGTTTAAAAAGCATTGCGAACTACGGCTTGACCGAATCGCTCCACGCTCGCATGAATGAACCTATGTTGCGGCGGCGACTGGACCGGAAGTAACGAGGCCGGTTCCTTTTCGAGTTTGACGGAAACAATCGAGCGAATGGCAGGTTTTGACAGACCGCCGGGCGACGGGTTTCCATGCGCTTGAAAACGTCTCCAAAACAGTGATTGGCACTGGCGGAAACAATCTGTTAATACTATATTTAGTGTTTGCAGCCACCATCCGACACAAGATACAGATAGACATCCAAGATGATTCACCTGGATGGATTTTCAGTCGGCTGCCCATGATGGCGAGCGGCCGTATCGGACACGTGCGCCTTTTCGGCGACATAGGATGAGGGACCAAAGGCAATGCGTATCGAACGTCGTTTCACCAAGCCCCAGACGGGCGCCTACGGAGAAATCGAATTCCGCAAGGCGACCAGCGAGATCCGTAATCCGGATGGTTCCATTGTCTTCCGGCTGGCGGATATCGACGTGCCGTCGCAGTTCTCCCAGGTCGCGACCGACGTTCTGGCGCAGAAATATTTCCGCAAGGCCGGCGTTCCGAAGATCCTGAAGAAGGTCGAGGAAAACGACGTTCCCTCCTTCCTGTGGCGCTCGGTCGCCGACGAGAAGGCGATGAAGGATATTCCTGAAGGCGAGCGCTACGGTTCGGAAACCGATGCCCGCCAGGTCTTCACGCGCCTTGCCGGCACCTGGACCTATTGGGGCTGGAAGGGCGGCTACTTCACGTCCGAAGACGACGCCGCTGCCTTCATGGACGAGCTGGCCTACATGCTCGCTACCCAGCGCGTCGCTCCGAACTCGCCGCAGTGGTTCAACACCGGTCTCCATTGGGCCTATGGCATCGACGGCCCCGGCCAGGGCCATTTCTACGTCGACCCCTTCACCGGCAAGCTCACCAAGTCCAAGTCTGCCTACGAGCATCCGCAGCCGCATGCCTGCTTCATCCAGTCGGTCGGCGACGATCTCGTCAACGAAGGCGGCATCATGGACCTTTGGGTCCGCGAAGCGCGTCTCTTCAAGTACGGTTCCGGCACCGGCTCCAACTTCTCGCATCTGCGCGGCGAAGGCGAGCGCCTGTCCGGCGGCGGCCGTTCGTCCGGCCTGATGAGCTTCCTCAAGATCGGCGACCGGGCTGCTGGCGCGATCAAGTCCGGCGGCACGACCCGCCGTGCGGCCAAGATGGTCGTCGTCGACATCGACCACCCGGATATCGAGGAATACATCAACTGGAAGGTCAAGGAAGAGCAGAAGGTTGCTGCCCTCGTCACCGGCTCGAAGATCGTCGCCAGGCACCTCAAGGCGATCATGAAGGCCTGCGTCAACTGCGAAGGCAGCGATGACGACTGCTACGATCCGGCCAAGAACCCTGCCCTGAAGCGCGAAATCCGCGCCGCCAAGAAGGACCAGGTTCCTGAAAACTACGTCAAGCGCGTCATCCAGTTCGCCCGCCAGGGCTACAAGGATCTCGAGTTCAAGACCTATGACACCGATTGGGATTCGGAAGCCTATCTCACGGTTTCGGGCCAGAACTCCAACAATTCCGTCTCGCTGAAGGACGATTTCCTGCGCGCCG
>JBQGDG010000147.1:0-9945 GCA_052038935.1 Neorhizobium sp. | reverse complement strand
TTCGAGCAGCTCCAGCACGCGCTTGCGGGCATCCTTCCGGCTGCCGCCGCGGTGGTAGACGATCGGTTCGGCGATCTGCCGGCCGATCGTGTAGAGCGGGTCGAGCGAGGTCATCGGCTCCTGGAAGATCATGGTGATCTTCGCGCCGCGCACCTTGTTGAGCTCGTTCTTCGGCAGGCCGACGAGTTGCTTGCCGCGATAGGTGGCAGAGCCGGTCACCGTGCCGTTCCTGGCGAGAAGACCCATGATGCCCATCATCGTCTGGCTCTTGCCCGAACCCGATTCGCCGACGACGGCGATGGTCTCGCCGGCGCGGACATCGAAGCCGATGCCCTTGACCGCATTGACGGTGCCGTCCGGTGTCGAGAAGTCCACCTTGAGATCGCGGATGGAGAGGATGGTTTCCTTAATCTCGGTCATGTCAGCGGTCCTTCGGGTCGAGCGCGTCACGCAGGCCGTCGCCGATGAAGTTCAGCGAAAACAGCGTTGCCACGAAGAAGATGGACGGGAAGATCAGCAGCCACGGGGCCGACTGGATGTTGTTGGCTCCCTCGGAGATCAGCGCGCCCCAGCTCGTCAGCGGCGCCTGCACGCCGAGGCCGAGGAAGGACAGGAAGCTTTCGAGCAGGATGACCTTCGGCACAACGACGGTGACGAAGACGATGACCGGGCCGATCGTGTTCGGGATGATGTGGCGGCGGATGATCTGCCAGTCGCTCAAGCCCAGCGACTGGGCGGCGCCGACGAATTCCCGGCGTTTCAGCGCCAGCGTCTGGCCACGGACGATACGCGCCATGTCGAGCCATTCGACCGCGCCGATGACGAGGAAGATCAGGATGAAGGAGCGGCCGAAAAAGACGACGAGCACCACGACCAGGAAGACGAAGGGCAGGGAATAGAGGATCTCGACGAAGCGCATCATGACGTTGTCGACGCGGCCGCCGAGATAACCCGAGGTCGCCCCGTAGAGCACGCCGATGCCGAGCGACACGAGGCTCGCGAGAAGCCCGACGGCGATCGAGATCTGCCCGCCGAGCATGACGCGGGCCAGAAGATCGCGGCCGTTCGGATCGGTGCCGAAGAGGAAATATTCACGGCTGACCGTGCCTTCGACCTTGAGGACGCGGCCGTCGTTTTCCGTCGCGATCACCTTCGTGTCGTCGAACTCGTTGGCGCGGTCGAAATAGCGCGTGGCACGCGGATCGATCGGATCCGTCCCGCTGATCGTCGCGGTGAAGGTCTGGCCCTCGACATCGAAGGCGTCGAGATTGACGCGGGCGCGGGTGGCGACCCCGCGCATGGCATCCTCGAGCGAGGCCTCGTCGGGTCTCGGTTCGAGGCTCGGCGCCACCGTCACGTAGGAGGAATAGACCTGATCGTAGCGGTGGGGCACGAAGAACGGCCCCAGATAGGAGAAGAGCGCGATCAGCAGCATCGTGACGCAGCCCGCCATTGCCGCCCTGTTGCGGCGGAAGCGGATGGCTGCGAGCTGGAAGAGGCTGCGGCTCGTGGTTTCCGGCAGAGCCGGTACCGGATCGGTGACGATATCAGTCATGACGGACCCTCGGATCGAGCAGGCCGTAAAGAAGATCGACCAAAAGATTGAAGACGATGACGAAAATGGCGATCAGCACGACGGTTCCCATGACCAGCGTGTAATCGCGGTTGAGCGCGCCGAGCACGAAATAGCGGCCGACGCCCGGAATGGTGAAGATGGTTTCCACCACCGCCGAACCGGTCATCAGCGCCGCGGCGCAGGGCGCCAGATAGGAGACGACCGGCAGCAGCGCGCCGCGCATCGCATGGGTGACGACGACGATGCGGGGCGGCAGGCCATAGGCGCGGGCGGTGCGGATATGATCGGCGTGCAGCGCCTCGATCATCGAGCCGCGGGTGAGGCGGGCGAAGACCGCGAGCTGCGGCAGGGCCAGCGCGATCATCGGCAGGATCAGGAAGGACAGCGAACCGTCGCCCCAGCCGCCGGCCGGAAGCAGCGACAGGGTGATGGCGAAGATCAGGGTCAGGACCGGGCCGACGACGAAGTTCGGAATGGTCGTGCCGACCGTCGCAAGCGACATGATGGAGAAGTCGAGAACGCTGTTCTGTCTGAGCGCGGCGATCGTGCCGAGCGTCACGCCGCCGATCAGCGCCAGCAGCAGCGCGTAGAAACCGAGCTCGATGGAATAGGGCAGGCCCTTGCCGATCAGCTCGGCGACGCTGTTATCCTTGTAGATGTAGCTCGGTCCGAAATCGCCCTGAACGGCGTTCGAGATGTAGGTGACGTATTGCCGCCAGAGGGGCTGGTCCAGCTGGTAGGTCCGCATGATGTTTTCCATCGTCGCGGGAGGCAGCGGACGCTCCAGGTTGAAGGGGCCGCCCGGGGCGAAACGCATCAGGAAGAAGGAAATCGTGACGACGATGAAAAGCGTCGGGATGGCGCTCGCAAGGCGGCGCAGGACAAAAGCCAGCATGCGGGGTCTCCTGGCGCGGGTTAACCGTGCGGTTGCACGGAAGCGCGCTCATTCTTGAATTCTCGCATCGTATTCGCCGACGGCGGCTTTCGATTGTCAGAAAATACGATGCGGTACGGAGCGGCGCGCGAACCTGCCGCGCGCCGCTCCGTTTCTGCCTTTACTCAGATATGCTCAGGAAGCGGCTCAGGTGCTCGTTGGCAGCATTGTCTTCCCAGCCCTTGACCCGGTCGGAAACCAGCCAGAGGTCTGCCTGGGTCAGGAACGGCGCCACCGGCTGGTCGCGCATCAGGATCGTTTCCGCCTCGTGCAGCAGCTTGGAACGGGCCGCCTGATCTTCTTCCGCATAGGACTTCTGCATCAGCGCGTCGAATTCGGCGTTGTTGTAGCGTCCGTAGTTGAAGGTCTTGTTGGAGGAGAGGTTGAGCGCGAGGAAGTTTTCCGCGTCGGCATAGTCGGCCACCCAGCCGGCACGGGCGACGTTGAACTTGCCGCCTTCCTGCAGGTAGGCGTAGTGCGACGAGACGTCGAGATTGGTCATCGTCACCGTTGCGCCGAAGGTGTTCTTCCACATGTCGGCGACGGCGGTGGCGACGCGCTCGTGGTTCGGGTTGGTGTTGTAGCGGATCTCGATGTTCAGCGGCTTGCCGCCTTCGCCGTAACCGGCTTCCTTCATCAGTTCGATCGCCTTGTCTTCGCGGTCGAGCTGCGAAAGCTCGGCGAAGTCGGCCTTGGCCGGTTCGCCATAGGTCGCCATGCCCGGCGGCACGAGCGAATAGGCCGGGATCTGCGAGCCGCTGTAGATTTCCTTGGCGAGGAAGTCGCGGTCGACAGCCATGGAGAGCGCGCGGCGGACGCGGACGTCGTCATAAGGCGGTTCGCGGCCGTCGAAGACGTAATAATAGGTCGCCAGGGTCGGCGAGACGTGGACCTGATCCTTGTAGGTGCCGCGCAGGCGTTCGATCTGGTCGGCGGAGAAGTTGTAGACGAGGTCCATTTCCTTCGCTTCGAAGCGACGGACCGAGGCGGCCTGGTCGTCGATCGGGTAGAAGATCACCTTGTCGATCTTGGTATTGGCCGCGTCCCAGTGGTTTTCGTTCTTTTCCACCACGAGACTGTCGTTCGGCACATGGCTGACGAGCTTGTAGGCGCCGTTCGACACCATCACGCCCGGCTTCACGAAGTTGTCGCCGTTCTTCTCGACGCTCGCCTTGGAAACGGGCAGCGCCGTCTGGTGCGCCAGGAGTTCGAGGAAGAAGGGCGTCGAGCGCTCCAGGGTGATTTCCAGCGTCTTGTCGTCGACGGCCTTGATGCCGAGTTCGCCCGGGGCGACCTCGCCCTTGTTGATCTTCTCGGCATTCTTGATGGGATAGAGGATGTTGGCGTATTTCGCGGCGGTCTTCGGATCTTCTACGCGCTTGAAGGAAAACTCGAAGTCCTGCGCAGTAACGGGCGTGCCGTCCGACCACTTGGCATCGGCGCGCAGCTTAAACGTGTAGATCAAGCCGTCGTCGGAGAGGGTCCAGGACTCTGCCGCGCCCGGCACGATCTTGCCGGCGGTATCATAAATAGTCAGGCCTTCGTAGAGATCCTTGAGAATGAAGGCCTCGATATTGATCGAGGTCTGAGCCTGATCGAGCGTCTGAGGTTCACCCGCATTGCCGCGGTGAAGCACGACTTCGGCGAAGGCGGGAGCGCCGGCGAAGAGCGCCGAGCCCAGCATGGCCGCCGCCGTGAAGCGGAGAAAATGTGAAGACATACCGTTTTCCTTTCCCAGTTTATTCCGGTTCAGTTGCAGGAATGAATGCCAGAAAGGCTTGGACTGCAAGGCTTTTGTGCAGCCCATCCGGGTGCCGACAATGTTGCGGGCGTGAAAACTAAATCCCAGGGTTGCATTTCGGAAACATCAGCACCAACGAATTCATGTAGCGCTGTTCTGGATCCTTCAAGCCTTCAGGATGCCGGCGTGACATCTTACGTAATGGGAAGAATTGCCGGCTTTGGTTATCCTGCGCATCGCGGGCGGCTCGCGTAATTTTATTTCCGTCCGCAGCGTTCCAGGATCAGGCCGTCCGCGACTTCATTCGGATGAAATGCAACCTTTACGGGTTTTGCCGCGCAGCCGGGGCGACCGTGTGGATATGTGAATAACCGTGCGGCATGGCGATCGTATGACGGCCGCGCAGGCCTTGCCGTGATCTTTGCCGACCGATCGGCGCGTCTCGCGCCGGGCGGGACCGCGATCCTGCCGGTCCGGCTTCAGGTCGGGACGCCTGCGGGTTCGAAGCCCGCCTCCCGCAGCGCCGCCGCCAGGTCGTCATGGGCGACGCCGTAGAGCGCCAGCATTCCGGCATAGGGGTCGCCGGATCGCTGCAGCGCCGACCAAAAGGCCGGTTCGGTCTTCATGCCGTCGAGACGGCGGAGCATGACCGCCGCCCTGAACGGCGCGCCGCCGATCGCCAGCAGCCGCCTCTCGACCTCGAAATGACGCGAGCCCGCCTGTTTCTCGACGGGAATGCGATCGGTGAAAATCTCGAATTCCCAGCCCTCCGCCCGAAACGACGCGAGGAGCGGTCTGCGCTGCGATGTCCATTGCCACAGGCGAAAGCCCGTGCGGTGGCGATGGGCCGACCAGAGACCATCCGTCAGCCGCCCGAGGCAGTCGTCGTCGGGTGCGTGACAGAGGATGTCGATATCGCTCGTCTGCGTATCGACGCCGAGCGGCGGCGTTCCGACGATCCTGGGCGCGAACGGGGCGAGATGGTCGAGAATGCCGGTCGTCTCGATGGCCTGGCGGTAGTCCGGTCGGATCATGGTTTCGTCGTCCTGCGTGGCTGGCATGGGCTTCACGGCCGGGTGTCCCGGCCGCCGATGCACCGGCGTGGCGCTATTCGAAGCGGCCCGTGTGATCGCGGTCGCGCTCGTAGAGCCGCGCGATCGGGAAGGGCGGCAACCAGCTTTCGCGGCGGATGGTCCAGCTCTCATAGGTCGGCGTAAAGCTGTCGGGACGGTCGAGCGAGCCGAGATTGACCTCGACCTCGTCTCCGGTACGCCCGAAAACCGGCGAACCGCAACGGGGGCAGAAGTGGCGCCCGGCATAATCGCGCGTCTCGCCTTCGACCGTCACCGCGGTTTCGGGAAATATCGCGGAGGCGTGGAAGAGGGCGCCGTGATGCTTGCGGCAATCGAGGCAATGACAGATGCCGACCCTGTAGGGCGCGCCGGAAGCCTCGATCCTCACCTTGCCGCACAGGCAGCCGCCCGTGAAACGCTCCATGTCCGCTCCTTCGCATTCCAGCATCCGCCCATCCTGCAGCAAGCGGGCCGGGCGGTCCAGCGGCGAAGATGGTCGAAGCCGCGGAGGCAGGAGATGCCATCGGCGCCGGCGGGTGGCTTGCGAGGCATCCGGGGAGTCTTCGCGAGCGGGTTCGCGACGGTCAGGAAGCGAGCCTCAGCAGCGCCTCGACCTCGCCGACGATGCGCTCCTGGTCGCTCATGTCGATGGAGCGCTCGCGGCCCCTGGCGCCGGTATGCGCGCCTTGTCCCGACAGCTGGGCTGCGACGGCGCTCGCCAGACGGTCGACGTCATGGACCTCGAGAAGCGTGCCGTAGGCCGGTTCGCTGATGATCTCCTTCAGGCCGCCGTTCAGGACGGAGGCGACCACCGGCACGCCGAAGGACATGGCCTCGACGGCGGTGTTTCCCCAGGCATCCCAGTCGGAATTGAACAGGAGGGCGTCCAGGCTCATGTAGAAGCTCTGCATGTCCTCGACCCAGCCGAGCCAGACGACGCGGTCGGCTATTCCGAGATTGCGGGCGAGGGTTCTCAGATGATCTTCCTCCGGCCCCGTTCCTGCTATCGCGAAACGGACCGACGGCAGCAGCCGGGAGACGCCGGCTGCGACATTGAGGAAGACGTCGAAACGCTTGCGGTGAATGAGCCAGCCGGCATTGCCGACGATCGGTGCATCCTGCGGCAGGCCGAGCGCTGCGCGCGCCTGCCGTCGTTCAGCCTGCCCCGGAAGCGCCGGTGGCGACAGGGGATTGCGGATCGTGTGACAGACCGGAGACACGAAGGGGGCGATATCCAGAGCCTCGTCGCGGATGAAGTCGGAAGGATAGGTGACGGCATCGAAGCGGGAAGAGACCAGCCGGTAGAACAGGTTCCACTGCCAGGCCGGGCGGACGCTGTGATGGAAGTGCATGGCGAGCAGCCGCCGCCCGCGCGACAGCCGGCCGAGCGCCAGCATGGCGAGGAGATTGCTGCCGGTCATGATCAGCGCGTCGGCCTGCTGGCCTCTCAAGGCCCTTCGAAGCGCGGGAAAACTGCGCCAGCCGAGCCGGCCCCGATAGGCCAGGCCGACCGAGTCGATGCCTTCCCTTTCGAGATAGGGCCGCAGCTTGCCGAGCGGCGTGAGGGAGACGACGCTGCATCGGTGCCCGCGGTCCTGCAGGCCCTGCATCAGCCGGAACGAAGACTGTTCCATTCCGCCGAGTTCCGTGCATTGCATGATGTTGACGATCCGCATCCGGCCTCCCGATCCTCTCTGCCCGCTGCGATCACCTTACGCCAGCCGGGCGGGGGCTCCGAAGCCATCCTTCCGGAGAGAGGCGTATGCCTTTTGCAGGATGCCCGCGCCGGCCGCAAAGCAGGCGCGAGGCCGGCGCCGGGAAAGGCTGCCCGACGGCGCTCACGCGGCCTGCTGCGGCATGCGGGCCGGCAGCTGATCGCGGCTGCGCGCCGGCAGGATAGCGAGGGCGAGAACCGGAAGCGCGAAGAGCGACATGTGGATCCACACCATCAGCACCCAGTCGGTCCTGTGGGAGATCGAGTGCATCGCCGGGACCACCGACAGGAGATAGACGAACTGGCCGGCGAACTCACCCGCCTCCGCGGTGGCGAAGATCCGACGCAGCATGTAGGCGAGCAGATAGAACTTGAGCGCGCCGAAATACCAGAAGGACTGGAAGGCATCGGCAAGGCCCGTTTCCGTCGTGCCGAGCACCGGATCATAGTCCCGCGCCAGGGCCGGCATCGTCACCATGAGGCTGGACTTGAACTTCTCCCCGAGGATCTGGGCGGGCACGAAGGAGAAGACGAGGATGTTCCAGTGGGCGAGGCCGTAGTCGAATTCCCTCGTCTCGTCGGCATGCCTTACCCGCCGGATCGCGTTGCGCAACTCGTTGCCGCCGCTTGCCCAGACCGCCGACGTGTTGGCCAGGAGGTCGATCTTGGAGACCTCTTCCCAGGTCGAGCCGGTCTGGCTCTTGCTGATGGCGCGGTAGTCGCCGACGCTGTTCATCAGCAGCGTGCCCAGAACGAGGGCGAAGAGGGTAGCCCAGCGCGGGATCGCGCGGCGGCGGTGGAACCACCAGGCGAGGGCGAAGATCATGGCGGCCTCGACCGTGTCGGCGCGGCTGCCGCCGTGCAGGATGCGGTCGATCACGAAGGTCATGTCGAAGAGGACGATCGAGAGCGCCACGAGCGAGAAACGATGCGCGAGGCAAAGCGCGGCGACGGCCAGGCCGTATACGAGCAGGCGCGAGAAGAACACGTAGATGACCGGGACGCCGCTCATCTGGACACCGATCGTGACTTCGCCCGGCAGGCGGCTGAGGGCGAAATAGAAATAGGCGCCGACGAGGGAAAAACCCAGCGCCGCCCACAGGAGGCGGGTCTCGCTGAAGTTCAGCCTGAGGATCGAAAACGGCTGCGGGTTGCGCCTCCAGCCCAGCCAGCACATGGCGAGGCAGAGGATCATGAAGGCGATCGTCTTGACGAAGGCGGCTTCCGGGATGAAGTAGTCGTGCCCGAGGCCTGGCACCTGGACGAGGATGAAGGCGAACGTGATCGCGCCGACATGGAAGGGGAACTCGTAGATGCGGCTCCTCCTGCTCATGCCCCAGCCCACGAGGGCGAAGACGACCACGAACAGGGTACCGGTCACCAGGTCATTCATTGCGGCAGCCCTGTCATCTAGGGGATCGGACCAATGTTCCTTCGCACCGCCCGCGATCGGAAGACCGCTCGCCCCGCGATCCGCGCCCGGCGGACACGGCCGGCGCTTCCCGCGGCCTCGCGACGGCAGCGCAGCGAAACGATACGCCGCAAGCCGGCGAAGCGAAATGAGCCAAAAGCGGTAGCCTCTCCCCCGTTCGGCGAGACCACGACCGGTGTCGTCCCGGGGCGAGGAAGAGGGCGCTACCGTTTACGTGCGGCGCTCGTGTGCTCCACGACGGTTGCAGGTGCGGGAAGGAGGCGGGGGCTGTATCCGGATGCCGGGGGGCGCGGGAGATCCCGGAGCGGTGATAGAGGTGGGGTTTTGGGAGAAATGGCGGACCCGACATCCGCCATTTTTAAGAGGATGGCGCTATAAGGTGTTGAAAAATAACTATAAAATATTTTATACGCTGCCGGAATGTGTTACGTAATGTGTCGCAAATCAAGTGTCCAGCATATCCCATTCGTCACCCATAACCCAACGAAGCGCAGACAGCTTGCCGTTTATCATACCCCATTCGAAATCATCCCAAGGGCCGATTTCATCCGAACCTAGCTCTTCTTCGGTACGTTTCATGGCCTCAAGCATGCCCTTCCATATCTTCTCAGCAGACATTTTTCGACGGTCTTCAGGCTTCGCGTTATTCCATTCTTCCTCAGTAACCACTTTCTCCTCGCCGTCCTCTACTGCGGCGATGATGTTCCACTTTCGGTTATACCAAACCTGCAAAAATAGCTTGTGCTCAGCCTCTTGTAACTCTGAAAGCTGTCTCGATTGTTGGCTGTACTCTCGTTCGAAAGTCACTTCTTCAATTAGGTCACTATCAAACTCGTTTAGTAGTGCGCCAAGATTGGTTGAGTACCGCGAAGTGGTGTCATCGAAAAGATGTGCCAAGTCAGGATGCGGTAAACGAGTGTCCGCGCCTTTTTGGCTGAAATCCTGAATATTGTGAGTTACAAACGCGAAGACTTGGCCATCTTTCCGTTGAGCCAATGCATCGACGTAAGTTTCAATAATGATAGCGTCCCCGATCCCGTTTATCTGTCGATGAAACGGCGCAATTTTTTCTATCGCACGGTCCGCAGCCCTCGCTTTCATTCCGTCAGTGGCCTGTATTGGGCCAGTGGTGGCAAATAGCTTCTCAATTAGGTCCACGGCTTCATTGACGGCCTCGCCGCCCGTTGCAATGCGATGATCGACATCATTGAGTTGTTGCAGGGTCGCGTTGCGGCCTTCCTCCGGTGCAAACTGCACGATAGCTTCTCGGACGCGCTTGAAATGGCTGGAAAGGCTAGCTTTGCTTGCGGCCATCACTCTATCCCGATTTCTCGCGAATTCATCGACGACCATCTGCGGTAATATCAATTCAACCTTGTCGGCTTCCGCCATTGCGAACAGAGCATCGAGAATAGGAAGATGCCGATGGTCTTTAGTGAGGTCTAGCCAAACAGAGGTGTCAACGAGCAACTGCA
>JBQGDG010000146.1:0-1921 GCA_052038935.1 Neorhizobium sp. | reverse complement strand
GCTCGATCAGAGCTCGACCGCCTCGACCTTCTTGTTGACGAAGCGCAGCCCTACGCCGCCGTCGATCAGCTTCAGGGCCGTCTCGCCGAAAAGCTCGCGTCTCCAACCGGAAAGTGCGGCGACCTCGGCTTTTTCGCCTTCGGAGGCGATCTTCTCCAGATCGTCCGTATTGGCGATGACCTTGGCGGCGACACCCTGCTTGTCCGAAATGAGCTTGAGCAGGACCTTGAGGAGTTCGACCGCGGCAGCCGTGCCTTCCGGCACGTGCGTGTGCTTCGGCGGATGCGGCATCTCGGCCTTCGGCAGCGCAAGCGCGGCGTTGACGGCCTCGACGATTGCGGCGCCCGAAGCCGAACGCTCCCAGCCTTTCGGGATGGTGCGCAGCCGGCCGAGGGATTCTGTATCTTTCGGCTGCTGCTGGGCGATTTCGTAAATCGCATCGTCCTTGAGCACGCGCGAGCGCGGCACGTTGCGACTGCGCGCCTCGCGTTCGCGCCAGGCGGCGACGAACTTCAGGATGGCAAGTTCCGTCGGCTTGCGCAGCCGCGCCTTGAGCCGCTGCCAGGCGTCGTCGGGATGCAGGTCGTAGGTCGAGGGGCTCTCGAGGATCGCCATCTCTTCCGTAAGCCACAGGGCGCGGCCCTCGCGCTCCAGTTCCGTCTTGAGATGCAAATAGACGTCGCGCAGATGGGTGACGTCGGCCAGCGCGTATTCCAGCTGCTTTTCCGAAAGCGGGCGACGGCTCCAGTCCGTAAAGCGCGACGACTTGTCGATATGGACGTTCTTCACCCGGCTGACGAGCTGGTCGTAGGAGACCGAATCGCCGAAGCCGCAGACCATTGCCGCCACCTGCGTGTCGAAGATCGGATGGGGCACGAGATTGCCGAGATGATAGACGATTTCGATATCCTGCCGGGCGGCATGGAACACCTTGGTGACCGCCGGATTGGCCATCAACTCGAAAAAGGGCGCAAGGTCGAGACCTTTCGCCAGCGGATCGACGAGCACTTCCAGATCCGGGCTCGCCATCTGGATCAGGCAGAGTTCCGGCCAGAACGTGGTCTCGCGGAGAAACTCCGTATCGATCGTGATGAAATCCGATTGCGCCAGTCGGGCGCAGGCTTCCTGGAGGGCTGCGGTTGTGTCGATCATCGGTCCGTTCGCGTGCGGTAATCAACCTTCCTTTCCCTTTGAGCCGCCCATGTCAATACCGGCAGGGGATTCCGGCGTGCTACTCCCGCCGATCTTTTTCCGGCGGGCTGGCCAGACGGTTGAAATAGGCCGAGGTGCGCAGCAACGCGCGGAAGCGTGAATGACGCTCTGCGGGCGGCACCGGCGGCCGGGCCCCCATGCGCCGGACGGTAAAGATCAGGAAGCCGAGGAAAATGAAGGACGTGTAAGCAAAGAAGGCGCGTGGGCCGTAATATTCGAGCAGGGTGGCGGCGAGAAGCGGGCCGATCGTAGCGCCTGCCGACCAGAAGAACAGCAGCCCCGCCGCGACCAGCGCATGCTCGCCGGGCTTGGCAAAGTCGTTGGCATGGGCCGAACAGAGCGAGTAGAGCGGCATGGAAAAGGCGCCGAAGAGAAAGACGCTGACGATGTTGGCTGTCTCGCTGGTTCCCGCGCCGAAGGAAAGATAGGCGCCGGTGATGATCGATCCGACCGTTGTCCAGAGGATCACCCGTCTCCGGTCGAGGCGATCCGAATAGATCCCGAGCGGATATTGCAGCACGACGCCCCCGATGATCCCCGCGCTCATGAAGGTCGCGATCGACGTGACGCTCATGCCGATCTCCTTGGCGTAGATCGGCCCGATATTGCGGAAGGCCGCCATCGACAGGCCGACGGCGACGACGCCGACAACAGCCAGCGGCGAGATCCGCCATACCGTCTTGAGATCGAAGGCAATCGCATCGGGCGG
>JBQGDG010000145.1:0-3114 GCA_052038935.1 Neorhizobium sp. | reverse complement strand
GACCACATCTGCGCCAGTGACTCGCGGAAGTTAGGGAACCGGAATCGAAATCCCAGCCGCCGGATCTTTTCATTCGAGACGCGCTTGTTGGCGCCGTAGAACGAGCGGGCCATCGGCGTCATATCGGCGGTATCGAAATCGATTTCCGGCGGAGGGGTAATGCCCATCAGCCGGGCGGCTTCGACGATGACGTCCTGAGGCGGGCCGGGTTCGTCGTCGGTGACGTTGTAGAGGCCGGCGAGTTCGCGCCGGCCGAGGAACAGGCTCGCCGAGCCGATGTCCTCGACACGAATCCGATTGAACACCTGATCCTTCTTGATGATGCGTCGTGCCGTGCCGCGGTCCAGGTTTACGAAGGCGTTGCGACCGGGCCCATAGATGCCGGACAGGCGCAAGGCCGCCACTGCCACGCCTTCCGCCTTGCCGGCCTCTGCCCAGGCCTCTTCCGTGTCGACCCTTTCGATAGATCGTCCGAGGATCGGGCTGCCTGGCGTTTCCTCTGTCACCCAGCCGCCGCCGTGGTCGCCGTAAACGCCGACGGTTGACAGGTAGCCGATCCAACGCAGCTTGGGGCAGAGGCTGCGTAGCCGGCCGGAAACCAATTTCAGCAGCGGATCGCCCCCTTCTCCGGGCGGGATGGACTGCACGAGATGGGTCACGTCCTTCAGTGAGGCATAGAGGCCTTCGCTGATCCCGCTGCCGTCAAAGGCGAAGGCCTCTATGCCTCGGGCCGAAAGCTGATCGACGCCGGCCGGCGTTCTGGCCGTGCCGGCGACGGAAAATCCGTCCTCGCTGAAGGCCTTCGCTATCGCCTTGCCCGAATAGCCGCATCCGAAGATCATTGCCGTCATCAGTCCACTCCTGCCATTTGCCATTCCAGGCGAACCTCGGGATCTTCGTCTGCGATACGTCCTTGCGCGAATGTGGCGAATTCTTCCCCGCTCATCAGTCGCTTCAAGGCCCAGACCGCCATTCCGCGCACGACGGGCGAGCCGTCATCGGCGAGAAGGCGACACTGCGGGACAAACGATGTGTCTCCGGAGTTGCCCGCGGCGATGAGTACGTTGCGGATAAAGCGGTCGCGGCCGATGCGCTTGACGGGAGAGCCGCTGAAGAAGGTGCGGAACGTCGGATCGTCCAGCGTCAGAAGAAAGGCGATCGATGGTTCCTTGAGATCCTCGCGTGCCTTGAGCTTCATCTCCGACGAACTTGCAGCGAACTTGTTCCACGGGCAGGCGGCAAGGCAGTCGTCGCACCCGTAGATGCGATTGCCGATCAGCGGCCGGAATTCCGGGGCGATCGGCCCCTTGTGCTCGATCGTCAGATAGGAGATGCAGCGTCGCGCATCGAGCTGATAGGGCGCCGGGAACGCGGCGGTCGGACAGGCGTCGAGACAGGCGCGGCACGAACCGCAATGATCCTTCTCCCTTTCGTCGGTAGTCAGCTCGGCGGTCGTGAAAAGGCTGCCGAGAAACAGCCAGGAGCCATGGCTGCGGCTGACGAGATTGGTGTGCTTGCCCTGCCAGCCGAGCCCGGCCGCTTCGGCAAGCGGCTTTTCCATAACCGGCGCCGTATCGACGAAGACCTTGACGTCTTCGCCGGCCCTTGCGGCGAAGCGGGTGGCGACTTCCTTCAGCCGTCCCTTGATGATGTCGTGATAATCGCGGTTGCGGGCGTAGACCGAGATCGCCGCCTTGTCCCGCATGGAGAGAAGCGCCCGGGGATCCTCGTCCGGTCCGTAGTTGAGGCCGAACATGACGATGGAGCGGACCTCGCTCCACAATACTTTAGGATCGGCACGGCGATCCCTGGTCTCCGCCATCCATTCCATCGTGCCGTGACGGTCGCTTTCGAGAAAGCTCGCAAGCCTTTCGGGCGCGCGCGGGATGCTGTCGGGACCGGTGATCCGACAGAGATCGAAACCTTGGGCGGCGGCTTCCTGACGAATGAAGGCGGTCAGCTTCCCGCGACGGCGAAGCGCCTTTTCGTCCGTGGCCGTCTCGGCGTTAGAAATCGAGATCCGCATAGTGGGAGACCGGCGTCAGGCCGCGGATACGTTCGGCCAGCAAGGGACGGAAGGACGGCCGCGACTTCAGCCGCTGATACCAGTCCTTGGCGATGGGGAACTCGGCCCACTCGATCTCGCCGAGATAGTCGAGAACGGAGATGGAGGCGGCGGCGGCCAGATCTGCATAACTCAGTCTGTCGCCGGCGAGCCAGGGCCGCGATCCGGCGAGCCAGGACAGATATTTCATATGCTGGCGAACGTTGGCGCGGGAGGTTCTCAGCGCCTTGGAATCCGGTGCGCCGCCGCCTTGTGCCGCCGTCATCTGCAGCTTGTAGACCCGCTCCCGGGTGAGCGGGCGGGTGACGTCCTGCTCCATCTTCTGCAGGAACCACTCGGTCAGGCGACGGATCTCGGCGCGCTGCCAGGGATCTTCCGCCAGAAGCCGCCGGTCACGCTTCAATACGCCATGGGTCTCGTCGAGAAACTCCGCCAGGATATACGGTCCGCACAGGACGCGCATGTTGTCGTCGACATAGACGGGAAGCGTTGCCGCCGGATTGAGGCTCAAAAACTCGCGGCGCTTCTCCCATGGCTGCTCCTCGACCAGATCGGCCTGAAAGCCATACTCCGCCAGGATCAGGCGGACAAATCGCGAGGCAGACGACATGGGGTGATGGTAAAGGGTGGGCATCGGGGCTTAGGCTTCGATCGAATATGAGGGAGAGACATGGCTGCTTCTTGCGCCCGCCTGACATAAGTCAGCTATATGGATTTGGTAGGGCCAACACAAGCAAGCTGCCATCGGTTCGATGTTCTGCTGCAAACTGCCTTCATTTCCTCAGCAAAGGATTAAGATTGGCGGGCCAATCGATCGCCTGTGCGCTTCCTGTTGCCGCATGAAAGCGTGCGGAAATGCTGGTAACAAAAAGGGCGGCTCGAGGGCCGCCCTTTTTAATCCCGGATTAGTGGGGAAGGGATGCTGTGGCGAATGGATCGACGCCGTACGCCGGAGCGCAACCCTCTTTGCCGCTTGCGGCGGTCTGGGGCGCCATGAACGAGCCCGCGAGAATGACAAGTGCCGCGCATGCAAAGAAAAGGGCGATAGG
>JBQGDG010000144.1:0-1985 GCA_052038935.1 Neorhizobium sp. | reverse complement strand
GCACATGCTGCCGAGGCGTTCGACATGCCGGTCTGCCCGCACTTTCTTATGGAACTGCATGTCAGCCTCACTTGTGCGGTCCAGAACGGGAAATATGTCGAATACATTCCGCAGCTCGACGACATCACCACCTCGCGTCTGACGATCGAGAACGGTATGGCGCTGGCGCCGATGACGCCGGGCCTCGGCATCGAATGGGATTGGGATGCGATCGACGCCCGCTCGATCGGCGAGTTCGAGCGCGAAATCCGCAAGGGAGTGTGAGACATGCAGCGTATCGGCATGATGATCGGCCTGAAGCCGGAAAAGATCGCGGAATACAAGCGCCTGCATGCCGACGTCTGGCCGGAGGTGCTGTCGATGATCTCGGCCTGCAATATCAGGAACTATTCCATCTTCCTGAAGGAGCCGGAAAATCTGCTCTTCTCCTTTTTCGAATATCACGGCGGCGACTATGCCGCCGATATGGCGAAGATGGCGGCAGATCCGAAGACGCAGGAATGGTGGGCTGTCTGCATGCCCTGCCAAGTGCCGCTGGAAACAAAGAAAGAGGGCGAGTGGTGGGCATCCATGGAGGAGGTTTTCTTCCATGCCTGACTTCGATCCCAAATCGCTCGCGCAATCATGGCCGCTCCCGTCGCAACCGCGCCCGATAGTCACGTTCGGAGCGGGATCCATCGTCGGTGACGCCCACTACCCTGCCTACCGCAAGGGCGGTTTCCCGATCGCCGGTCTTTATGATCCAGATCACGAGAAGGCGCGGGCGCTGGCCGATGCGTGGGGTGTTTCGGCCTATGCGAGCGCCGAAGAAGCCATAGCCGTGGAAGGCGCGATCTTCGACCTGGCAACGCCGCCGGCCGCCCATGCGCGGGTTCTGTCAATGCTGCCGGAAGGCGCTGCGGTCCTCATCCAGAAGCCGATGGGAGCAGATCTTGCGGCCGCTACGGAAATCCTGCGCATATGCCGCGAGCGGAAGCTCAAGGCTGCGGTCAATTTCCAGCTACGCTTCGCGCCGATGATGCTGGCCCTCAAAGATGCCATCGCCGGGGGACTTCTTGGCGAGGTCGTCGATTTCGAGGCGCATCTGGCGCTCGACACCCCCTGGCAGCTCTGGTCCTTCCTCGAAGGCCTGCCGCGTATCGAGATCGCCATGCATTCGATCCACTATCTCGACGTCATCCGTCAGATACTCGGCGATCCGGACGGCGTGCACGCGAAATCGATCGGGCATCCGAACCACAGGATGGCGCAGACAAGGACCACGGCGATCCTCGATTACGGTGACCGTGTCCGCTGCGCGCTTTCGATCAATCACGATCACAAGTTCGGCCGCAGGCACCAGGCCTGCGAATTCCGCGTGTCTGGCACGGAAGGGGCAGCCTATCTGCAGCTCGGGGTCAATCTCGACTATCCGCGCGGCGAGCCGGACATTCTGGAAATCTACCCCAGAGGCGGCGATGGCTGGGTCCCGGTGCCGCTCGAAGGGACATGGTTCCCGGACGCATTTGTCGGCCGGATGGCGAACCTCCAGCGCTTCGCAGCCGGCGAGGACGCGGAACTCGTCTCCTCGGTCGAGGACGCATGGAACACGATGGCGCTTGTCGAGGCTGCCTATGCATCGACTGCCGCCCCGGCGACACCGCTGGCCGCGAGGCCCTAAACAGGAAAAGAGAATGGAACAGACCAGATATTTCGAGGACTACGAGATCGGTGAGGGACGCACGACGAACGGGCGGACGATCACCGAGACGGATTTCGTCGTCCATGCAGGACATACCGGCGATTTCTTTCCCCATCATATGGATGCGGAATTCATGAAGACGCAGCCTTTCGGCCAGCGGATCGCCCATGGCACGATGGTGTTCGCGATCGGCGTCGGCCTGACGGCCAGCGTCATCAACCCGGTCGCCTTCTCCTACGGCTATGACCGGATGCGGTTCGTCAAACCGGTCTTCATCGGCGACACCATTCATACGCGCGTCACC
>JBQGDG010000143.1:0-10904 GCA_052038935.1 Neorhizobium sp. | reverse complement strand
CGATTTCGATACCGCCGATATGACGCCGATGGCCCGCTCGTTCTACGGCGCCAACAAGCGCGTCTCGAATGAAAAGATCCGGCGGCTGGGATTTCGATTCCGGTTCCCTAACTTCCGCGAGTCACTGGCGCAGATGTGGTCGGAGCGCGCCTGGCGCGCATGATCTGCGCAATTATAAACGGTTGAAATTTCCAACCAAGCCGCCTCTTTCGGTTAATATTTCTTAATCAATCAGGCAAATGGCCATAAAATTTGTCCAATCGAGGCGGAAAATCTCCGCAGGCAACAAATTTTTTTCCTACGATTTTGTGATCGAGCCCTGGCGACGACACCCAGAGAACAGCTTTCCAGTTACTGACTGATTTCTAAGGTTTTATTCCAATATCTATTAGCCGGCTCGTTAATGAGATCACTTAAAATATAATCACGAATGTTACATAATGTAACGTTCCGTGATCAAAAATCCCACGTTTTCGCCACTTTTCGCCCGGCGTAAGCCTTCTTGCACGCAACGTGCAGGGACTAAACGACGGGGACGACGGACTTGAAAACAATTCAACGCTCGACTGCCGCCGCGGCCGCCATTGCTGCTTTTGCACTTCTCGGCCCCGCGCAGGCTAATGCTGCGCCCGGATGCGGACACGCTTCCTGGTATGCTCTCACATCGAAGACCGCTTCAGGCGAACGGATGAACGCCTCCAAGCTGACCGCCGCGCATCGTTCGCTGCCATTCGGTACCAAAGTGCTGGTGACCAACAAGCGCAACGGCAAGAGCGTGGTCGTCCGCATCAACGATCGCGGACCGTTCATCCGCGGCCGCGTCATCGATGTTTCCAAGGCTGCAGCCCAGAACATCGGCATGGTACGCTCCGGAACGGCGCAGGTCTGTTATCAGATCCTTGCCGACAACGGCAAAGTACCGGGCAAAGGCTTGAAGGACATCGACGGCTAAGCCGTCCGATATTTACCGGCTTACGGACAGGCGCTGCTCCTGGGGTCTCCCCTTGCCCTTCCAGCCGATCACGGTTACGACCGGTTTCATACGGGTTCAACCGAGACGGAGTGAGACATGCGACTGGGCGGGCGAGTAGCCGGAGCGATCGAAGTTCTGGCCGACATCGAAGCACGCAAACGCCCTGTGGCGGATGCATTGAAGGACTGGGGGCTTGCCCATCGTTTTGCCGGATCCGGCGATCGGGCTGCCATCGGCAACATCGTCTATGACGCGCTGCGCATGCGGCTCTCCCATGCCTGGCTCATGGACGACGACAGCCCGACCGCGCTCGCCTATGCGGTTCTCCTGCGCCAATGGGGTTTTTCGAGATCCGGTCTCGATGCGGAATTCGCCGACGACCGCTTCGCCCCGCCAGCCCTTACCGAGGCGAATGGCGCAGCCTTTTCCAGCCGCAGTCTCGATGACGCGCCGCCAAATGTACAAGGCGACATTCCCGACTGGGTGCAACCCTCTTTCGAAGCCAATTTCGGCGATCACTGGCTGACCGAAGCCAAAGCGCTCGCCGAGCGCCCGACACTCGATCTGCGCGCCAATACGCTCAAGGCAAACCGCGACAAGGTGGTGAAAGCATTGGAGCGTTCCGGTGCGAGTCCGGCGCGTATCGCCCGCAACGGTATCCGCATCGCTGCCGGCGAAGCGGCCTCGCGCCTGCCGAATGTCACGGCCGAACTTTCCTTCCAGAAGGGCTGGTTCGAGGTGCAGGATGAAGGCTCGCAGATCGTCGCGGATCTCGTTCAACCGGGAGAACACGATCAGGTGCTGGATTATTGCGCCGGCGGCGGTGGCAAGACGCTCGCCATGGCCGCGGCCATGCACAACAAGGGGCAGGTTCATGCCTACGATGCCGACCGCAAGCGGCTGGCACCGATCATCGAGCGCCTGCGCCGTGCCGGCACGCGCAATGTGCAGGTTCACGACGATGCCCGACAGCTCGATGCGCTGAAGGACAAGCTGGATGTGGTCCTCGTCGATGCTCCCTGCACCGGGACCGGGACATGGCGCCGCCGGCCGGATACCAAGTGGCGGCTGACCCAGAAAAACCTCGACGAGCGGATTTCCCAGCAGCAGGAGGCACTCGCCGAGGCAGCCGCCTTCGTCAAGCCCGGCGGCACGCTCGTCTACGTCACCTGTTCGGTCCTGCCGGAGGAAAACGACCGCCAGGTCGAGCGCTTCTGCGCCGAGAACCCCGCCTTCTCGATCACCCCTGCCGGCGACTGGGCGAAAATCTTCGGTGCCGACGCACCACGTCCTCGCGCAGCGGCTGCAGACACCGTGACGCTGACGCCCGCAAGTACCGATACAGACGGATTCTTTTTCTGCCGCATGCAACGCAAGGTTTGATTTTTCCGCGCGGATCCCGATTTCGCAACTTTAACTTCAAACGGTTCTAAACTAGAACGTTTGACACTACTTTTAATTCGCGCAAAGAACTCTGCTTGGCGGCCTCATGGGATCGGCGCCGCGAAGGAGAGGGACATGATCCGCAAGACCATGGTCGGCGCCGCATTGGCGCTTCTGGCCGCCTCGACGGCCTTCATCACATCACCAGCACTGGCGGAAACGACGCCGGAAGCCGTGCTCAAGCACTATGCCGAGCTGGCGCATGCAAAATACGAGGATTCGCTGACGACGGCCGAGACGCTCGACAAGGCAATCGACGCGCTCATCGCCAAGCCGAGCGAAGACACGTTGAAGGCCGCAAAGGCGGCATGGATCGCCGCGCGCGTGCCTTACCAGCAATCCGAGGTCTATCGTTTCGGCAATCCGATCGTCGACGAATGGGAAGGCAAGGTGAATGCCTGGCCGCTCGACGAGGGCCTGATCGACTATGTCGATCCGTCCTACGGCACCGAAAGCGACGAGAACGCACTCTATACCGCCAACGTGATCGGCCATCCGAAGCTCAAGATCAACGGCGAGGACGTCGATTTCACGGAGATCACGCCGGAAAAGATCCGTGGCCTGCACGAGGCCGGCGAGATCGAGGCCAATGTCGCCACCGGCTACCATGCGATCGAATTCCTGCTCTGGGGACAGGATCTGAACGGCACGGGACCCGGCGCCGGCGCCAGGCCCTATACGGATTACGACAAGGCGAATTGCACCAACGGCAATTGCGACCGCCGAGCGGCCTATCTCAAGGCTGCATCGAGGTTGCTGATTTCAGATCTCGGCGACATGGTGAAGGCCTGGGCGCCGGATGGCGAGGCCACCAGGCATGTCGAAGCGGACGGCAAGGCCGGCCTGACGGCCATCCTGACCGGGATGGGATCGTTGTCCTATGGCGAACTTGCCGGCGAACGCATGAAACTCGGCCTGCTGCTGCATGATCCCGAAGAGGAACATGATTGCTTCTCCGACAACACCTACGCTTCGCATCTCAACGATGCGGTCGGGATCAGGTCCGCCTATACGGGTCAGTATACCCGTACCGACGGCACGAAGATGACCGGCCCTTCCCTTTCCGACCTCGTCGCCGCCAAGGACAAGGCCCTCGATACGGAAATGAAGGCGAAGCTCGATACGACACTCACGGCCATGACCGTCATGAAGGACCGCGCCCAGAAGGTCGAGGCTTATGACCAGATGATCGGCGAGAACAATGCCAAGGGTAACGAGGTGGTCCAGAAGGCGATCGACGGGCTGATCGACCAGACCAAGACGATCGAGCGCGTCATCGCGTCGCTGGATCTCGGCAAGATCGAACTTGAAGGTTCCGACAGCCTCGATAATCCTGACGCTGTTTTTCAATAATTGAAAGTGGGCTATCGCCCCCCAGGATGGAAAAGAATCTCTTCCCCGCCCCTCCCCGCAATGGGGAGGCTGACGCACATGGAAAGCCCCTCTCCGGCTTGCCGGCAATCTCCCCTTCAAAGGGGGAGAAAACCCGCGACACCCGCCTGCCTACCTTGGGGTTCGACGGCGCTGCCGGAATAATCCCTTCCACTGGCGGGGATGGTTGGGAGGGGTCTTTCTCCATGTGCGACAAGCCTGTTTCTCGTGGGGGAGAGACCGGCAGGCAGAAGGGTCATTGGGCAAGGCTGTTTCTTCCGCTCCTTTCCGGCGCGCTCGTCCTCGCGCCGCTGGTTGCAACGGGGAGCGACGGCCAGCTGCAAAAGGCCCGCACCGACCTTAATCCGAAGGACCTGAAACGCGTCGAACGCGTGACGAAGCCAACGACGGATTTCTCCAAGGCCGAACAGTTCGAGACCATGGCGGGCGGAGCCGCGACGACGAAGGCGATCGTCAACGGCGACGCCTTCTCGCATTTTTCTCCCAACATTACCTTCGAGGAGGAGCAGAACTTCAAGATCGGCAATGCGCTGTTCACCAAGCTCTGGGTCTCGTCGCCCTCGTCCACGCAGGCGTCGGACGGGCTCGGGCCGATGTTCAACGCCAGAGCGTGCCAGAGCTGCCATCTAAAGGACGGGCGCGGTCATCCGCCTGAAGGCTCGGCGGACGCGACGTCGATGTTTCTTCGCCTGGCACGGCCGGCGCGCACCGACGACGAACGCGAGGCGCTCGCCGACTTCCGCAAACTCAATTTCCCCGACGCGGTCTATGGTGAACAATTGCAGGATCTCGCCGTTTCCGGGCTGAAATCGGAAGGCAGGATGCAGATCGCCTATACGGAGACCCGGGTGACGCTGGCCGGCGGCGAAGTGGTAAGCCTGCGCAAGCCGAGTTATTCGGTCTCCGACCTCGGTTATGGTCCGATCGAGGGGGACGTGACTCTCTCTCCACGCATCGCGCCGCCGATGATCGGCATGGGCCTGATCCAGGCGATCCACGAGGCCGATATCCTTGCCCTCGCCGACCCGGAGGACAAGGACGGGGATGGCATATCGGGCAAGCCGGCGCTGGTGCGGGACCATCTGAGCGGCGCGTTGAAACTAGGCCGCTTCGGCTTCAAGGCACAGAATGCCTCGGTCCGGGATCAGACGTCTTCCGCTTTTGCCGGCGATCTCGGGCTTTCCACTCCTGACGACCCCTTCTCCCATGGCGACTGCACAAAGGCGCAGGCCGAATGCCTCGCCATGCCGACCGGCGTGCAGGAGCGGCTGGGGCCGGTGGAAGCGCCGGATCCGGTCTTGCCGCTCGTCACCTTCTATTCCGAAAATCTCGCCGTGCCGGCGCGCCGCGACATTGATGACGCGACGGTACTGAGAGGCAAGGAAATGTTCTACATGGCCGGCTGTACGGCCTGCCATGCGCCGAAATTCGTCACCCGCCGCGATGCCGGCAACAAGGCGCATGCGTTCCAGCTGATCTGGCCCTATTCGGATTTCCTGCTGCACGACTTGGGCGAGGGCCTTGCCGACGGGCAGCAGGTCGGCGTCGCCAGCGGGCAGGAGTGGCGCACCCAGCCGCTCTGGGGTATCGGGCTCACCAAGACCGTCAACAACCACACATTCTTCCTGCACGACGGGCGGGCCCGCAACCTTACCGAAGCGATCCTCTGGCACGGCGGCGAGGCACAGTCCGCGCGCGATGCCTTCGCTGTGATGGACGAACGGGATCGGACCGCCCTTCTCACCTTTCTGGAGTCTCTCTGATGCGCAAGACTTTTGTCGCCGGCTTCGTCGCCCTGCTATCCGCATCATTCGCCAACGGCGTTCAGGCGCAGGAAGCGGATGCGGCACCGGCCGTGGAACTGCCGGGAGCGACGGTCACGAAGGTGATGACTGCGGCGGTCGACGGATTTATCCGGCCCGGCTATGACGCGTTCCGTACATCCGCGGAAGAGATGGCCGCGACGATGAAGACGCTTTGCGAGGTGCCATCCCAGGCCAATTACGATGCGGCGAAGACCGGCTTCGGCAGGCTCGCGGCAAGTTGGGCGCATATCGAGATCGTCCGCACCGGCCCGATCATCGAACAGAACCGGTTCGAGCGCATCCTCTTCTATCCCGACCGCAAGAGCACTGGTCTGAAACAGGTGCAGGCGGTTCTTGCCAAATCCGACGAGACGGCAACAGATCCGAAGATGCTCGCCACCAAGAGTGTCGCGACACAGGGGCTGGGCGCGCTGGAATATCTCTTGTTCGGGACGGGTGCAGATACGCTTGTTTCCGGAAATGACTTTCGTTGCCGTTACAGCGTTGCCGTAGCGCAGAATGTCGGCAATGTCGCCGCAGAAGTCGCCGGCATATGGAATGCCCCCGACAGCATTCAAAAGTCTTGGGAAGAACCCGGCCCGGACAATCCGGTCTTCCGCACTGGCGGCGAAGCGATCACCGGCCTGCTCGGCATACTCGTTCACGGTGCGGAAGCCGTGCGCGACCAGCGCATCGAAACCTTCTACAAGGGGGCAGACAAGGCGAAATTCCCGAAGCAGGCGCTGTTCTGGCGCTCGGACAACACCTGGCCGATGGTCAAAGCCAATCTGGACGGACTTTCCGAACTTCTCGTCACCTCCGGCATGGTCGAACTGCTGCCGGAAAAGGACCGCCCGATCGTCGCGTCTACGGAAGGGAAACTCAAATCCATGGCGGCGCTTACCACCGAGGTGACGCCTGATCTCGAAAAGGCGGTGTCGGACGAAGCAGAGCGGAAGAAGCTCGACACGCTGCTTGCCGACGGCAAGGACGTGATCTCAAGGCTCAACGACGGTTACGGCGGTGCGATCGGTCTCTCCTCGGGCTTTTCCTTCGCCGACGGAGACTGATCCCATGGTCTGGAACGGCGAAGTCATCGACCGCCGGGCATTCCTGAAGGCGGCCGGAATAGGTTTTACCGCGGCGCTTACGCCGGGTTCCCTGCACGCGATGGAGCGGGCAGACGCCGTCTATGCTTCGGGATATCGGGCGCCGGACGGATCGTTCGGCATCGCGACCGTTTCCGAGCGCGGCGAGATCATCGACCGGGTCGCCTTGCCTGCCCGAGCCCATGGCATGGCCTGGAGTCCCGCCACCGTCCGAGCCGTCGCCTTTGCGAGGCGTCCCGGCACATTCGCCATGGTCTTCGATCCTTCGTGCCAGGCTGAACCGATCGTCATAACCGCGCCGGAAGGGCGCCACTTCTACGGTCATGGCTACTTCGCACCGGACGGTGCCGTCCTCTATGCCAGCGAAAACGATTTCGACGGCAACCGCGGCATGATCGGGCTCTATGACGCGCGTGACAGGTTTCGTCGCATAGGCGAATTCGACGCCCATGGGATCGGTACCCATGACATGGCCGTTTCGGACGACGGAACGCTCATCGTCATTGCCAATGGCGGCATAGAGACCCATCCGGATTTCGGCCGAACCAAGCTCAATGTCGACCATATGGAACCCTCTCTGGTTCTCTTGGACGCAAGAAGCGGCGCGCTGGTCCAGAAGCACACCCTGCCCGCTCCGCTACGCCAACTCTCGACCCGCCATCTCGACATCGCCGAGAACGGCCGCATCTGGTTTGCCTGTCAATGGGAAGGTGCACGCAATGCGGCGCCTCCGCTCGCCGGCTGGTTTTCGAAGGGCGAGGATATCGCGCTCGTTTCACTGCCGGAGGAAACGACGATGCGGCTTTCCAACTATGTCGGCGCGATCGCCGTCAACCGCCGCGAGAACATCGTCGGCCTCACCTCCCCCGTCGGTGGCGCATCGGTGATGCTCGATGCAAGAACGGGCCGCGTGCTGAAGGAAGAAACGATCCGCGAAGCTGCCGGCGTCGCTCCCGCCGTCCACGGCATCGCGGTTTCCTCCTATGACGGGCGGTTCAGCGGCACCCGCAGCGACGTCGCATGGGATCAGCATATCGTGCGGATCGGCTGATCTGTCCTTCTTCGCCGCCGGCCCTATCTGCGCCGCCATGAGCAAATGGATCGTCTTCGGCCTCTTCATCGTCGCTTCGGTCGCCATCGGTGCGCTGAGCGGCGCCAGCAACGCTCCAGGCGCATGGTATCAGGCGCTTGAAAAACCGTTCTTCAACCCGCCGGCATGGGTATTCGCGCCCGTCTGGACCGTTCTGTACGGAATGATCGGCGCGGCACTGGCATCGACCTGGTACGACGAGAACAATGGCCGGAGGCTCGTCGTCTTCGCCATCCAGGGCTTCCTCAACATCTTCTGGTCGCCAGCGTTCTTCGGCCTGCAGAATCCCGTTCTTGGCCTCGTCATCATTGTTCTGTTGCTCGCCTTCATCCTTCTGTTCATCGCGATGAGCTGGCGGCCGAACCGACAGGCCGCGCTGCTGTTCCTGCCCTATGCTGCATGGGTTGCCTTCGCGACGGCGCTGAACCTTGCAATCGTCATCCTGAACTGACCGAAAAACAGCGCCGTGCCGCTTGCCGACCGGCCGACACAATGCCACTTTCGCCTGCGAACAAGGGCAGGACATGACGATTACCGATCCAGGGGACTTTCACGAACGCATCCGGCGCAGCTTCCGGAACCAGAATGCGATGGAGCTTCTGGGCGCAGAACTCAGCCGCATACAGCAGGGCATGGTCGAAATCGAACTACCGTTCGACCCTAAACTGACCCAGCAGCACGGCTTCCTGCATTCAGGCGTGATATCCGCGGCGCTGGAAACCGCCTGCACCTATTCGGCCTATACGGTCATCGCGCCCGATGTCTCGATCCTGACGATCGAATTCAAGGTCAATCTGATGTCACCGGGGCGCGGCGACCGTTTTCTCTTCCGCGGCGAAATCACCAAGCCCGGCTCGACGATCATCGTCGCCGACGGCCGCGGATATGCCGTGGGCGACGGACCGGCAAAACTGATCGCCTCGATGACCTCGTCGATGATGGTGATCCGTGGTCGCCAGGATGTGGTCGAATGAACTTCGAGCTCAAGCAGGTCGGCCGCCACTCCGTGCTTTTCGTTATGGCCGTCGATGCCGAATACGGTCGGCATCTCCGATCCTGCATCACGCCGCTGATGACCGGTGTCGGCCCGATCGAGGCAGCGATCGTGCTCTCCCATGCACTGACGAAGCTGCAGGCCGAGAACCGGTTGCCGGATCTCATCGTTTCTCTCGGTTCGGCCGGATCGCGCTCGCTCGAGCAGACGGAAATCTATCAGGTTTCCTCCGTCGCCTATCGCGACATGGATGCCTCGCCGCTCGGTTTCGAAAGGGGGCGCACGCCCTTTCTCGATCATCCGGCGGTCATGCCGCTGCCGCTGAAGATCCCCGGCATTCCCGAGGCCTCGCTTTCGACCGGCGGAAACATCGTATCCGGCGCGGCCTACGACCTTATCGCCGCCGACATGGTCGATATGGAAACCTTTGCCGTGATGCGCTGCTGCCAGTTGTTCGGCATTTCCCTGATCGGGCTGCGCGGAATTTCGGACGGCAAGGAAGAGCTCAGGCACGTCGGCAACTGGACGGAATATCTGCATGTCATCGACGAGAAGCTCGCGGACGCCGTCAGCCGGCTTTTCACAGGCCTTGAAGATGGCGCAATCCTGCCATGACGCGGTGGTTTCCGCCGGATTTCCCGTTGCCAGAATGGGGAAGTTTCATTAAAGGCTCGCCATGACCCAGATAGCTCATCCCGACAGCATCCTCATCATCGATTTCGGCAGCCAGGTGACGCAGTTGATTGCGCGCCGCATCCGCGAAGCCGGGGTTTATTGCGAAATTCATCCGTTTCAGAACGCAGCGGAAGCTTTCGACAAGCTGCGGCCGAAGGGCGTGATCTTCTCCGGCGGCCCGGCCTCGGTCACGACGGAAGGCAGCCCGCGTGCTCCGCAGGCGGTGTTCGACAGCGGCGTACCGATCCTTGGCATCTGTTATGGCCAGCAGACACTCTGCACCCAGCTCGGCGGTGTCGTCGAGGGTGGTCACGCCGCGGAATTCGGCCGTGCCGATGTCGAAATCAAGAAGGCAAGCCCGCTGTTCGACGGCTTCTGGGAAACGGGCGGACGCTACCCTGTCTGGATGAGCCACGGCGATCGCGTCACGCAGCTGCCGCACGGTTTCGAAGTGATCGCGACGTCGGAGAACGCTCCGTTCGCCATCGCCGCCGACGAGAGCCGCCATTACTATTCGACCATGTTCCACCCGGAAGTGGTGCACACGCCGGACGGCGCCAAGCTGCTCTCCAACTTCGTGCACAAGATCGTCGGCCTGAAATCCGACTGGACCATGTCTGCCTACCGTGCCGAAATGATCCGCAAGATCAAGGACCAGGTCGGCAATCAGCGCGTCATCTGCGGCCTGTCCGGCGGAGTCGACTCCTCCGTCGCCGCCATCCTCATCCATGAGGCGATCGGCGACCAGCTGACCTGCATCTATGTCGACCACGGCCTGATGCGCCAGGGCGAGACCGAGCAGGTCGTCGGCATGTTCCGCGATCACTACAATATCCCGCTCGTCGCCGTGGACGCGTCCGACCTGTTCCTGACCCAGCTTGCCGGCGAAACCGACCCGGAAGTGAAGCGCAAGACGATCGGCCGCCTGTTCATCGAGGTGTTCGAGGCGGAGGCCGCCAAGATCGCAGCCGACGGCAAGGGCGAACCGCGCTTCCTGGCGCAGGGCACGCTGTACCCGGATGTCATCGAAAGCGTCTCGTTCTCCGGCGGCCCGTCGGTAACCATCAAGAGCCACCACAATGTCGGCGGCCTGCCCGAGCGCATGAACATGCAACTCGTCGAGCCGCTGCGCGAACTGTTCAAGGACGAGGTCCGTGCGCTCGGTCGCGAACTCGGCCTGCCGGAAAGCTTCATCGGCCGTCATCCGTTCCCGGGTCCCGGCCTTGCGATCCGCTGCCCGGGCGGCGTGACGCGCGAAAAGCTCGACATCCTGCGCAAGGCGGATGCGATCTATCTCGACGAAATCCGCAAGGCCGGTCTCTACGACACGATCTGGCAGGCCTTTGCGGTGCTCCTGCCGGTCCAGACCGTCGGCGTCATGGGCGACTACCGGACGTATGATTTCGTCTGCGCGCTGCGCGCC
>JBQGDG010000142.1:0-2917 GCA_052038935.1 Neorhizobium sp. | reverse complement strand
CGCGGCGTGCGGCCGATCGGCGACTGGTCGATGTCGATGACCTTGTCGATATGTTCGAAACCGTCGATGCGGTCGTGTTCGGCCGGGATCTCGCGCGCGCCCATGACGCGGCGCGCCGCCGACTTGTAGAGCGTCTCGATGAGAAAGGTGGACTTGCCGCCGCCCGATACGCCGGTCACGGCGGTGAAAACGCCGAGCGGGACCGATGCCGTGACGTTTTTGAGGTTGTTGCCGCGCGCGCCGACGACCTTGATCTCCTTGCCCTTCTTGGGCTTGCGGCGTTCGGAAGGTACCGCGACGCCGAGTTCGCCCGACAGGTATTTGCCGGTCAGCGACTTGGGATTGGCCATGACCTGCTGCGGCGTGCCTTCCGCCACCACGGTGCCGCCGTGGATGCCGGCGGCCGGGCCGATATCGACCACGTAGTCGGCCGTCAGGATCGCATCCTCGTCGTGCTCGACGACGATCACGGTGTTGCCGATATCGCGCAGGTGCTTCAGCGTGTCGAGCAGGCGGGCATTGTCGCGCTGATGCAGGCCGATCGACGGTTCGTCGAGGACGTAGAGAACGCCGGTGAGACCCGAGCCGATCTGCGAGGCAAGCCGGATGCGCTGGCTTTCGCCGCCCGACAGCGTGCCGGAATTGCGCGACAGGCTGAGATAGTCGAGACCCACGTCGTTCAGGAACTGCAGCCGCTCGCGGATCTCCTTGAGGATGCGGACGGCGATCTCGTTCTGCTTGGCGTTGAGATGTTCGGGCAGGGCGGAGAACCAGTCGCGCGCCACCTTGATCGACATTTCGGTGGTTTCGCCGATATGCAGCCTGTTGATCTTGACCGCCAGCGCTTCCGGCTTCAGGCGATAACCAGCGCAGGCCGGGCAGGGGGCTGCCGACATGTAGCGCTCGATCTCCTCACGGGCCCAGGCGCTGTCCGTTTCCTTCCAGCGGCGTTCGAGATTGGGGTCGTTGCCCTCGAAATTATTCGTCGTCTTGTAGGAGCGGGCGCCGTCGGCATAGTTGAACTCGATCTTCTCCTCGGTGCCCTTGAGGATCGCGGCCTGCGCCTCGGCGGAGAGCTTGTCCCAGCGGTCCGAGAGCTTGAAACCGAAGACCCTGCCGAGGCCTTCGAGCGTCTGGTTGTAATAGGGCGAGGAAGACTTGGCCCAGGGCGCGATGGCGCCGTCGCGCAGCGTGCGGGCCGGTTCCGGCACGATGAGGTTTTCGTCGACCTTCTGCTGCGAGCCGAGACCGTCGCAGGTCGGGCAGGCGCCGAACGGATTGTTGAAGGAGAAAAGCCGCGGCTCGATTTCCGGAATGGTGAAGCCGGAGACCGGGCAGGCGAACTTTTCCGAAAACAGGACGCGCTCATGCGTTTCGTTGAGCGACTTGTTGGCCGAACCGCCGGCCGCCGTCTCGCTGGCGGGCAGGGGCTTGTCGGCAAATTCGGCGACCGCAAGCCCGTCGGCGAGCTTCAGCGACGTTTCCAGGCTGTCCGCCAGACGCGCGCCGATATCGGAACGGACGACAAGTCGGTCCACCACCACGTCGATGTCGTGCTTGTATTTCTTGTCGAGCGCCGGGACGTCGGCGATCTCGTAGAACTGGCCGTCGACCTTCACACGTTGAAAGCCCTTCTTCATCAGATCGGCGAGTTCCTTCTTGTACTCGCCCTTGCGGCCGCGGATCATCGGCGCGAGGATGTAGAGACGCGTGCCTTCCTCGAAATCGAGAATGCGGTCGACCATCTGGCTGACCGTCTGGCTCTCGATCGGCAGGCCGGTGGCCGGCGAATAGGGCACGCCGACACGTGCGAAAAGAAGACGCATGTAGTCGTAGATCTCGGTGACCGTGCCGACCGTCGAGCGCGGGTTGCGCGAGGTCGTCTTCTGCTCGATCGAGATTGCCGGCGACAGCCCGTCGATCTGGTCGACATCGGGCTTCTGCATCATCTCCAGGAACTGCCGGGCATAGGCCGAGAGGCTCTCGACATAGCGGCGCTGGCCCTCGGCATAGATCGTGTCGAAGGCGAGCGACGATTTGCCGGAACCGGACAGGCCGGTCATCACGATCAGCGAATTTCGCGGAAGATCGAGGTCGATGCCCTTGAGATTGTGTTCACGCGCGCCACGAATGGAGATCGTCTTGAGTTCGCTCATTGCCAAAGCCTGATGGGAGGGGATGGCTCCCTATGTAGTGATTGATTTTCCGGAGTCGAGACGGAAACGACGACTTCCGGCTGTCGTTCCCGATTCGTTTGACATGACTATAGGAATAAAATAGAACAAATAAAGAACAATCTCGGCAATATCGCCGCTCCGGGGCATCGCAGGATTTGGCTGTGGATTAAACGCCACAAAGGGTCACACCCCGCAGCGCCTATGGTCTATGCTGGGGAAAATGTTTTTTAAGCCGCACCCGGCGGCGAAGAAAGTGAGAATATCATGGCAGGTAGCGTCAACAAGGTGATCCTGATCGGCAATGTCGGCGCCGATCCCGAAATCCGCCGGACCCAGGACGGGCGGCCGATCGCCAACCTGCGCATCGCCACGTCCGAAAGCTGGCGCGACCGCAATTCCGGCGAACGCCGCGAAAAGACCGAGTGGCATACGGTCGTCGTCTTCAACGAAGGCCTCTGCAAGGTCGTCGAGCAATATGTGAAGAAGGGCGCCAAGCTCTATATCGAAGGCGCGTTGCAGACCCGCAAATGGCAGGACCAGAGCGGCAATGACCGCTATTCCACGGAGGTGGTGCTGCAGGGCTTCAACTCGACGCTGACCATGCTCGACGGTCGCGGCGAGGGCGGCGGTGATCGCGGCGGCTTCGGCGGCGGCCGCGGCGGCTCGGGCGATTTCGGCGGCGGTGACGATTTCGGTGGCGGCGGCGGTGGCTATGGTGGCGGCGGCGATTACGATCGCCG
>JBQGDG010000141.1:0-3145 GCA_052038935.1 Neorhizobium sp. | reverse complement strand
TCCTTGGAGGCAATGCCGCCCGGGCTCGGGAAGGGATGATAGCCCATGGCCTTCGCCGCATCGCCGAACTTCTTGCCGTCCCAGGTCGAATGCATCGGCGGCATCGGGTAATCGCGCGAACGCGGTGCCTCGAACGGGTTGCCGCCCTCGACGATCCTTCCGTTGATGTTGCCGGCCTGGCCCGAAATGCCCGCCACATGTTCGAACCGGTCGAAATGCGGCTCGAGTTCCGCATAGGACATCGGGTAGTCCTGGATCGTCATGTCTTCCGGAATGATGTCGGCGCCGAACTTTTCCTCCGTATAGGAGCGCAGGCGGTATTCGGACTGCATCGGGCGCCAGTTCAGACCGTTCCAGTGGGTGCCTGCGCCACCGACACCGATGCCGGGCAGGAAGGTGCCGAGGCTGCGATAGGGCAGGGCCGTTTCGTTCTGGTCGCGGCGGATGGTCAGCGTGCCGTTGCGCGGCTTCTGCATCATGCCGAGACGCACGCCGTATTTCAGCTCGTCGATCATGTTCGGATACTGGAAGTCCGGAACGGTCGCCTGATCGTGGCCGCGTTCCAGCGCCAGGATCTCGATACCTTCCTGGGCCAGTTCCATGCCGAGGATTGCGCCGGTCCAGCCGAAGCCGACGAGGACGACGTCTTTTTTCTTTTCAGTGCGTGCCATGGGTCTTCAAGCCCTTTCGCCGGAGATGGAGACAGGGCCGAGCGGGTACTTGACGTTGTGTTTCAGGACCCATTCCTTGTAGGAACCGCGGGCGCCGGGGAAGCCGATGTAGCTCCAGGCCTGCATGCCATGGTTGCCGCCATACATCGGGTCGGCGAAATAACCTTCCTTGGTGTTGGCCAGCAGGATGGTGAAGAAGTCGCGCAGTTCCGGCTTGATCTTCATCTCGTCCTTCTGGAGCGAGGTGAGAGCCTTGTCCTGGGTTTCGGCATCCAGTTCTGCGAAGACCTTGCCGTGGGTCGCCTTGCACCAGTCATCGAAGACCGGGATCGCCTGCTGGTAGATCTCCAGCGGGTTGAGCGGCGTCTGCCAGCCGCGCAGCGGGCTTGCGGCCGCATCGTGCGGACCTTCCATGTACCAGTCGGCCGCTCGGCCATAGTCGCCGGCCAGCTGCTTGTCGATGAAGACGGGAACACGTGTTTCGATCGCGCCGGGGCCATCGCCTTCCGACGGGATCAATCGCGCCACCGCTGCCATGACGAAGGCCCACTCCGTGGGCTTCAGACAGTCCGGCTTGTATTCGGTGAGCGCTACCGGTTCGGGTTTCTGCTCGGCCTTGGCGGGAATCGCTGCAATGCCGGCCACGGCTGCGCTCGCCGCTGAAGCCTTCAGGAAGCTCCGGCGGGACGGCAAGCCCGGAAGATCTCTCATTATCCACTCCTTCGCGGCACCGGGCCGCCGTTGAGTCTCTGTAAGACCCCTGGATTCTTGGGGTAATCTGACAGGTGCGCTCTATCGCCGCAGATAATCGCTTGCAAGGATAGATCAGCCAATTTGAGCCGTTATTTCCTTATTTGATGGAATTATTTTCCGTTCAACCGCTAATTGATGGTTGAATTTGGCGTATAAAAGGTTGTTTATAGATGGCATTTACCTATAAAAATGGCGATTTAACAATTTAAGGATGTAATTTTCTGTCTCGGGTTGAATTCGCCGCGTTTTGCCACTTTTTGCGCCGTGGCTGCGCCGTCGAAACCGGAAGGCGGTCGATATCATCCCGCTCGCTGGTATCTGTGCCTTGAGAGCGATAGGATCGGGAGGACGTAGGCAACGGACGAGGCCGCCTGATGAGCGATATCGAAGCGGTTTCCGGATGGCTGCTCCGGTCCGATCCTGCGATCCGATGGCAGGTCATGCGCGATCTCCTCGATGCGCCCGAGAGCGAATGGCAGACCGAGCGCGGCAGGATCGCGACCGAGGGTTGGGGCGCGAGGCTGTTCGATTGCCAGGACGGGGATGGCCAATGGGCCGGCGGCGCGTTTCTGCCCTCGGGCTTCACGTCGAAGGATTGGCATGCCGAAGGACAGCCCTGGACGGCAACCTCGTTCGTGCTGACGCAATTGCGCGAGTTCGGTCTTGATCCAACTTGCGAGCGCGCCCGTCGGACGGTCGCCGCCGTCGGCGAGAATTCCCGCTGGGACGAGGGAAGTCAGCCCTTCTGGGAAGGCGAAGTCGAGGAATGCATCAACGGCCGCACCGTCGCGGACGGCGCCTATTTCTGCGTCGATGTCTCGCCGATCGTCGAGCGCCTGACAGGCGAACGTCAGCCGGACGGTGGATGGAACTGTGAAAGATGCAATGGTTCCATGCGTTCGTCATTCCACACGACGATCAACGTGCTGGAAGGCCTGCTGGAATTCGAGCGGTCGACGGGCGGCACGGCAGAAAGTCGCAAGGCGAGGCGTTCCGGCGAGGAATATCTGCTCGAAAGACGACTCTTCCGCCGGGCCGGCATCGGGGAGCCGGCGGATGAGGGTTTCCTTTTCTTCACCCATCCCAACCGCTGGCGCTACGACGTGCTGCGGGCGCTCGATTATTTTCGCGCGGCCTCTCTTTTCGCCGGAACAAGCCCCGACGCCCGTCTCGGCGAAGCGATCGATCATCTGCGCCGGCGGCGTGGGCCGGATGGCCGATGGCTGCTGGATGTCCGGCATAGGGGGCGCGTCTGGTTCGATATCGACGAGGGCGAAGGCAGACCGTCTCGCTGGATTACGCTACGGGCTCTGCGCATCCTCAGATGGTGGGAGAACTGCTGCGGGAAAACCTAGGCGATCCAACCGGTTTTTCGAAAACACTCCGCCCGCCCGTGTTCGCAAGGCCGTGACCCGACCCGCCGCCGAGATCATGGCTCTCGGCCCGGATGGTCGATAGTCTCGGATGTCTTCCTTCATCGACCGGTTAGGCACCCCGGCCGCCCTACATGAGAAACTGGATGTGGAGCCGCCCGTGATGGGCCGACGTCCCGACATGCGCCTCGACGCCGAAAACATCGGCGATCAGCGCTTCCGTCAAAATTGCGGTGGGGGTTCCGCAGTCGACAAGCCTGCCCTCGGAAAGGACGGCGATCCTGTCGCAGAAACGGGCGGCCAGATTGAGATCGTGGATCGCGACGATGGTCGTCAGGGGAAGATCGG
>JBQGDG010000140.1:0-3257 GCA_052038935.1 Neorhizobium sp. | reverse complement strand
AAAATTGACGAAACGTAAGAACTGCGACTTCTCAATATTAGAAACCTGTCATTAAATTATAAGCTGTGCCTAATATGCCGGGGAACAAAAATGGAATGTTCCAGAAACAAAGTGATTGTTAGTTTTCAGCCGTCTGCCTGCTGCTGACGTCCGTCCTTTCGTGCCGCTGGCGGTGCCGGGGTTTCGCTCCTACATGGTGCCTACAGGGCCCATTCGGGGCGCTTCCGGGAACCGATCGATGAACCATGACCATTACGACGACGACTATCTGGCCGACATTCTGAAGAACGCGCGCACGATCGCGCTGCTCGGCGCCTCGCCGAAGCCGGAAAGGCCGAGCCACGGGGTCATGCGTTTCCTTCTTGGGCGCGGATATACGGTCTATCCGGTCAATCCGGGGCAGGCGGGCAAGGAGATTCTGGGGCGCGAGGTCTTTGCCCGGCTTGGCGACGTTCCGCAGGAGATAGACATCGTCGATGTCTTCCGGGCGCCCCAACATCTCCAGGGGATCGTCGATCAGGCCCTTGCCCTGCCGAAAAGGCCGCGGGTGATCTGGGCGCAGCTCGGTGTCTGTGACGACGCGGCGGCCGCCAGGGCCGAGGCGGGCGGCATCAGGGTGGTCATGAACCGCTGCCCCGCAATCGAATATCCCCGCCTCGTCGGAAGATAGTCGGGAGGCATTCATCGCCGCGGCTCTCGGCGGTCTCATCCCGTCGACGGTGAAAGGGGAGGGATGTCGCGGCACGGCATGAGATCCGGCCTACATTCCTCAAAAGAGCCCGACAGCCGGAACGATATTCCTTGATCCGTGCCGGTTGTCGCGCTTTTCTGCGGCCCATAGAAAACACAGGTATCTTTGGGAGGTTGCCATGTCGCAGTTCAATCCGGGCTTTTCCACGCTTGCCGTCCATGCGGGCGCTGCTCCGGACCCGACGACGGGCGCGCGGGCGACGCCGATCTACCAGACGACGTCCTTCGTTTTCAACGATGCCGACCATGCCGCTGCGCTGTTCGGCCTTCAGCAGTTCGGCAACATCTACACCCGGATCATGAACCCTACCCAGGCCGTGCTCGAGGAGCGGGTCGCGGCATTGGAGGGCGGCACGGCGGCTCTTGCCGTCGCTTCCGGCCATGCGGCCCAGATGCTGATCTTCCATACCCTCATGCAGCCGGGAGCGAATTTCGTCGCCGCGAAGAAGCTGTATGGCGGTTCGATCAACCAGTTCGGCCACGCGTTCAAGAATTTCGACTGGCGCGTCCGCTGGGCGGACACGGACGATCCGGCAAGCTTCGAGCAGGCGATCGACGACCAGACCCGCGCCGTATTCATCGAGAGCCTTGCCAATCCCGGCGGCACTTTCGTGGATATTTCCGCCATTGCCGATATCGCCCATCGCCATGGCCTGCCGCTGATCGTCGACAATACGATGGCAAGCCCCTACCTGTTGCGGCCGCTGGAACACGGCGCCGATATCGTCGTCCATTCGCTGACCAAGTTCCTCGGCGGGCACGGCAATTCGATGGGAGGCATCCTGATCGACGGTGGTACGTTCGACTGGTCGCAGTCGGGCAGATATCCGATGATGTCCGAACCTCGACCGGAATATGCGGGCATCGTTCTGCACGAGACCTTCGGCAACATCGCGTTTGCCATCGCCGCCCGCGTTCTCGGCCTGCGTGATCTCGGCCCGGCGATTTCCCCCTTCAACGCCTTCATGATCCTCACCGGCATCGAGACGCTGCCGCTCAGGATGCAGAAACATTGCGACAACGCGCTCGCCGTGGCGACGTGGCTGAAACGGCATCCCAAGGTGGCATGGGTGAATTATGCTGCCCTGGAGGACGATCCCAATCATCTGCTGCAGAAACACTACGCCCCGAAGGGAGCCGGCGCAGTATTCACCTTCGGCATCAAGGGCGGGTTCGACGCAGGAAAGGGCTTCGTCGAGGGGCTGCAGCTGTTCTCGCATCTCGCCAATATCGGCGACACCCGCTCGCTGGTCATCCATCCGGCCTCGACCACTCACCGCCAACTCACGGAGGAGCAGCAGGTTGCCGCCGGAGCCGGACCGGAAGTGGTACGGCTTTCGATCGGCATCGAGGATGTGGCCGATATCATTGCCGACCTCGAACAATCCCTCTCCAAAGTGTGACATGACGGCAGCCGCTGCGCCCGCCTTGCCTCTCCCAAGACTGCATGACGGTGACGCCGCCGCCGGGGCGTTACGGGCGGCCGGATTTGGTTTAAGGCATTGGCACGACATCTGGCTGCGAAGGAAACTGAATGATGCGAACCTGGACCACCTTCGATCTCGACGGCATCGAACCGGAAGAGGGGACGCCGGCATCCGATCGGTTGATCGCCGGCAGCCCGCGTTTCACCACCTGGAACGTGGAGGAGGCGCCGGGCGGACTTTATGCCGGCATCTGGCAGTCAACGCCGGGCAAATGGCGGATCGTTTATGACGAGTGGGAATATTTCCATATCCTGAGCGGGCATTCGATCGTCACCGAGGACGGCAGCGAGCCGGTGGAGCTGCGGCCGGGAGACCGGATGGTGCTGAGGCCCGGCTTCGAGGGAACCTGGGAAGTGATCGAAACGACCCGCAAGGATTATGTCATCCGGATCCCGTGACGGTTCCTCTCAGGAAGGATGATGAAGCCGTGGCGCAACGGCGCCGCGGGAACTGTCATCGCAGGATATATGCCAGAAGTGGTGCCGCCAGTACGTTGACGAGCCCGACGAGCACCATGACCAGTCCTGCGACCGAACCCTCTTCGGCGCCGATCTGGTTGGCCTTGGCCACGCCGGCGCCATGAGCCCCCATGCCGAACAGGGCTCCCCGGGCGAGCGACGATTTCAGCGGCAGGATGCGCAGCAGGCTTTCGCCCATGACTGCGCCGAAAACGCCCGTGACCACGACGAAGAGAGCCGTCAGATCCGGTACTCCGCCTATATTCTCCGAGATCGCCATCGCAAACGGCGAGCTGACCGAGCGAGGCAAAAGGCTCAGGCGCAGTGCGCCATCGATGCTCAGCAGGCTCGCCAGTGCCCAGGCGGTGAGGATGGCCGTGCCGCTGCCGACGGCGATGCCGAAGACCAGGACTGGCCAGTAGCGCAGGATCATTGCCCGCTGCTCGTAGATCGGAATGGCAAAAGCGACGGTGACAGGTCCGAGAGCCGCCATCAGCCAGCGTGTGGCGCCGATATACTCGCTGTAGGTCGTATGCAGGGACAACGCGATCGCAAGCAGCAG
>JBQGDG010000139.1:0-3287 GCA_052038935.1 Neorhizobium sp. | reverse complement strand
TCGGGAGACACGCCGTCTATGCGCGCGATCAGGGCCTTGGCGAGTTCGCGTCCCGCCTGCCGGATGTCTTCGTTGACCGCGAGGATTTCCGGCCTGATCCAGTTGAGGATCTCGGCGGATTGCTTCGATACGAGGTCGATATCCCTGCCGAGCCGTTTGCCGGCGGCCTCGATGCCGGCTGCGATCGCGATCGTCGCCGAACCGCTCAGCGAAACGATCCCGTCGGGCGGCTCGGGCATGCGGGCAAGGCGCTCCGATTGCCGTCTTATCTCCTCGAGCGGTGTCTCGGTCGTGATCCGGCCCATGGAAATCTCGCTGACATTGAAGTCGGCAAGCGCCCGCTCGAAGCCGATCCGGCTGTGATTGTAGTAGGAAAACCGGCTTTGTGGCGTAAGCACGGAAATGCGCCGGCGGCCCATGCCGACCAGCCTCTCGACCGCCTGATAGGCATAGGTCTCGTTGTCGAAGTCGTGATAGGGATGCACGATGCCCATGTCGGAACGTCCATGGGTGACGAAGGGCAGGTTCCGCTCCGTCATCAGCCGCACGCGCGGATCGTCCGGCTCTATGCGCGAGATGATCACCCCGTCCGCCGATCCCGTGTCGAGAATGTAGCGGACCGGCACCATCGGGTCCTTCTCGAACGAATGCGGCGTCACCACGAGGTGATAATGGGTACCGCCGAGCACTTCCGAAATGCCGTGCACCATCTGGCTGGTGAACCCCATCAGTTCCTGTTCGATGCTGAGCACCAGCGCGATGACGTTGGTCTTGCCGGTTCGCAGACGGACGCCCGCCCGGTTCGGCTGGTAGCCGAGCTGGCGGGCGACGAGCTTGACCCTTTCCTTGGTCTCCGTGCCGATATCCGGCGCGTCCTTCAATGCCCGCGATACCGTCGTGATGCCGAGACCCGTCATATAGGCGATCGTCTTCAGGGTGGGGCGCTGCCCGCCGCCACCCGGTGTGCCGTCGTTGGATCTCTTGCTGTGTTCGTTCATCGCCTTCGCACCAAGACTTGCAGGCTTGCGGGCCGGTTCGTGCCGAAAACCGCTTATTGCAGAAAAATCTGAAACGTTACAGCTAAATTTCAAGCGCTTTTTCTCGGTTTTTGATATCGAATACAACTTATTGTAGACACAACGCAGACGCACATACTTTTGTGCGATTGCGAAGAATTCATGCAGTGGATCGATCCACATTGCTTGATTTGGCCGGGTTCAGGGTGTCGCGGCGGTCACGGCGCCGGCAATTCAGGATTGCAACAAAGGGAGGTGGAATAATTATCGTTCTATCCGGGGTTGCCTCGTCAGGCCAATTGCCCTAGCTTTTACTGCAACGTTTCAGTGAGGGAGGAACTCATGCGTATTCGTGCATTTGCAGCTATTCTCGCCGCGACCGCGGCGCTGCCCTGCGCCGTGCAGGCGGCCGATCTCGAGGTCACCCATTGGTGGACGTCGGGCGGCGAAGCGGCGGCCGTGAAGGAACTGGCGAACGCCTTCAACGCCACCGGCAACAAGTGGATCGACGGCGCGATCGCCGGCTCGGGCAGCACGGCGCGGCCCATCATGATCAGCCGCATCACCGGCGGTGACCCGATGGGCGCGACCCAGTTCAACCACGGCCGTCAGGCGGAGGAACTGGTTCAGGAAGGGCTGATGCGCGATCTCACCGCAGTCGCCGAAAAGGGCAAGTGGCGCGAGGTGATCAAGCCGGTCAGCCTGCTCGACAGCTGCACGATCGACGGCAAGATCTACTGCGCTCCCGTCAATATCCATTCCTGGCAGTGGCTGTGGCTGTCCAACGCGGCATTCGAAAAGGTAGGTGTGCCCGTTCCCAAGGACTGGAACGAATTCGTCGCGGCAGGCCCCAAGCTGAGGGAGGCCGGCATCCAGCCGCTGGCAGTCGGAGGCTCCGCCTTCCAGGTCAACGGCCTGTTCGATACGCTGGTCATCTCGCTCGGCGGCAAGGAACTCTACGAGAAGGTCTACAAGGACAAGGATGAAGAGGTCGCAGCCGGGCCGGAAATGGCGAAAATATTCGCGGCTGCCGACGACGCCCGCAAGCTCGCCAAGGGCAACAACGTCCAGGACTGGAACCAGGCGACCAATCTCGTCATCACCGGCAAGGCCGGCGGCCAGATCATGGGTGACTGGGCGCAGGGCGAGTTCCAGCAGGCGGGTCAGACCGCCGGCAAGGAATATACCTGCCTTCCGGGCCTCGGCCTCAACCAGATCCTGACGACCGGCGGCGACGCCTTCTATTTCCCGCTTCTTGAGGACGAGGAAAAGTCGAAGGCACAGGACGTTCTGGCCGAAACCATCGTCGATCCCAAGGTCCAGGTCGCCTTCAATCTGAAGAAGGGTTCCGTGCCGATCCGCGGCGACGTCGATCTGGCCGCCGCCAACGACTGCATGAAGAAGGGCATCGAGATCATCTCCAAGGGTGGCGTCGCGATCAGCACCGATCAGCTCGTATCGGCCGATACGCAGAAGCAGAAGGAGGACCTGATGGCCGAATTCTTCGCCGACGAGAAGATGACGCCGGAAGCCGCGCAGGAACGCTTCGCCGAGATCATCGGCTCGGCGGACTGACGCTGCGTCGCCGATAGTCCGATCCGTATCGGCCCCCGACGCCATTCGGGGGCCGTCAGGAAAGATGCGTCTCGCGCACGCTGACCGAGGAGGAATAATGGCCAAATCCGCGCCGTCATCCACGCCCCCATCCGCCCCCTCTGGCCGACCGAACCAGCTCTTCCGCAATCTCAACTCCAAGATTGCGCTGACCCCGATGATCCTGATCGCCACCGTTATCTTCCTGGGTGGCACGCTCTGGACCGTCGTCTATTCCTTCACCAGTTCCAGGCTTCTGCCGCGCGCCAACTTCGTCGGTCTCGACCAGTACGAGCGCCTGTGGAAATCGTCCCGCTGGCTGGTCTCGATCGAGAACCTGCTCGTCTACGGCATCCTGTCGCTGATCTTCTCGCTGGTGATCGGCTTCGTGCTGGCCGCCCTGATGGACCAGAAGATCCGTTTCGAAAGCGCCTTCCGCACCATCTTCCTCTATCCCTTCGCCCTGTCCTTCATCGTCACCGGCCTCGTCTGGCAATGGATCCTCAATCCGGAATTCGGCGTGCAGGGGATAGTCCGTTCGCTGGGCTGGGAAAGCTTCACCTTCGATCCGCTCTACAATCCCGACATCGTCATCTACGGCATCCTGATCGCAGGTCTCTGGCAGGGGACGGGGCTCGTGATGTGCCTGATGCTCGCCGGCCTGCGCGGTATCGACGA
>JBQGDG010000138.1:0-4629 GCA_052038935.1 Neorhizobium sp. | reverse complement strand
TGGCCATCGGCCGCGCCATGGTCACGCGTCCGAAAATTCTCGTTCTCGACGAGCCGACCGAGGGCATCCAGCCGTCGATCATCAAGGATATCGGTCGCGCCATCCGCTATCTGCGCGATTCGACCGGCATGGCGATCCTGCTCGTGGAGCAGTATCTCGACTTCTGCCGGGAGCTCGCCGACCAGGTTTACATTATGGATCGTGGCGAAATTGTGCATCAGGGCCCTGCCGAAACCTTGGATACGGCAGAAGCAAGGCGGCATCTAACAGTTTAATGGTCAATGTTTGCATTGCCTCTATTCACTGGAGGCGTTTCATTGCTTGAGCTAGTGTGCTAGATGAACGGCAGATGAACGACATCTCCGAACATCGTTGACACCCGCACCCCATGATGAGGCGCTGATGGTCTTTGCACGCATTTTTGGTACCCGTTCCAGCTCCGCTCTTGTTCGCCTGACCGCGACCGGGGCGTTTTTCTTGGCCGCCGGCGCTGCCTTTGCCGGCTGCGGCCAGCCGATGGCGCCGGGTCGCCATACGGTCACGATCGAGAGCGACGGGGCCGCGCGACAGGCCGTCTATTTCGTGCCGTCTTCCTACACGGGCAAGGTCAAAGTGCCGGTCGTGTTCGATTTCCACGGCAGCAACAGCAATCCCAACGGCCAGCTGAACCGGTCCTCCTGGGACAAGGTGGCAGAGAAGAACGGCTTCATCGCCGTGGCGCTGCAGGGCAGCCTGCCCGGCAAGACGCCGGGCACCTATGCCTGGAACGTGCCTTTCGTGGCCGTCAGCAAGGCGATCATCCCGACGGGCGCCCAGGGCGGCCTCGACGAGATCGCCTTCATCGACGACGCCGTCGACGAGGTGAAGGAAGATTTCTGCGTCGATCCCAACCGCATCTTCGCCTCCGGTTATTCCGGTGGCGGACGCATGCTGTCGGCCTATGTCTGCTCGGGTCAGGACGATTTCGCCGGGGCAGGTTTCGTCAACTCGCTGCGCGCCGGCCGGCCGGTCGAGATCGAGGGCAAATGGGGCCCGGACAAGGAAAACTGCAATCCGGCCAAACCGATTTCCATCGTCGCCTTCGCCGGCGAGAAGGATGCCCAGAACCCCTATGCCGGCGGCGGGGCCGCCTATTGGCAATACGGTTTCAAGACCGCGATCCAGCGCTGGAGCGATCTCGACGGCTGCAAGGGCAACGGCGATCCGAAGACGGCCGAGGGCGTGACGTTCACCATGTACGGCACCTGCAAGAATGGTGCGCGCATCGCGACCTATGTGTTCGAAAAGGGCACGCATGACTGGCCGAGGCCGGTCGCGGCCAAGGAAGCGGTGATGGCGGCGGCCAAACAGGGTGCCGCCAGCGTCACCAAGGTCGCGGCTGTCGTGCCGGCCAAGCCCGCCTTCGACGCCAATGTCGATCCGGCTTTCCGCATGTGGGACTTCTTCGGCAAGGCCGACAGCACGGATGTCGTGGCGACCGCGGCGCCGGCCAAGTCCTCGTCGGCTGCAAAGTCTGGCACGGGCGTTGCTTCTGACTGCGCAACCCAGGCAGAAATCGAAGGTACGTCGTGCACCAGCTCCCAGCCGATCAATATGCGCCGCAGCGGGCAAGGGGTACAGGACGCCTTGTAACCAAGAGTTTCGGCGGGCGCACGAGGCTCGCGGAATTCTTTCAGGAAGGCAGCGCAAAAATACGCCTTCCTGAAACATACTCGCCTGAAATGGAGGCGATTCTCATCAATACGTCGGGGGGACTGACGGGCGGCGACGTGATCGAATGGTCCGTCGCCGCTACGGCTTCCACCAGCCTCGTCGTCACCACACAGGCGAACGAGAAGATCTACAAGGCCGCTTCCGGCACGGCCTCCGTTTCCACCGACATTACCGTCGCTCCCGGCGCCTCGGTCCACTGGCTTCCCCAGGAAACCATCCTCTTCGACCAGTCATCGCTGACGCGCCGCCTCGACGTCGATCTTGCCGACGATGCCGAGTTTCTTGCTGTCGAGGCGGTGCTGCTCGGGCGCAGGGCGATGGGCGAAGCGGTCGACCGCGGCTTCTTTCGCGACCGCTGGCGGATACGGCGCGCCGGCAGGCTGATCCATGCCGAGGAGATGAAATTCCACGGTGAGATCGAACAGCTCACCCGCGCCGCCGCCGTGCTTTCGGGACAGGTCGCCTTTGCCACGCTCTTCTACAGCGGCCCGCTCGGAGAGGTTCTGCTGCCGCGGCTCAGGGCATGCCTCGAAGGAACGGCCGGCGGGGCAAGCATGCAGATCGGCGGAGCCAGCTTTTGGAACGGCAAGCTGATCGCCCGCATCGCGGCGCCGACCGGGTTCGACCTGAGAAAAGTCCTGACACCGGCAATTTCCGTATTGCGTAACGGGGCGCCAGTGCCGAAAGTCTGGAATATCTGATTTGCCGTTTCCGAAGTCGATTGCGGGTCGTTCATGAACCTTACTCCACGCGAAAAAGACAAGCTGCTGATTTCCATGGCTGCAATGGTAGCGAGGCGTCGCCTCGAGCGGGGCGTGAAGCTCAATTACCCGGAAGCGATCGCGCTGATTACCGATTTTGTCGTCGAGGGTGCGCGGGACGGGCGTTCCGTCGCTGACCTGATGGAGGCCGGGGCCCATGTCGTTTCCCGCGACGAGGTGATGGAGGGAATCCCGGAGATGATCCACGACGTGCAGGTGGAGGCGACCTTTCCCGACGGCACCAAGCTCGTCACCGTCCACGAACCGATCCGCTGAGGAGGGCGCCATGGCCCTGGAACTGCGACCCAATTGCGAATGCTGTGACCGGGATCTGCCGCCGGAAAGCCGCGAGGTGATGATCTGCACGTTCGAATGCACCTTCTGCGCCGACTGTGCGGGCGACGTGCTCGGCGGGATCTGCCCGAACTGCTCGGGCGAACTGGTGCGCCGTCCTGTCCGTCCCGCGGCGGCTCTCGCGCGGCATCCGGCCTCGACCATGCGTGTCCTCAAAGCCGAAGGCTGCAAGCCACAAACTGCTTTAACGGCGTGAGGGAGAGATTCATGATTCCGGGTGAAGTCATTGCCGCCGCTGGGGAAATCGAACTCAATGCCGGCGCGGACACGGTCTCGATCGAGGTCTCCAATACCGGCGACCGGCCGGTGCAGGTGGGCAGCCATTATCATTTCTTCGAAACCAACAACGGCCTGTCCTTCGACCGCGACAAGGCGCGCGGCATGCGGCTCGATATCCCAGCAGGTACCGCCGTCCGTTTCGAGCCGGGCCAGACGCGGTCGGTGACGCTGATCCCGCTTTCGGGCGAGCGCAGGGTTTTCGGTTTCCAGCAGAAGATCATGGGAGGACTGTGACATGGCGACACAACACTATCTCGGAAGCTGCCAGTGCGGCGCTGTTTCCTACGAGGCCGATGTCGATCTCGACCAGACGATCACCTGCAACTGCTCCCGCTGCCAGCGTCTCGGTTCCGTCCTCGCCTTCGCTCCACGGGACGCGTTCCTCCTGAAATCGGGAGAGGACAATCTCACCGAATACCGCTTCAATACGAAGAAGCTGCAGCATCTGTTCTGCAAGACCTGCGGGATCGAGAGCTTCGCCTATGGCGACAAGCCGGACGGAACGTCGATGGTGGCGGTCAACGTCAATTGCCTGGACGGCGTCGATCCGCGGGCGCTCACATCGCATCACTACGATGGCGCGTCGGTCTGAGCCGGGCGGGAGGCGGACATGCTGAAACTCGCTCTTCTGCCGATGCTCTGCGGCTGCGTGCTCCTGATCGACGCGCCGGCCCCGGCGCAGGACGCGGTGCCGATCGATTGCAAGGATGCCACGACGCAGAGCGACATGAACGTCTGCGCCGCCGAGGAATATCAGGAGGCCGACAAGGCGCTCAACGCGCAATGGCTGGCAACGAAGAAGGCGGCCGCGGTCTGGGACGACCTGATCGAGGCTGAAGAGCGTCCACGCGGCGCCGAGGAGCGGTTGCTGAAGGCGCAGAGGGCCTGGCTCGCCTATCGCGACAGCCAGTGCGATGCCGTCGGCTTCTCGGTCGAGGGCGGCACCATCCAGCCGCTCGTCGTCTCCAACTGCCTCGCCGACCTGACCCGCAAGCGCACCGAGGAACTCGGTGAACTCTCGGACGGATTCGTGAATTGACCACAGGCGGTACAAACGCCGCCACCTGCCGCAGCTCATGAGGGGATACGACCCATGTCCTACAAGATGTCCCGTGCCGCCTATGCCTCGATGTTCGGTCCGACCACCGGCGACAAGGTGCGGCTGGCCGATACCGAGCTGTTCATCGAGGTGGAGAAGGATTTCACCACCTATGGCGAGGAGGTGAAGTTCGGCGGCGGCAAGGTGATCCGTGACGGGATGGGCCAGAGTCAGGCGACGCGGGCAGAAGGGGCGGTCGATACGGTCATCACCAATGCGCTGATCGTCGATCAGTCCGGCATCGACAAGGCCGATGTCGGCCTCAAGGACGGCCGTATCCATGCGATCGGCAAGGCCGGCAATCCGGATACGCAGCCGGGCGTGACGATCATCGTCGGGCCTTCGACCGAGGCGATTGCCGGGGAGGGCAAGATCCTGACGGCCGGCGGCATGGATGCGCATATCCACTATATCTGCCCGCAG
>JBQGDG010000137.1:0-19528 GCA_052038935.1 Neorhizobium sp. | reverse complement strand
GCCATGGCGCCTGCCGCTCCCATCCCCGTGGCGCGCGAGCGGGTGGGGAAAAGCTCCGGCGTATAGGCATAGAGCGCGCCCCATGTTCCGAGTAGCGCGAAACTCATGATCAGCAACGAGGCGCCGATGACGACCGGGCCGGAGGCGAGCACGAAGAGCAGGCAGCCGGCCGCCGAGAGCAGGCAGAAGCCGGTCAGCGTCGGCCGGCGGCCCCATCGCTCGACGCCGTAGGCCGCAAGCGCGTAGCCCGGCAGCTGGGCAAGCGCCACCAGGACCAGAAACCCGTAGCCGCGTACGAAGCCGAAGCCGTCGCTCGCAAGCTTGGCCGGCATCCAGGTGAAGACGCCGTAATAGGAGACCGAGACGAGGAACCAGACCGCCAGGATGGCGATGCTCGTCTGCCGCAGCGCGGATGAGAATATCCCCGCCTTCGGCACCGGCGGCGGCGCCACGAGCTCCTCGTCATCGGCCAGGCCGCGTCCGCGGTTGACGGAAAGGATGCGGTCGACCACCTCGCGGGCATCGTCACGCCGCCCGGTGCGCAGAAGATAGATCGGCGATTCCGGTATCAGCACCCGCATGCCGATCCCAGCCAGCGCCGGCAGCGCCGTGACGGCGAAGATCAGGCGCCAGGCATCGGCCATGCCGAGGGCACTGGCAGCCCATGCGGTGAGCGCGACGACGAGCGTGCCGATCGCCCAGAAACCTTCGAGGGCCACGAGCCAGCGGCCGCGGTTTCTTGCCGGCAGGAATTCCGACATCATCGCGTAATCGACCGGCAGCGTCCCGCCGACGGCCATCCCGGTCAGGAAGCGCAGGACGAGGAGAATGGCGAAATCGGGAGCGAATACCGACAGGATGCCGAAAAGGGCATCGGCGGACACGGTTATGATCAGCACCGAGCGTCGGCCGATCCGGTCGGCGAGCCGGCCGAAACCCATCGCGCCGATCAGCATGCCGAGAAAGAACACGGTGCCGGTCTGCAGCGCCTCGGGGATCGTCAGGCCGAATGTCGAGGCGATCGACGCTGCGGTGAAGCCGACGGCGAGGACCTGCATGGCATCGGCCGCCCAGACGAGCCCGAAAACACCGATCAGCCGTCGCTGGTAACGCCCGGCCCCGGCGCGATCGAGCGCCTCGTCCACCGTGATTGATCTCATCCGAACCGCCCTTCCCCGTGTCGGGCCGATCAACGGAGGTTGACGGCCTTGACCGAGGCATAGACGATTTGGCCTAGCGGCGCCAGCCGATCACGCCCTTCAGCCGCGGGTGGACGTCTTCCGCCAGCGGCACGACCAGAACCCGGCCGGGATCGACCGGCCCGGGAAACTCCAGCGCACCATAGGCGACCTTCTCGAAACCGAGCGGGCCGTAATAGGGAGGGTCGCCGACCAGGATCACCGCCTCCGATCCCCTGCGCCGCGCCGCTTCGATCGCGATCCGCACCAGTTCGCGCCCGATGCCGCGGTTCTTGTGGGACGGCCGCACGGCAAGCGGACCGAGCATGTGCCCCCTCACCGCGCCGGCGAAAACCGGCGTCATCCTCACGGAGGCGATCGTCTCGCCGTCATCGGCGCAGATGAAGGAAAGCGACCGGTCATGCGGCCCCTGCTCGCGGATCCGGGCGGCGGCGCGCGTATGCCGGCCCGGCCCGAAGGCCTCTTCGTTGATCAGTTCGATGGCCGCATCATGCGATCCGTCCTCGGTAAGATAGACGAGATCGTGTTTGGCGATGGAGTGCGGGGCGACGAGGTGCAGGGACATGGAGGAACCGAAGCCGTGAAAGGAGAGCGGAGAGGACAAGCGAAATCGATGACGCCCTTCGTTGGCGTCGTGGTCGATGATCAGCGTCGTCGCAGTGCCCGTGGCTGGTTCATGAAAGGAAAACCCCTGAAAATGTGGGAAGCGACGTAGCAGGATTTTTTTGATCCGTCCAACGCAAAACGCAGCGTTCGATAAATCGCGCCTCGCCATTCGGCGGCTTTGACGTATCTATGGTGCCAGGCAAACAAGGAGATGGTCATGGGCATGCTCGTTGAAGGCAAGTGGCAGGACGTCTGGTACGACACCAAGTCCACCAAGGGCCATTTCAAGCGCTCGGAATCACAGTTTCGCAACTGGGTCACCGCCGATGGCTCGGCCGGCCCCTCGGGCAGGGACGGTTTCAAGGCGGAGGCCGGACGCTATCATCTCTACGTTTCCTATGCCTGCCCGTGGGCGCACCGCACGCTCATCTTCCGCAAGCTGAAGAAGCTCGAAGACCTGATTTCCTTTTCCGTCGTCGATTACCTGATGCTGGAGAACGGCTGGGAATTCAAGGCGCGCGACGGCGCGACGGGCGATGACCTGTTCGGTTCCGATTATCTCTACCAGGTCTATCTCAAGGCGGATGCCGCCTATTCCGGCCGCGTCACCGTCCCCGTGTTGTGGGACAAGCGGCAGAACACGATCGTCTCCAACGAGAGCGCCGAAATCATCCGCATGATGAACAGCGCGTTCGACGCGCTCACCGGCTCGGATCTCGACCTCTACCCCGTCGCTCTTCGTCCGGAGATCGACGACCTGAACGCCATCGTCTACGACCGGGTCAACAACGGCGTCTACAAGGCCGGCTTCGCCACCACCCAGGAAGCCTATGAGGAGGCCGTTAACGCGCTTTTCGGGACGCTCGACATGCTGGATGCGCGCCTTGCCGGGAAACGTTACCTCTTCGGCGACAGGATCACCGAGGCGGACTGGCGCCTCTTCACCACGCTGCTGCGCTTCGATCCCGTATACGTCGGTCATTTCAAGTGCAATGTCAGGCGGATCGCGGACTATCCCAACCTTTCAGGTTATCTGCGCGATCTCTATCAGCAGCCGGGCGTGGCCGAGACCTGCAATCTCCTGCACATCAAGAACCACTATTACCGGAGCCACAAGACGATCAACCCGACCGGCATCGTGCCGGTCGGCCCCGTGCTCGATCTCGACGCGCCTCACGGGCGATGAACCGACCGGATGAGAGAGGCGCGCGACGATTGTCCCGGCGGCGGGATGAGGTCGCGGCCTTGTGGCAGGCTCACGATGGATGAAGGCCCGAACAGCTACCAGTAGTCGGAGCGCTCGGCCTGACCGGAAAGCTCCCTCAGGCGCCGGGCTGTGGCGTCCGTCACGTCGTCGGGCAGCGCGTTCAGCGGAAAAAATCCGGCCGCGGCGATTTCGCGGTCGGGCTTGCGGAGAGCCGTCTGCGAGACCGAGACACGGTAGAGGATCACGTGGTCCCGCTTGCTGGCGCGGCGGTTGAAATAGACGTGGAAGAGCTCCGGTTCTCCGGTCGCCACGAGATTCCCTTCCTCTCGAATCTCCTTGTGCAGGGCCGCAAGCACGGTTTCCTGCCGCTCGACGCCGCCGCCCGGCAGATACCAGCCGGGCACATAGGTATGGCGGACCAGAAATACCCGTCCGTCGGCGTCGAAACAGGCCGCCCGCACCCCAAGCGTCATCCCTCGCCTGAGAAAGAAGAAGCGGTGCAGGAACCACAGCACGACACGCGTGCGCCAGTTGCCGATCTCAGGAGTTCCCGTGCCGTTCATCGAACCTCCGGTTCGCTCGCGTAAATTTCATAACGAATTTGCATTTCGTGCGTTATGTCTGGGTCATGTTCAAATTCGCGCATATTTCCGACATCCATCTGGGTCCGCTCCCGAACCTCACGATTCGCGAGCTCATGTCCAAGCGCATCACCGGCTTCATCAACTGGCATCGCAACAGGCGCAAGCACCTGTTCGTCAACACTCTCGACCTGCTTCTCACCGATCTGAAGAATCGTCATCCCGATCATCTCGTCATCACCGGCGATCTGGTCAATTTGGCGACCAAGATCGAAACCCGGCTGGCCCGCGAATGGCTGGACACGATCGGCGACCCTCAGCATACGACCGTCGTGCCGGGCAATCACGATGCTTATGTGCCGGGCGCTCACGATAAATCCGTGGAAGCCTGGTACCCGTTCATCGCCAGCGACGACGATTCCCAGCTGTGGTCGGAGGAGGATCATATCTTCCCGACCTTGCGCCGCCGCGGCCCTCTGGCGATCATCGGCTGCTCGACATCGAATGCCACCCCGCCATTTTCCGCCTCCGGCTTCTATAGCCCGAGACAGGCGCGCGAAACGGTCAACCTCCTCCGCAAGGCCGGTGAAGAGGGGCTCTTTCGCGTCGTTCTCATCCATCATCCGCCGATCCGCGGCGCCGCCGCCTCCCACAAGCGCATGCTTGGCATCCGGCGCTTTGCGGCGGCGATCTCCACGGGCGGTGCGGAACTTGTCCTGCACGGGCATACCCATCTCAACACCGTCTACTGGCTGAAGACCCACGAACAGCCCGTCCCCGTCGTCGGCATCGCCTCCGCCTCGCAGGGGCCGGGCGGCCACAAGCCCCGCGCCGCCTACAATCTCTTCACCGTCTCAGGCGAACCCGGTGCCTGGAACCTGCTCTGCGAGCGATACGGACTGGCCGAAACCGGAGACCATGTCATGCTGGACGAGAGCCGGCTGTTCTACGGCCAGGTACCGGCGCAGTTCTCCGTGGAGGAAGCTGCTCGGGAATTGCAGAATTAACAAAACCCTGTTGCATAATCGTCACATTCGATTCATAGCTAGTACAAGTCTTCCCGACGAAAGTACGATAAAGGCAACGACCCGTTTAATGACCTCGTCTCCTGTTCCCAACGACATCCGCCGCGACCTCGCGGCTCTTCTTCCGCGCCTGCGCCGGTTCGCGTTGACGCTGACGAACGAGGCTTCCGCCGCCGATGCGCTGGTTCAGGACGTCTGTGCTCGCGCCATCCAGAAAAGCCATCACTGGAAAGGCGAAGGCCGGCTGGAAAGCTGGGTTTTCAACCTCATCCGCACGGCCTGGTCCGACGACGGCCGCAAACGCGGGCGGCAAGATGGACAGGTTCCGCACGATGAGGTTGAGGTCCGCGACGGCGGGACCGAGGCGGCCACGGCGCTTTCCTGCCTGCCGCAGGGGCTGACGAGCTGCGTCCTGCTCGTGGATGTCGAGGGTTTCAGCTATACCGAATCTGCCTCGATACTTGGCATCCGGGAAGAACTGCTTGCCTCGCGCCTCTGTGCCGCGCGACTGTATCTCTCCTCCATGCCGGTCGTCTTGGCCGAGCGGAGAGCCTGACCATGGCGAATTCCGATCCCTCGCTCCTCGAGCGGCGCCTGTCGGCCTTTATCGACGGCCAGTGCGCCGACGGCGAAAAGCAGGATGTCGAGGCGTTGCTCGTCAACGATCCGCAGGCGCGCACGGTGCATGACGGCCTGAAACGCGGCGGCGATGTCGGCCGGCGCCTGTTCGACGAGATGCTGAAGGAACCGGTACCGCTCGATCTCGTCCGCGGCATCAAGAACGCTCCCCTGCCTCGCAAGGCCGTGCGTCTTCCGAATGCTCCCCGCCCCGTTGCCGCGTTCAAGCCGTCCGGCCGTCATGCTCTGATCGGGGGCGTCCTTCTGCTCCTGCTCGGCGGCAGCCTCGGCTACATGATCGGCGCGCAGCCACCCGGCATTTCGTCCTCCGTCCAGCTTCCCGGACAGGCGGCGCAGACGCGCGACTGGCTCGACGACATCATCTCCCATTACCGGCTTTACGGACGCCAGCAGAACCGGCTCGTGGAGATCGGCAGCGATCGCTCGGCCGACATTCTGGAATGGCTGACCACCGGTACCGGCGTTTCCTTCCGCATTCCCGATCTCGGCGACAGTGGCCTGTCCTTCGTCGGTGCCCGGATGATCTCTGCCGAAGGCATGCCCACCGGCCTGCTTATTTATCGCCGCACGGAGGGGGAGTCCGAAGGCGACGTCGTCGCCCTCACCTTTTCCAAGACGACACCCCAGATCAGCAAGCCTGTCGAGGATATCCGCCTCGATACGGGACTGGTGTCGTGGAGCACGCCGCTCGCAACCTATGTTCTGGTCGGCCCGTCCTCGGCCGCCGACCTCGACGAGATCGCCGCCAAGGCCGCCGGCCTGATCTGAGGCCTGCGCCGCTCGGTCAAGAAAGCCGCCGCGGAGATCGCGCCGGCTTTTCTGACTGCGGCAACCGAGGGCCTCAGCGGCCCGTTTCTTCCAGAACCCGGTTTGCCGCCGAGACGATCGCTTCCAGCGAGGCCGCGACGATATTGGTGTTGACGCCTGCACCGAACAGCTTGCCGCCCGGGTGCTGCATCTCGACATAGGCGATCGCCGACGCATTCGAACCATGCTGCAGCGAATGCTCGGAATAGTCGTTCACCGACAGGTCGATGCCGAGATAGGTCGACAGCGCGTTGATGAAACCGTCGATCGGGCCGGTGCCCTTGCCTTCGATCCGTTTCACCTCACCACCATCGGTGATCTCGGCGGACACGACGCGCACGCCCTTGTGTTCCATGCCGGCCGGGAACGTCTGGTGATCGACGAATTTGAGGCGGCCGCCAGGCTGCTCGACATACCGTTCGATGAAGCGCTCGTAGATTCGCTTCGACGCGAGTTCCTTGCCTTCCTCGTCGGTGATCCGCTGGATGTCCTCGCGAAACTCCACCTGCAGGTTGCGCGGCAGGTTGATGCCGTAATCCTGCTGCAGGATATAGGCGATGCCGCCCTTGCCCGACTGGGAATTGATGCGGATGATCGCCTCGTAGGAACGGCCGACGTCACGCGGGTCGATCGGCAGATAGGGCACTTCCCAGACGGGATGATTGGCGACCTTGATCGCTTTCATACCCTTGTTGATCGCGTCCTGATGCGAACCGGAAAAGGCCGTATAGACCAGTTCGCCGACATAGGGATGGCGCTCGGGAATGACCATCTCGTTGGAATATTCGTAGACGGCCTTGATCCTCTCGATATCGGAGCAGTCCAGTTCCGGATCGACGCCTTGCGTATACATGTTGAGCGCCAGCGTGACGACATCGACATTGCCGGTGCGCTCGCCATTGCCGAACAGCGTGCCTTCGACGCGGTCCGCGCCGGCCATCAGGGCCAGTTCGGTCGCCGCGATGCCGGTGCCGCGGTCGTTGTGCGGATGCACCGAGATGATGACGTTCTCGCGGTTGTCGATATTACGGCACATCCATTCGATCTGGTCGGCATAGATGTTCGGCGTCGCCATCTCCACGGTCGACGGCAGGTTGAGGATCAGCTTGTTGTCGGGCGTCGGCTTCACCTCGGCGATCACCGCGTTGCAGATTTCCAGCGCCACTTCCAGTTCCGTGCCGGTGAAGCTCTCCGGCGAATATTCGAACCGGTAGTCACCGCCCGCCTTTGCCGCCATGTCGGTGATCATCTTGGCCGCGTCGACGGCGATCTGCTTGATGCCGTGCACGTCCTTGCCGAATACGACGCGACGCTGCAGCTCCGACGTGGAGTTGTAGAAATGGATGATCGGATGTTTGGCGCCTTCCAGTGCCTCGAAGGTGCGGGTGATCAGCTCCGGCCGGCACTGCACCAGAACCTGCAGCGATACGTCTTCCGGCACTCCGCCCTCTTCAACGCACCAGCGGGCGAAGTCGAAATCGGTCTGCGAGGCGGACGGGAAGCCGATCTCGATTTCCTTGAAACCCATGTCGAGCAGCAGCTTGAACATGCGCGCCTTGCGATCGTGGCCCATTGGGTTGACCAGCGACTGGTTGCCGTCACGCAGATCGACGGAACACCAGATCGGCGCCTTCGTGATGGCCTTGGAAGGCCAGGTGCGGTCGGGAATGTTGATGGCCGGATAGGCTCGGTATTTCACCGCCGCATCGGTCATGCCCTTGCTGCCGGAGGTGTTTTCGGAAGCGGAAATCTTGGTGTCCATGGTCTTGTCCTCGTCTTGCCATCCCGGTCCGCGTCTTCGCGCAGTCCCATGACGAACGGATGGCGCCCCTTCGGGCTCTTGTCTCAGCAGTTGTTGGATTTGTTGCGAGGAGCTCTTGCGCCGGCTGGCTTTGTCGGCCGCCGGGCGCTCCTCAACGGACCCGGCAACCGAGTGTAAGGTCGAGGCTAAGAAGCGAGAGAGGCGCGAAAACCGTCGCCCCGGCAGCGATGCTGCGGGCGGCAGAACGGTCGGACATGATCGCGCCTGTCATGGTCATGCCGGATGTATAGCCGCAGGAATTCGCTCTGGCAAGAACGGCTTTTCCGCTTCCGGTACGCCGCATCTATGCGCCGGGCTTCAGGATGCGCCGCAACGCGATCATAGCGCCGCCTGCCGCCAGTCCCCAGAATGCGCCGGATATCCCGGCGAATGTCGCGCCGGAGGCTGTGACGAGAAAGGTGATCGCGGCCGCCTCGCGTGTTTCCGGCTCACGATAGGCGGCGAAGGCCGCCGCCGAAAAGGCACCGATGAGACCGAGCCCGGCGACCGCCTGCAGGAGGATGGGCGGCGCCAGCGAAACGAAGGCGATGATTCCCCCGGCGATCAGGCCGAGCACGATATAGGCCGCCCCGCCCACGACCGCCGCCCAGTAACGCCTTGCCGGATCCGGATGAGCGTCCTCACTGGCGCACATCGCCGCCGTGATCGCCGCCATGTTGACCGGCACGCTGCCGAAAAAGGCACAGATCGTCGAAAAGAAACCGGTGGCGGAAAAAAGTGGCCCCGGTGCCGGCTCGTAGTGATGCGCCCTGAGGATCGCGATGCCCGGAATGTTCTGCGAGGCCATGGTCACGATGTACAGTGGCAGCGCCACCGAGACGAAACCGTGCCAGGTGAAAAGCGGCACGACCGGAATGAGGTCGGGATGGATGGCCGCACCGATCTGGCCGAGCGCGTCCTCCGGCAGGTCGATGCCGAAGATCAGGACCAGCATGAAGGCGCCGAGCGCCGCCGGCACCGCCCATAGCCGCCATCTCGACACCACGATCATCCAGGCCAGCACGATCGGCAGTCCGAGCAGGGGATCGAAGGCGACGGCCTTGACCGGCGCGAGGCAGAGGCTGAGGAGAATGCCGGCCAGCATCGCGTTGGCGAGCGGCTGCGGAATGAGCTGGATCGCACGGCCGAGCGGCCGGAACAGACCGGACAGCGTGATCATCAGACCGCAGAGAACGAACGCTCCGACGGCCGCCGGAAAACCGCCCTCGATCGTTCCGGTCGCAGCCAGCAGCGCTCCTCCCGGCGTCGACCATGCCATCATGATCGGCATGCGGTGTCTCAGGGAAAAGAAGATCGCCAGCACGCTCTGGGCGAGACATACCGCCAGAAGCGCACTCGCCTGCTCGGCACCCGTCGCACCCATCGCCTGCAGTCCCTGCATGATGACGGCGAAAGAGCTCACGAAGCCGACGAAGGCGGTGAGAATGCCCATCGTCAGAGCGGAGGGTGAAAAGTCCTTGAGCATGGGGCGACCGAGAGCCAGCGTGGCAGAAAACGGATCATTCAAGATCAAAATCCTGCCAGGCTTGCAAGCCACCTCCGAGCGGAAGCGTTCGGTAACCGGATTCAGCGCTTCCTGATCACGACCTCCAGATATTCGCTGGGGCAGACCATGGTCCCGTCACGCGCCCGGTTGAAGAGCGCGACGAGATCCAGCAGATCCTGTTCCAGCCGTGCCCTTCCCTCCTCCGGCAGGGCCGCGAAAGCCTTGTGGACAGGCCCGTACCAGTTGCGGAAGACCTCGATCCAGTGGCCGGCGGACCGGTAGCGGAACACGAAGGTCTCAACGCCGACCGATATGTCGCCCGAACCGCCGAACAGTTCCTCCAGCCGGGCACGCGTACCCCAGAGAGACGGAGGCCGAACACCTGCGGGCGGCGGAATATGGCGCCCGATCGTCTTGAACAGCTGTCCGATAAATCCGTCGGGTGTCCAGTTCGCGAGACCGATTCGGCCGCCCGGACGGCAGACACGCAGCATCTCGGCGGCGGCTTTGGCCTGATCGGGCGTGAACATCACGCCGAAGGTGGAGAGCACCACGTCGAAATGACCGTCCTCGAAGGGGAGCGCCTCGGCGTCGGCCGTCCGGAAATCGACCGAAAGCCCTTCGGCTTCGGCTCTCCGGCGCCCCTGGTCGAGCAGTTCCGGCACGTAGTCGGTGGAGGTTACCCTGCCCCACCGCCGGGCTGCGGCCAGTGTCGCATTGCCGTTCCCGGCCGCGACGTCGAGCACGTTCTCTCCTGCCCGCAGATCGACCGTCTCGCACAGGCGTTCCCCGACGATCTGCAGGGTCGTTCCGACGACGGCATAGTTGCCGGAAGCCCAGGCGAGCTGCTGTCGCGCCTTGAGATCCGAAAATTCGCTTTCGGGTGGAGCCGCAGCCTGCGGAATATCGGGACTTGCTCTTTGCATCTCGTTTCCTCCCTATCCTTGAACGGCCCGTCGAACCCGGGCGACGATCGGAAGAATGGAGGAAGGGGCGCTTGCCGGCCAGTGTAGGGAATGTACCGCAACCACTACGGAATATGGACGGTTCAGCAACTCGCAAAGGAACTGCGCACCATCCAGGCCTCGATATTCGAGGCGATGCCGGTGTCGCCGATCATGGAAATCGACCCGCGTGCGATTTCCGCCTTCAGCCCGGAAAGCCCCATCCACGCGGAGGTCATCGCCTTCAGGTCGGCGGTGATGTAAAGATCGACCTCGTAGCCGGGGTCGATCAAACACAGGTCGATCGGTTCGCCCGGCTTGTTGATGAGCCAGTAGTGACGCTCGTCTCGCGGCAGTTCCGGATAGCTGAACTCGATCACGCTGCGTCGTCGCCGGGGCAGCGCCGCGGGATCGATCTTGCGCCGCATGTTCCACATCAGCAGGCGGGCATCGAGATTTTCGAGGGTGACGTCGGAATCGATGTTGCGATGCGCCCAGAGACCGAGTTCCCGAACGATCGGCGCGAGTTCGTCGGCCAGACCGGTCGTCCTGTAGGTGATTTCGCCCGTGCCGTGGTTGATCGACCGCGTCACGAGACCGTTCTCCTCCATCTGCTTGAGCCGTTTCGACATCAGCGTCGGCGACATTCCCGGCACGCCCCGCCTGATCTCGTTGAAATGCGTCGAGCCCGACCACATTTCAGACAGCAGCAGCAGGGTCCACCGCGGCTCGATCAGCTCGCAAGCCTTGGCGATAGGGCAGAACTGATAGTAACCCGCTCCCTGCATGACCCCGTCTCCCGTGCCACGATTATGCTCGCTGGCATAGGGCAGGTCCAGTCCACAAACTGTATCGGCGCGGGTTGCGTGCGGCGATGAAGGATCGCCGCACCTTTTCTCGGGCAAGGGCGGGCGGCTAAAGCAGCCAGTCGTCGGCCTGCGCCGCGGCCACCGCGGAATGGGTCGGTGCATCGTCCAGCGAATACGCCCGGATGAAGTCGATCTTCATCTGCGATCCGTTCACGAGGCCGTTGGCCGGCGTGCCGGCCATTCCGCCGACCGCGAGGTTGACAATCATATACATCGGATCATGCATATCCGCGGGCGTATCCGTCTGCGCTACCGCGACATCGTCGAAGTACCAGGTGATATGGTCCTCGTCCCACAACAGGCCATAAGTGTGGAAGCCCTCTGTGCTTGCCACGTTGACGCTGTTGATCACCGACGTCTGTTTGCCGGTTTCGTTCGAATGGGCGGACATGATCAGGTTGTTCGGGTTCTGCCCCCGCATTTCGATCACGTCGAGCTCCGGCGGCCAGGAGCCGTCCGTGGGCAGCAGCCAGAAGGCTGGCCATGTCCCGTGCTCGCTCGGCATGTCGGCCCGCATCTCGAAATAACCGTAGGTCTGTTCGAAGGACGCGTGGGTCGTCAGCATGCCGGACGTGTAGTCGCTGCCGCCCACATGCGGCGCTACGGCATCGGTGGTCGGCTTGGCGGTGATCGTCAGAACACCGTCCTTGATGGAAAACGGATTGGCGGATGCGGTGGGACCGTATTTCGGGTTCACATACCACTGCTCCTCGCCATTGGTATGCAGACTTGCGCCGCGGTCCGGCGCCCACCAATATTTCGCCTCCCACGTGCCCCCGTCCCCGTCCCAAAGCGAAAGGGCGTTGAAGTTCTCGTTGAACGTCTGGGTAAGGTTGGAGCGGTCGAGGCTGAGTTCGAACTGGCCTGCATCCAGATCGTCCGCGGTCGTGTCGGCGAAAACCAGGCTCTCGCCCTTGCCGAGATCGACCCACAGATCATCTCCCTTCTGCGTCGAGTGACCGATCAGCTCGTCGAAGGATGAGATGCCGTAGCCGTTGAGGCGGACGCTGTCTTCAGCACCGAAATCGGCAATGAGGTCCGTTCCGTTGCCCTTGGTGATCACGAAGATATCCGCGCCGCCGCCGCCGATCAGCACGTCGTTGCCGAGGCCGCCGTCGATGGTCTGGCTGCCGGCGCCACCGGTGATGATGTTGTCCGCGGAATTGCCGAAGGCATATCTGCCGCTGCCGGTCACCGTGAGGTTCTCGAAATTGTCCGGAAGCTTGTAGCTCATCCAGGTGTTGATCGTATCGATACCACCGCCGGGTGCTTCCGTGGCACGATTGATACTGGAATAGAGATAGTAGATGTCGTCGCCGGTGCCGCCGTTCATGGTGACGTTTACCGAACTGTCACCCCACATGGAATCGTTGCCGGCGGTGCCGTTGAGGACCGGCGCGGAGCCGGTGGCGGAAAACCAGGCAGTCGAACTGCCGCTGTAATATAGCGCCTTGCCGAATGCGTTCGAAATGAAATTGCTCATAAATATCGCTCCTGTTGCGTGAGTTCTCCTTCAACGCTCCTCCCGCCAGGAGTGTAGCCGGTGGAATAGGGCGGAATTGCAACAATGCGATACGTTATCCGGTTTCGATCGAAACATATCGGGGGAAGGCTTAACAGCATGCCTCGGCGGGCCTTGCCGGGCGTATCGCCACGGCACGCTTCCCCGCGGCTCGACGGGCGCCTAGAAGCCACCGTATGGAGATGTTCTCTGAGGCCAGGTCCCTCGGGTGCTCAGCCCGGCAGCGACAGCGGCGGTCCGAGGAATTCGACATCCCATCGTTCGGCGAAGAGGTTGAGCGCCTCGGTATCCGGCCGGCCGTCGCGCATGACATGCGCAAGCCCGGCGAAGAAGGCCTTCGCGTCGAGGCCCGGCTGGATCAGGATATATTGGCGCGCCGGCCCATCGGTGACGTTGACGAAAGCATGCGAGGCGCCGCCGGGTACCGTCACCACGTCCCCCTCCTCGGCATAGAATTGCTCGCCATCGACTTCGAAGAGATACCGCCCCTCCATCACGCGGAAGACCTCGGTTTCCCTGTGCCGGTGACGTGGCGGCCCGAACCCTGGCGCGTTGACGGTATCGATGAAGCAGAACTCGCCCCCCGTCGTCTCGGGCGAGACGCGGACGGTGAGATCCAGCCCGATGGCGGGAATGGAGATGACCTCTTCGGTCGCCTTGGAATGGGATTTGACGATGGTCATGACGGGACAGCTCGAGGACCGGGGAACGATATGAAAAAGCCCCGCCAACGAAACGCTGACGGGGCTTTGGACGGCGGGAAGCGAAATCAGATTTCGCTCTGTGACGTCACGATTTTCGAGACCAGGCCGTAACCCACCGCTTCCTCGGCCGAAAGCCAGTAGTCACGGTCGATGTCCTTGGCGATCTTTTCTTCCGTCTGGCCGGTAGCCTTCGAGAATATCTTGATCAGGCGCTCGTTCATCTTGATGATTTCGCGGGCCTGGATCTCGATGTCGGATGCCATGCCGCGGGTGCCGCCGGACGGCTGATGAATGAGGAAGCGCGTATTCGGCAGAGCGATACGGCGCTCCTTCGGAGCGGCCGCGTAGATGAGCGCGCCGGCGGAGGCGACCCAGCCGGTTCCGATCATCCACACCTTCGGCTTGATGAACTTCACCATGTCGTGGATCGAGTCACCCGATTCGACGTGACCGCCGGGGGAGTTCACGTAGATGCGGATATCGTCGTCGCTGGCCGCCGAAAGCGCCACCAGCTGCGTGTTGACCTTCTGCGCCAGTTCCTGGGTGATCGGCCCATAGATGAAGATCGAACGCGACTTGAAAAGATTCGCCTCCGTTTCCTTGCCGAGCGGCAATTCCTTGGTCTTGTCGTCGTTGTCGTCTTCGTCGTTCAGCACAGTCAGAGTCTCCTGGATGGGATTCATATAAGGGACATAATGTGTTCGCGCCCGTAAAACAATGGACACGAGACCAATCGTCCAACGAAGCCGCACCTAAGGTGAATGACGTAGAAACCGTGGCGTTTCGGTGCTCGATTGCAATGGACAGCGCGCGCTGCGCCATCCTATCTTTGCGACGATTGACGTGCGCTCCATAAAAAAGGGGAATTCGATGTTCAGGCGCCTCCCGCTCTCGGCCGTGATCCTTCTCGCAGCCGCTGCCCCCGCCTTCGCCCATCTCGATCCGGCGGAGCACGGCTCTTTCATGGCCGGCGTCTCTCACCCTCTCTTCGGCATGGACCATATCCTGGTCATGGTCGCAGTCGGCCTATGGGCGGTGCAGATCGCCCGATCCGGCGCCCAATCCGCCCAATGGGTCATCCCCGCGGCCTTCCTGGCCACCATGACGGCAGGGTTCGCCATCGCCGTCGCGGGCGTCGAGCTTCCATTCGTCGAGCCCGCCATCCTCGCGTCGGTCATTGCTCTCGGCCTTCTGGTGGCCATGGCGGCTCGTCCCCCGGCAGCGCTCTGCGCCGGCATCGTCGCGATCTTCGCCCTCTTCCACGGCCATGCCCATGGTGCCGAGCTCGGCTCGGCGGGCGCATTGCGGTTCGGCGTCGGCTTCGTCGTCTCGACCGCCCTGCTGCATCTGGCGGGGGTTGCGGCGGGCCTGGGCATTGCGCGCGTCGACCCGCGCCTCAACCGCCTCCTCGGGGGTGTGACTGCAGTTCTCGGCCTCTCGCTCGCCCTCGGCTGACAGGCATCGACCTTACTGCAAATTAAGATTGCGGCCGTTTGAAAAGCCGCAATCGCCTCCTACTTCCTTGAGCATGGCAACAGCCCCATGGGGCAGATCAGGGAGGCAGACATGTCACCGGAAGAACGCCAGCTTCTCAATGGACTTTTCGACCGGGTCCGAACCGCATCCGCAACGCCGCGCGATCGCGAAGCGGAAGAGCTGATCGAGAGCGAGACCCGAAAACAACCCTACGCGACCTACTATCTCGCACAGGCCGTCGTCGTCCAGGAAAAGGGCCTCGAGGCCGCGGCCGGACGCATCCGGCAGCTCGAAGACCGGATCAGGGAGCTCGAGGCAGACGAAAGCGACCATCACCGGGCGGAACAGGGTGGCGGCTTTCTCAGCTCGATCTTCGGTTCGTCCCAGCAGCAGGCTCCGGCTCCGCCCTCGCCCGGACCGTGGAGCAATTCCCGCCGGGGCTACGACGCAGGGCGCCGCGTCGACGACGACGGATATCGAGCGCCGCCGCCGTCCGGCCCCTGGAGCGGCAGCGGCTACCGCGGCCCTTCGGCCGGCAGCAGTTTCCTGACCGGTGCGCTCGGCACAGCGGCCGGGGTCGCCGGCGGCATGCTGCTCGCCAATTCCCTTTCCGGATTGTTCAGCGACCACATGGCCGGCGCGGGGCTCGGCAACCCGCTGGCCGGCGCCGGCGCCTTCGGCGCGTCCGAGACGCCGGTAGAGGAAACCGTCATCAACAACTACTACGGCGATGACGCGATCCGGGAGGCTGGCGATGACCGCGACGGGTTGGCCGGCGACGACGATCGCTTCCAGCGGGCAGACTACGATCAGGACGACGACCCTTCCGACGACACGGATGCAGGCAGCGACGACAGCCTCGACATCTGATCGCCCGGTCTCGTGAGGCACCGGACGACTAGCGGCGGCCTCGCTTCATCAGCCCGTCCGATTTCGCAATCGGGTCACGGAACAAGGCGACAAGGCTGAACGGAACTTCTCACCCGCGGCCGCGATAGGTCGGCACGCCCTGGTCCGGCAGCCAGACCCCGGCCGGGACCTCACCCGTCTGCCAGAAGACGTCGATCGGGATTCCACCGCGCGGGGACCAGTAGGCGCCGATCCTCAGCCATTTCGGCTGCAGCAGATCGACCAGCCGCCGGGCGATATAGACCGAGCAATCCTCGTGGAAGGCGCCGTGGTTGCGGAACGAGGTCAGAAACAGCTTCAGCGACTTGGATTCCACCAGATGCGCATCCGGGATGTAGTCGATCACGATATGGGCGAAATCCGGCTGGCCGGTCATCGGGCAGAGCGAGGTGAATTCCGGCGCCGTGAACCGCGTCACGTAATCGGTGCCCTGATTGCTGTTGGGCACCCGTTCCAGCACCGCCTCTTCCGGGCTCCGGGGTGTATCGACCTGCTTGCCGAGCTGCGACAGCCCGCTGACATCCGTCATCGTCATTTGCCTGTTCCTTCGATTTCGACTTTCTGTCCATGGGCATGTTCGCCTTCAGGCTCCACATGGATCGCCAATGTGGCGCCGGGAATAACCGCTTTGATCGCATCTTCCAAGCGGTCGCAGATGTCGTGCGCCTCGCCGACCGGCATCGAGGCCGGCACGACGAGATGGAAATCTATGAAGGCGGCCGCGCCTGCCCGCCTCGACTTGAGATCATGCACGTCGAGCACGCCGCCGCTATTTGCCGCGATCGCGTCACGTACGGCGGCTTCCTCTTCCGGTTCCAGCGCCTTGTCCATCAGCCCGCCGAGCGAATGGCTGATCACCTTGTAGCCCTGCCACAGGATGTTGATCGCCACGAGGATCGCCAGCAGCGGATCGAGGATGGCATAACCGGTCACGACGGCGAGGATGAGGCCGACGAACACGCCGGCCGACGTGACCACGTCCGACATGATGTGATGGCCGTCCGCCGTCAGTGCCGGCGACCGGTGCGTCCTGCCGTTGCGGATCAGGATCGTGGCCCAGACGGCATTGATGACGCCGGCGACCGCATTGATCGCCAGGCCCGCGACCGGCGCTTCCATCAGCACCGGAGAGAACAGCGCTGCCCAAGCCTCCTGGATGATCAGGATCGCCGCGACGACGATCAGTACGCCTTCGACGACGGCGGAGATATATTCGGCCTTGTGGTGCCCGAACTGATGATCTTGGTCGGCCGGGCGCTGCGCATAGCGGATGACGAAATAGGCGATGAAGGCGGCGGTGACGTTGACGAAGGATTCAAGCCCGTCGGAGAGCAGCGCCACCGAACCGGTCACCCACCAGGCCAGCATCTTCAGACCCAATACCCCGATCGAAATCGGGATACCCCAGAATGCCAGCCGCTCGACCGTCCTGTCGTTTCTCGCCACGTCTCTTGTCCTTTTTGCGTCTGCGAACGATTTGCAGAACCACATGCCAAAACGACGAAACCGCCGCAGCGAGGATCTCGCTGCGGCGGTTTCGAATGCGTCGCTATATGATGGAGGAGCGGGTATTTGTCAAAGGCCAAAGGTCGCCAGCGCGCCGGCGCCGACATCGGCTTTCACTGCAATGTCGGCCTGTCGGTAAGATAGTCGATCAACGGCTGATCATGGAGGACAATTTCGTCGCTGAGATCGAACACGTCCTGTATCCAGGGATGTGTCAGAGCCTCTTCCCGATCGAGCTGCTTTCCCAGCTGACCTGATTGAGCCGTAGCCGGCGCATGATCCGCAACCGACACGTTCCAGTGGTCTTCCGAACACCAGAGGTTCAAGCGGAATTCCACCCGATCGTCGATAGAGCCGTCGTCTCCCCATTCGCCGAACACTACCAGCATGTCCGCCACGCGCTCGTGACCGCCGAGGGACAGCCATGCCTTGTAGACCGCATAGGCATCGCCTCCGCGATAAACGAAGCGGACGAGGACGAGCCGGGGAGCGCCACAGCAGGAGCACTCCTCCTGTCGCGGCTCCTCGAATTCAAACGTCAGCTCCTCGGCCGGGTTGGTCAATCAGGCCGCCTTCGTTTCCCGCTTGCGCGCCAGATGCGCCACGACGTTCTCGATCATCCGCATGCCGGCATCGCCGCCGAGCGTCATGATCGATTCCGGGTGGAACTGCACGGCGGCGATCGGTTCCTTGACGTGTTCGATGCCCATGATCGTCCCGTCCTCGCTTTCGGCGGTGATCATGAAGTCACGGTCGAGCGTTGCCGGATCGGCGAAGATCGAGTGATAGCGGCCGACGGTCACATCCTTCGCCAGACCGGAGAAGACGATGCCAGGCTCCAGCACCCGGATCCGCGACGGTTTGCCATGCATAGGCAGCGCCAGATGCCGCAGCTCGCCGCCGTAAGCTTCCGCAAGCGCCTGCAGGCCGAGGCATACGCCGAAGATCGGCAGGCCCTTGGCACGCGCGGTCTTGATCGTCGCCTTGCAGTCGAAATCCTTCGGATTGCCCGGTCCGGGCGACAAGACGACGAGATCGGGATCGATCCGGTCGAACACCTCTTCCGGAACGGGCGTGCGCACGGTCGATACGGTCGCGCCCGTCTGGCGGAAATAGTTGGCGAGCGTATGGACGAAACTGTCCTCGTGGTCGACGAGCAGGATCCTGACGCCTTCGCCGACCTTGGCCACGTCACGGCCGACCTTGCCGCTATTGCCCGCACGCGCATCGCGAATGGCTGATATCATGGCGGATGCCTTCAGTTCGGTTTCGGCCTCTTCCTCTTCCGGGTTGCTGTCGTTCAACAGCGTCGCCCCGGCACGCACCTCTGCTATGCCGTCCTTGACGCGAATGGTGCGGAGCGTCAGCCCCGTATTCATGTTTCCGTCGAAGCCGACCATGCCGATTGCGCCGCCATACCACGCGCGCGGGCTCTTTTCGTGGTTCTCGATAAAACGCATCGCCCACAGTTTCGGCGCTCCGGTGACCGTCACCGCCCAGGCATGCGACAGGAACCCGTCGAAAGCGTCCATGTCGGGGCGCAGGCGTCCCTCGATATGGTCGACCGTATGGATCAGCCGCGAATACATCTCGATCTGCCGGCGACCGATCACCTTCACCGAACCCGGCTCGCAGACGCGGCTCTTGTCGTTGCGGTCGACATCCGAGCACATGGTGAGCTCCGACTCGTCCTTCTTGGAGTTCAGGAGCTTGAGGATCTGCTCCGAGTCGGAGATCGCATCCTCGCCGCGCTTGATCGTGCCGGAGATCGGGCAGGTCTCGATCCGCCGCCCCGATACGCGCACGAACATCTCGGGCGACGCACCGATCAGATACTCCTGGTTTCCGAGGTTGATGAAGAAGGAATAGGGTGACGGGTTGATCGCCTTGAGCCGGTTGGAAATCTCGGATGGCTTGGAATCGCAGCGCTCCATGAACTTCTGTCCGGGCACGACCTCGAACAGGTCGCCGCGACGGAAGCTCTCCTTGGCCTTGGTCACTAGCTGGGCATATTCTCCCGGCCTGTGGTCCCCCTTCGGCGGCGTCACCGTCGTGCGCTGAAACGGATCGGGTGCGATCTCGCCCGACTTGCCGTCGGTCGTCACTCCGCCCTTTTCGAAATCGTAGCGATCGACCCAGGCCTTGGCCGCATGGTGGTCGACGACGAGAATTTCGTCCGGCAGGAACAGCACCATGTCGCGCTGATCGTCTGGGCGCTCCATCGCG
>JBQGDG010000136.1:0-13845 GCA_052038935.1 Neorhizobium sp. | reverse complement strand
GTCGCCGTCGTCACCGGTGCCGCATCCGGCATCGGCCTTGCGGCAGCGAAGGAATTCGCCCGCATGGGCCTGTCGGTCGTGCTTGCCGATCTCGAGGGCGACAGGCTTTCCGAAGCGTGCCGCGAAGTCGCGGGGCTTTCGGAAGGCGGCGAACATGACGTGGTGGCCATCGGCACCGACGTGTCGAAACCGGAAGAGATCGCGGCGCTCGAACGTGCCGTCATCCAGCGCTTCGGCCGCGTCCATGTGCTGATGAACAATGCCGGCATCCAGCCCGGCAGCAGCATTTTCGGACCGCAGGCCAACTGGGACAACGTGCTCGCCGTCAACCTGATGGGCATCGTCCACGGCAGCCGCACCTTCGGACCGGCGATGATCGCCCATGGCGAACCGTCGCTGATCATCAATACCGGGTCCAAGCAGGGGATCACCACGCCGCCCGGCGACCCCGCCTACAATGTTTCCAAGGCCGGGGTGAAAGCCTTCACCGAAGCCTTGCAGCACGAACTGCGCAATACCGAAGGCTGCAGGGTCACCGCCCATCTGCTGATCCCGGGTTTCGTCTTCACTCCGCTCGCCGCCGGCGGCCGGACGGAAAAGCCAGCCGGCGCCTGGACGTCCGGGCAGACGGTGGAATTCATGCTGCAGAGCCTCGAACGCGGCGATTTCTACATCCTGTGCCCCGATAACGACGTCGACCGGGCAACCGATGAACGACGCATGGCCTGGGCGATCGGCGATATCATCGAAAACCGACCGCCGCTCTCCCGCTGGCATGCCGACTTTGCCGATGCATCAAAAGAATTCATCGCAAGCCGCTGATTGATTGATTTGGCATCGTGCCGAAAGCCGGATAAAGCGAACCATCCTTGTCCGGCTTTCGAGTACAGTGATGGAATATCTGCCGACCCTGGCGACGCTGCTCGCCTTCACCGCCGCCGGCCTTCTCCTGGCGATCACGCCCGGACCGGACATGACGCTGTCGATCAGCCGGGCGCTCGGACAAGGGCGCAAGCCGGCCCTCTATACCGTTCTCGGCACCAGCCTCGGGGTCGTCAGCCACACTCTGCTCGTCGCTTTCGGCGTCTCGGCCCTGATCACCGCCTCGCCGACCGCGTTTTTCATCCTGAAGACCGGCGGTGCGGCCTATCTTCTCTGGCTCGCCATCCAGGCCATCCGTTTCGGCTCCAAACTGTCCGTCGAGAAGGTCGAGCGGCCGCAGAGCAGCGCCCTCGCCAACATCTCGGCCGGCTTCTGGGTCAATATCCTCAATCCGAAGGTCATCATCTTCTTCATGACCTTCCTGCCGCAGTTCGTTACGGCGCATGATCCGCATGTCACCGGAAAACTGATCTTCCTCGGAATCTATTTCATCGTCATCGGCATGCCGGTGAATCTCGTTGTCGTGCTGGCCGCCGACAGGCTGTCGGCATGGCTGCAGGCCAATCCGAAGGTCCTGCGCGGCATCGACTACACCTTTGCCGGCGTCTTCTCGGTCTTCGCGGCGAAAATCTTCTTCACCCAGGCCCGCTAGAGCGGAGCGATCGTCCCGGGGCGAAAGCGGCCTTCGGGCGACGTTCCGCTCACAAGCCCCGCGGTGCCTGCCGTGGAGGAAGGGCTGCGCCGGCCGGCTTCAGCCGATCAGCAGCGCATCGTCGTCCAGCGTCTCGCCGCGCATCTTGCGGAACATGGCGATCAGGTCCTCGACCTGCAGGTCCTTGCGGCTGTCACCGCTGACGTCGAGGATGATCTCGCCGCCATGCAGCATGATCGTGCGATGACCGAAATCCAGCGCCTGGCGCATCGAATGCGTCACCATCAGCGTGGTGAGCCTGCGCTCCGACACGACCCGCTGGGTCAGCTTCATGATGAACTCGGCCATGCCCGGATCGAGCGCCGCCGTATGTTCGTCGAGCAGCAGCACTTCCGAGCCCGACAGCGTCGCCATGACCAGCGACACGGCCTGACGCTGGCCGCCGGAGAGGAGATCCATGCGGTCCTTCATCCGGTTCTCGAGGCCGAGATTGAGCTCGGCGATACGTTCGCGGAACAGTTCGCGCCGGCGCGGGCCGAGAGCCGCGCGCAGACCGCGGCGTTCGCCACGGCGGGCCGCGAGCGCGAGGTTCTCCTCGATCGACAGCGAGCCGCAGCTTCCCGCCAGCGGATCCTGGAACACGCGGGCGACGAGCCCCGCGCGCGCCGAGGTCGGCTTGCGCGTCACGTCGGTCTTGCCGATCATGACCTTGCCCTCGCCGGCCAGCACGTCGCCGGCCAGAACTCCGAGCAGGGTCGACTTGCCGGCGCCGTTCGAACCGATGACGGTGACGAAGGAGCCTTCCTCGATCGTCAGGTTGACGCCTTTCAGCGCTTCCTTCTGCAGCGGTGTGCCCTTGCCGAAGGTGACGTGGATGTTGCTGAGATCGATCACGACGAAGCCCCCCGGCGCAGGCGCGGCAGAACGAGCGCCACGGCCACGAGGACGGCGGTGACGAGATTGAGGTCGGAGGCTTTCAGACCGAGCGCATCCGTCGAGAGCGCCACCTGGATGGCGATGCGGTAGAGGATCGAGCCGACGACGCAGCCGATCAGCGCCAGCAGGATGCCGCGGGCGCCAAACAGCGTCTCACCGATGATGACCGCCGCCAGGCCGACGACGATCGTGCCGACACCGGAGGTGACGTCGGCAAAACCGTTGGTCTGCGCAAACAGTGCGCCGCCGAGGGCCACGAGCGCATTGGAGAGGGCCAGTCCGAGATAGACCTGCCAGCTGGTGTCGATGCCCTGGGCGCGCGACATGCGCGGATTGGCGCCGGTCGCCCGCATGGCAAGTCCGGCGTCGCTTTCGAGGAAACGCCAGACGGCGATGACGGCGATCACCACCAGCACGCCGACGAAGAGCGGCCGCACATAGACTTCACGCAGGCCGAGGCCGAAGAAAGGGCTCAGCATCGTGTCGGCGTTGATCAGAGCCACGTTCGGCTTTCCCATCACCCGCAGGTTGACGGAGAAGAGCGCGATCATCGTCAGGATCGAGGCGAGCAGGTTGAGAATGCGGAAACGGACGTTGAGGAAGGCGGTCACCATGCCGGCCGCGGCGCCGGCGATCATGGCGACGCCGGCGGCAAGCCACGGATTGATGCCGATGGTGATCAGCACCGCCGCGACCGCCGCCCCGAGCGGAAACGAGCCGTCCACCGTGAGATCGGGGAAATCGAGAACCCGGAAGGCGAGGAACACGCCGATGGCGACGAAGGCGAAAACCAGCCCGAGTTCCACTGCGCCCCAGAAGGCGATCTGACTAAGCACCTTTCGTGCTCCCTTGGTCTATCCGGCGCTTGCCGCGGCGGTTGGTCGTCGGTCGCATCGGATGACGGGTCGGCCATCCGATGCGTTGATGGCAGGCGGCTTATTCGACGGTGCGCGTGGCGCGCGAGACGATGGCCTCGGGCAGCGTCACGCCCATGCGGGTGGCCGCGCCCTTGTTGATCACGAGATCGGTGCCGGCGGCGACGGTGACCGGAATGTCGCCGGGCGCCTCGCCCTTGAGAATGCGCACGACGATCGCGCCGGTCTGCTTGCCCACGTCGAAATAGTTGAAGCCGAGGGCGGCGATCGCGCCGCGGTCGACGGAACCGGTATCGGCGGCATAAAGCGGGATCTTGGCTTCCTCGGCCACGCCGACGGCGGCTTCGAAGGCGGAAACGATCGTGTTGTCGGTCGGGATGTAGAAGACATCGGCGCGGCCGACGAGGCCACGCGCAGCGCCCTGGACTTCGGCCGACTTGGTGGCGACCGACTCGACCACGGTCATGTCGTTCCTGGCGGCTTCCTCCTTGAGGGCGGCCAGGATCGAGACGGAATTAGTCTCGGCGGTGTTGTAAAGGAAGCCGATCGACTTGGCGTTCGGCGAGATTTCCCTGATCAGCGCGATGTGTTCGGCGACCGGCGACATGTCGGAGAGGCCGGTAACGTTACGGCCGGGCTTTTCCGCGTCCTTCACCAGCTGCGCGCCGACCGGATCGGACACGGCGGTGAAGACGACCGGGATGTCGCGGGTGGCGGAAACCACGGCCTGGGCGGAAGGCGTCGAGATCGGCACGATGACGCTCGGCTCGTCGCCGACGAACTGGCGGGCGATCTGCGCCGCGGTGCCGGGATTGCCCTGCGCGGACTCGTAGAGGAACTTGAGGTTCTCGCCTTCCTTGTAGCCGGCCTCGGCGAGCGCTTCCTTGACGCCGTCGCGGGCCGCGTCGAGCGCCGGATGTTCGACGATCGCGGTGACGGCGACGGTGACGTCTGCGGCCTTTGCCGGCACGGCCAGAATGGTCGCCGCGGCAAGGGCGAGAATGAGAGTGCGCATGGTGTCCTCCGAGCAGTTTTTATCTGTCGCGCTTCTTATGGAGCCCAGGCCCCGAAATCAACAACGACGTGCTCGGCCCATCCGCCATTCAGTCGTCTTCGCCGTGGCCGGCGATCATCATCGCCTCGAAGGCGAGCCGTTCGGTCTTGCGCATCCGCTCCGATTCCGACTTCAGCTGGCCGCAGGCGGCCAGGATGTCGCGGCCGCGCGGCGTGCGGATCGGCGAGGCATAACCCGCCTGGTTGATGAAATCGGCGAACTTCTCGATCGTCGCCCAGTCCGAGCACTGGTAATTCGTGCCCGGCCACGGGTTGAACGGGATGAGATTGATCTTGGCCGGAATGCCCTTCAGCAGCTTGATCAGCAGCTTGGCGTCCTCGAGGCTGTCGTTGACGTCCTTGAGCATCACGTATTCGAAGGTGATGCGGCGGGCGTTCGAAAGGCTCGGATAGGCGCGGCAGGCTTCGAGCAGATCGGCCAGCGGATACTTCTTGTTGATCGGCACCAGCATGTCGCGCAGCTCGTCGCGCACGGCATGCAGCGAGATCGCCAGCATCACGCCGATCTCCTTGCCGGTGCGGTAGATTTCCGGCACGACGCCGGAGGTCGACAGCGTGATACGGCGCTTCGACAGCGACAATCCGTCGCCGTCCGAGGCGATCAGCAGGGCGGTCTTGACGCTCTCGAAATTGTAGAGCGGCTCGCCCATGCCCATCATCACGATATTGGTGACCTTGCGCTCGCCTGTCGGCACGAAGGCGCCGGGCGGTGCGTCGGCGCCGGGAAAATCGCCCAGCCGGTCGCGGGCGAGCAGGAGCTGCGCCAGGATTTCCTCGGCCGTCAGGTTGCGGACGAGCTTCTGCGTGCCGGTATGGCAGAAGGAACAGGTGAGCGAACAGCCGACCTGGCTGGAAATGCACAGCGTGCCGCGTCCTTCTTCGGGAATATAGACGGTCTCCACCTCGACCGGCCGGCCGGCGCCGCGCGGCGGGAAACGCAGCAGCCACTTGCGGGTGCCGTCGTTCGAGACCTGTTCCTCGACGATTTCAGGCCGGGCGATGGTGAAATGCGTCTTCAGCATCTCGCGCATGTCCTTGGCCACGTTGGTCATGGCGTCGAAATCGGACACGCCGCGGATATAGAGCCAGTGCCAGAGCTGACTGACCCGCATCTTGACCTGCTTTTCCGGCACGCCCTTCTCGCGGAGAGCATCGGCCATGCTTTCGCGGCTGAGGCCGATCAGCGACGGCTTGGCGCTGAAGAGATCCGGATTGGCTACCAGCGGTGCCTTGATGGCGACGGGTGCGAGGGCCGCGGAGACCGACATTTCTTCCATCCTGTCCAACAGATGCCGTCGCAGCGCGTCTGAGGGCGCATCGTCAGGCATATCTTTCCGTGAATTCTTCGGATCCGGCAAGCGCCTCTCGGGCGGAGAATGGCGCGGGATCGGTGTCGGGCGCCCCTTTACCATCAAATCGGCGCCACGTCACTATGTCTTCGACAGGAGCCGGAAAACACAAAAAGGCCGGACGGGCCGGCCTCTTCTGATGGTGGCGCGGATTTCGTCCTACTTGCAGGACTCGATCTGCTTCAGCGCCGCGGAAATACCGGACAGCGAATAGGCATAGGTCGTCTTGGTGCCGCGGCCGGAGACGGCGCCGACCGTCATCGAGCTGCCGCCCCGCATCGCGGCGACGAGCGCGGGCTCCTCGGCGGCGTTTTCGACCCAGGCGGCCTTGTCCTTGGTGAACATGGTGAAGCTCTTGCCGTCGATCGTGACGGTAACCTTCGAATTGGCCTGCAGCGGATAACCCACCATCGCCTGCGGTTCGTAGGAAATGTTCTGTCCCGGACGCTGCGACACGATGAAGAAGATATCTCCATGATCGACATTGGCCGGTTCCTTGCTGGTCGGAACCGACAGCACGTAGCACACGGTGCTGTTGCCGGATTTGTAAGAATAGGCGCCCCAGGCCTTGAACTGCTGAATACGGTTCGGCGTCTGAGCCGAGGCGACACTTGCGCTTACCAACGTAAGGGCCAATGCGAGTGCGACTTTACGTGCGGACATGGTTTCCTGCCGGGTTTGTTATACGTGACGCTTCAGCGGAAGGAACTCTGTGAAGCGGGCCATGATCTGGTTCGTTTTGACTTAATTCTGGTTACCAATCCGTCAACGGCAGACGGGTTGCACCGTGTTTTGCGGGCCTTGCCGGAATTCAAGCCTCCCGAAGATCGTTGCTGCTGCAACGCGGGTGGGTATTGGTGGGGCAGGCTGCCAATGACACAAGGATTAGGGCAACAGTTTGTCCTCTTCCAAAGTCCGGCAATGACATTAGTATGGCCGCATAAATACGAATCTAGCTCGGAAAAAATTGCGTAGTTTGGATGCAGGATGACGACAGGGACGACTTTGCGCGCTTGGCCAGGGCGGTGGCCGAGGAGCGTGATCAGGCAGCCTTCGGCGTGCTCTTCCACTATTTCGGTCCGCGGCTGAAATCGTGGCTGGTGAACCAGCGGATGGCGCATGACGAAGCCGAGGAACTGGTCCAGGAAGTCATGACCATTCTATGGCACCGGGCGTCGCTCTACGACGCGCGCAAGTCTTCCCTGTCGACCTGGCTGTTCCGCATCGCCCGCAACCGCCGCCTGGACGCCCAGCGACGCGCCAGGGGCAAGCGCGATCTGGGCGATACCCATTGGCTGGTGATGGATGTCGAGGCGGCGGATGTGCTGTTCGACGGCGAGGAGAGGGACGCGCGGGTACGCCGGGCCCTGAGCCAGATTCCGGATGAGCAGATGGTGCTGGTGAAGGCGGCGTTTTTCCTCGGCCAGACCCATGCGGAAATCGCCCGGACGACCGGCCTACCGCTCGGCACGGTGAAATCGCGCATCCGGCTTGCCTTCCAGCGTCTGCGCAGGGCGCTCGGTGATCCGCCGGCGGGGCCGTCCTGAGAGGCCGCGCTCAGCCGGCTTGCGTTCCGGCGTCCGCCTTGATGTCGGGATGATCGGCTAGGGCCTTGTCCGCGGCTTCGTAGTGGCGGTCGGCAATATGCCCCTGAATCATCTTCAGAGCCGCCGCAAGCACCGCGACGTCGTCGGTGAAGCCGACCATGACGAAGATGTCCGGAAGGAAATCGAACGGCATGACGAAATAGGCGAGGGCGGCCAGAAGCACGCCGCGTACCCGCGCCGGGGTCCTGCGGTCCACCGCGCAATAATACGCCGCGATCACATCCCTGCTGAACGGGACGTGCCGCACTGCCCGCTTCAGGGTCGGCCAGAACTTCGCCTGAACCTGTCTTTCGCGACGGCTCCGGGTCTCGTCGTCACCCGGCAGCAGGATTTCGCCGATCTTCACGTCGTCCATGGGCGCTCCGTCAGATACACTGTCCCCCATATGGGAAATGCCGTACGGAAAATCAAAGCCGGCGGGCCGCCGCCCTGTCCATGGCGGCCGCGAGCGCGAAATCCCGGTCGGTGAGCTGTTTCTTCACATGGGTGGTGAGACTGACGTCGACGCGACGATGGCTGTTGGACCAGTCCGGATGGTGGTCGAGCCGCTCGGCGGCGAATGCGCATTCGCTCATGAAGCCGAATGCGTCGACGAAGGTTGCGAACGAGAAGGATTTCGAGATCGCCCGGCCGTCCCCGGAGAGCTGCCAGCCTTCGAGCTTCGCCAGTTCCTGCCGGACGGCATCGCCGTCGAGAAGCAGATAGGCCATGCCTCCTCCGTCAGAAGAACGACTTTGCGCCTTCCATCTCGCCGATCTCGTAGCTGCGCCCGGCATCGCGGAGGGAAAATATCTCCTCCGTCAGATAGGGGCCGCCGCCGACGGATTCCTTGGAAGACATCAGCACGAAACGGGAGACGTTGAAGGGCGCGGTGTAGAAATTGCCCCGTCCGGAGAGGTAATGCACGACGTCGTCGAGGCGGCAGTTCTTCAGCCGGGCGAGCGTGACATGCGGCATGAACTTGCGCGGATCTGGCGGCAGGCCGATGCGCTGGCAGATACGCTCGATCTCGGCCTGCAGCGCCAGCATGTCCGGCGAGACCGAGACGCCGGCCCATACCGAATGCGGCTTTTTCGAACCGAAGGAGCCGATGCCGGTCAGCTGCGCCTGGAATTCCGGGCGGTCGATCCGGTCCAGCCGGTCGACGATCTCGTCGGCGGTGCGATTGTCGACGTCCCCGATGAAGCGGAGGGTGATGTGGTAGTTTTCCACATCGATCCAGCGCGCGCCCGGCAGGCCACCCCGCAGGAGGGAAAGCGACATGGCGACATTGCGCGGGACTTCGAGGGCGGTGAAAAGTCTCGGCATACGCGAACCTCCTCGAATCTTTTGCAGATGCTAACAGCGAATCACGCAATCCGGTTCCGCGCAAGCGCTTATTTTCCGGCCGGATCGATGTCCCCCAGAAATGCCTCGATGGCGGGCAGGGACCGTTCCACCATGACGGCGACGCCTTGGGCGTTCGGATGCATGCCGTCCTCCAGCTGCATGCCGCTCACCGTCGTCACCCCGTCGAGGAAGAACGGGTAGAGCGGCACGGCATATTTCGCCGCCAGCCTCTTGTAGATCGGATTGAACTTCTCGGCGTAGTCGCCGCCCATGTTCGGCGGCGCCAGGATGCCGACGAGGAACACGGCGATGCCCCGCTCCTTGAGCCGGGCGAGCATGGAATCCAGGTTCTTTTCCGTCTGTTCGGGGGCGATGCCTCTCAGCGCGTCGTTGGCGCCGAGTTCGAGGATGACGCCATGCGTGCCATCGGGGACGGACCAGTCGATGCGGGAAAGGCCGCCGGACGTCGTATCGCCGGAAACTCCGGCATTGGCGATCGCGACCTCGTGGCCCTTCGCCTTCAGCGCCGTCTCGAGCTGGGCCGTGTAGGATTCCGTCGGCTCGAGCTGGTATCCGGCCATCAGGCTGTCGCCGAAGCCGACCAGATTGACCGCGCCCTGCTGTGCCCGGACACCGGATGCACCGACGAGGAAGACGGCCATGACGATGAAGTGAAGGAGGCTTGCTTTAAAACTCACCCTGCGTCTCCTAGATTTTCGCAAAGGCCGTGCGGCAGAGTGCCCGGCATGTTCCTGATATAGGGCTATTCGTTTTGACTGAAACCGTTATCGAGCTCAAAAACGCCGACCTGACCCTCGGCAGCGCCGCCGCTTCCGTCCATGTCCTGAAGGGCATCGATCTTGCGATCGGCGTCGGGGAAGCCGTCGGCATCGTCGGACCGTCCGGTTCCGGCAAATCGACCCTGCTGATGGTTCTGGCCGGGCTCGAACGGCTCGACAGCGGCGAGATCTTCATCAACGGCGCCCCGATCCACAGCTTCTCCGAGGACAGGCTGGCGGAGTTCCGCGGCCGCAATATCGGCATCGTCTTCCAGTCCTTCCACCTCATCGCCAACATGACGGCGCTCGAAAACGTCGCGGTGCCGCTGGAACTCGCCGGCAAGGCCGACGCGTTCGAGATCGCCGCCCGCGAACTGACCGCGGTCGGGCTCGGCGAACGGCTGAACCATTATCCCGGGCAGCTGTCCGGGGGAGAACAGCAGCGCGTAGCCATCGCGCGGGCGCTGGCACCTTCCCCGGCGCTGCTGATCGCCGACGAGCCGACCGGCAATCTCGACACGGAGACCGGCCGGCAGATCGCCGACCTGCTCTTCGCCAAGCAGGCGGAGCGCGGCATGACGCTGCTGCTCGTCACCCATGACGGCACGCTTGCCGGGCGCTGCAGCCGGCAGATCAAGGTCCGCTCCGGCCAGATCGTCGACGACAGCGCCGAACGGGCTCCCGACCTGGCGGTGCGTGCATGAGCACGGCGACGGCCCGCCTGTCGATCGCCTTCCGTCTCGCGCTTCGGGAAATGCGCGGCGGTCTCGGAGGCTTCTACATATTCCTCGCCTGCATCGCGCTCGGCACCGGGGCGATCGCCACCGTCAATTCCGTGTCGACCGCAATCACCGGAGCGATCGCCGGCCAGGGCCAGTCCCTGCTCGCCGGCGATCTCCGCTTCGAACTCAACAACCGCGAGGCCAGCGAGCGGGAGGCAGCCTTTCTCGGCGGCCTCGGCGAGGTCAGCGTTTCCACCGGACTGCGCTCCATGGCACGCAAGGCGGACGGTTCCGGCCAGGCGCTGGTCGAGGTCAAGGGCGTCGACGGCGCCTATCCGCTCTACGGCCAGGTCGAGACCGAGCCCCGCCAGCCGCTCGGAGAGCTTCTCGCGCAGCAGGAGGGCGTCTTCGGCGCCCTTGCGGCACCGCTGCTGATCGATCGCCTCGGCCTGTCGCCCGGCGAGGAAATCCTGCTCGGGAATACCCGGCTCGTGCTCCGCGGCACGCTCGCCAGCGAGCCGGACGCCCTGTCGGACGGTTTCGGTTTCGCCCCGCGCCTGATGATCAGCCGCGAGGCGCTCGCGGCTTCGGGCCTGATCACCGTGGGCAGCCTCGTCGAACATGCCTACAAGGTCCGCCTCGAGAATCCGGCGACGCGCGGCGCCGTCGCCGCACGCGCCAACCGCGAGTTTCCCGATGCCGGCTGGTCGGTGCGCACCAGCGACCGCGCGGCCCCGGCACTCGCCGAAAACATCGAGCGCTTCTCGCAGTTCCTGACGCTCGTCGGATTGACGGCGCTCATCGTCGGCGGGGTCGGCATCGCCAATGCGGTGCGCGCCTTTCTCGACGCCAAGCGGACGACGATCGCGACCTTCAAGTGCCTCGGCGCTCCGGCATCGGTCGTCACGATGATCTATCTCATCCAGATCATGCTGCTCGCCCTGGTTGGGATCGCGATCGGGCTGGTGATCGGCGCGGTCTCGCCCTTCATCGCGTTCCGGTATCTCGAGGGGGTCCTGCCGGTTCCCGAGCAGACCGTCGTCTATGGCGGCGCGCTTGCCCTTGCGGCCGCATTCGGCGTCATCGTCACCTTCGCCTTCGCCATCCTGCCGCTCGGCCACGCCCGGGAAGTGCCGGCGACCGCGCTTTTCCGCGAACAGGGTTTCGAGGCGCGCCGCCTTCCCTCCTGGCCCTATCTGCTCGCGGCGGCAGCTGCCCTTGCAGCGCTGGCGGGACTGGCGATCTACTGGGCCGAGGATCCTCGCGTTGCCGCCATGTTCCTCGCTGCCGTCGCCGGCGCCTTCCTTTTGCTGCGTGTCGTTTCCGCCGGCATCACGGCGCTTGCCCGCAAAAGTCCGCGGGTCAACTCGCCGGCCCTGCGGCTGGCGATCGGTAATATCCACCGCCCCGGCGCGCTGACGCCCTCCGTGGTTCTGTCGCTCGGGCTCGGGCTGGCGCTCCTGGTGACGCTGGCGCTGATCGACGGCAACATGCGCAACCAGCTGACCGGGCGGATCTCCGCGCAGGCGCCGAACTTCTTCTTCGTCGACATCCAGAGCGCCGAGGTGGAGGGATTCCGGCAATTGCTGAAGGGACAGGCGCCGGATGCCAAGGTCTTCGAAGTGCCGATGCTGCGCGGGCGCATCCTCGCCCTCAACGGCCAGGATGTCAGCCAGTTGAACGTGCCGCCATCCGGCCGCTGGGTGCTGCGCGGCGATCGCGGCATCACCTACGCGAAGAACCGGCCGGAAAGCTCGACGCTCACGGCCGGCGAGTGGTGGCCGGCGGATTACGACGGCGAACCGCTCGTTTCCTTCTCGGCCGAAGAGGCCGGCGAACTCGGCCTCAAGCTCGGCGACACGGTGACCGTCAACGTGCTCGGCCGCAACATCACGGCCAGGATCGCCAGCTTCCGTAATGTCGAGTGGGAATCCCTGTCGATCAATTTCGTCATGATCTTTTCGCCCAACACGTTCCGCGGCGCGCCGCATGCCTGGCTTGCGACCCTGACCGATCCCTCCGCCTCGGCGGCCAAGGAGGCGGAAATCCTGCGCACCGTCACCGATGCCTATCCGACCATCACCAGCGTACGGGTCAAGGATGCGATCGATCTCGTCGACCAGCTCGTCGGCCAGCTTGCCACGGCGATCAGGGCCGCGGCGGCGGTCGCGCTCGTCGCGTCGGTTCTCGTCCTGGCCGGCGCGCTCGCGGCCGGCAATCGCGCCCGCACGCATGATGCCGTCGTCCTCAAGACGCTCGGGGCGACGCGTGCCATGCTGATGCGGGCGTTCAGCTACGAATACGTCATCCTCGGCGCCGCCACCGCGATCTTCGCGCTCCTGGCGGGCGGCCTGTCGGCCTGGTTCGTCGTCGCCCGCATCATGCGCATGCCCTCGACATTCCTTCCCGACGTCGCCGTTCTGACGCTCGTGATCTCGCTGGTGCTGACGGTGGGCATCGGCCTGCTCGGCACCTGGCGCATTCTCGGGCAGAAGGCGGCACCGGTCCTGCGCGAACTGTGACATCCCTGGGTTGTGCGATCGGCGGGATCTTCGTTCAAATTCCCGTCAGAATGTCCCTAAGGTTGCCGGCAGTCGCGCGCGGGCGATGATTTCGCGCAGCACGCCCCTTGTATGTAAAGGGATATCGCATCATATTCGCGGATAGGCTTGCTGGAGCTCCGCAGCGGCGCCTGGGTCTGTAAAGGGGGCCCGACACCGTGAATAATTCCGGAGCTTAAAGAGGAAACAATGGCTGATTTCAACAACTACCAGAACCGAATGGCGCAGTCCCGTGCGCAGTCCGGTGCGATGATCGACGAAGGCCTGCGCGCCTACATGCTTCGGGTCTACAACCTGATGGCGCTCGGACTGGCGATCACCGGCGTTGCGGCTTACGGCACCTACGCTCTGGCCTCGACGAACCCGGCCTTCCAACAGCTTCTCTTCGCGTCCCCGCTCAAGTGGGTGATCATGCTGGCTCCGCTGGCCATGGTCTTCTTCCTGAGCTTCCGTATCAATTCGATGAGCGTGTCGGCGGCGCAGACGACCTTCTGGGTCTATGCCGGTCTGATGGGTCTGTCGCTGTCTTCGATCTTCTTCGTCTTCACCGGCGAAAGCATCGTCCAGACCTTCTTCGTGACCGCTGCCTCGTTCGGCGCCCTGTCGCTGTACGGCTATACGACGAAGAAGAGCCTGTCGGGTCTCGGTTCGTTCCTGATCATGGGTCTGTTCGGCCTGATCATCGCTTCGATCGTCAACATCTTCCTGCAGTCGTCCGCGATGGGCTTCGCCATCTCTGCGATCGGCGTCCTGATCTTCGCCGGCCTCACCGCCTACGACACGCAGAAGATCAAGGAAATGTACTGGGAAGGCAATGACGACGTCACGACCGGCCGCATGGCCATCATGGGCGCGCTGACCCTCTATCTCGACTTCATCAACCTCTTCACCTTCCTGCTGCAATTCCTCGGCAACCGCGACGAATAAGCGGAAGGAAATCGAAGACATGGAAGGCGGCCGATGGCCGCCTTTTTTGTTGCCGGCTGCGGAAGCGCCGCGTAGCATCGCCGTACGCCATGCCACAGTGATCTCCCCGCCATGACCTTCCAGCTTCGCGACGCCACCGCCGCCGACCTGCC
>JBQGDG010000135.1:0-6224 GCA_052038935.1 Neorhizobium sp. | reverse complement strand
GTGTCGCGGACGATGACGGAAGCGCACTGGAACAACAGCCGTGTCGTCGCCGACCCGGTGGGCGAACTGACGCGGCTCAAGCGGGAGCCGGGCAAGACCATCTTCGTCTTCGGCAGCGCCGAGCTGACGGCGACGCTTCTTGCCGCGGGACTGGTGGACGAATACAGGGTCTGCATAGCACCCATCCTCATCGGCAGGGGCAATCCGCTGTTCAAGCCCGCAGAAGCTGCGACGCCGCTGCGCCTGCTCGGCTCGCAGGTGGCGGAAAACGGGGCGGTCATCCTCCGCTACGCGATTGCAAAGACCGGCTAAGCGGGCATGTTTACCGTCCCGGCGGCCACCGGGATTTGCCTCGGCGGCCGACCGCGCTAGGTAGGCATGATGATCACCGTGCCGCCGCGATCGACGGCACTCCCATCGCCATCCAGTGCACTCCATGTTCAGCCGCCTCAAAGCCAAACTGCCCTCTGCCCGCATCCTCCTAGACCCGGCGCAGCTGCGCGTCCTCATCCGGCGCAGCGAGTTCGGGCTGATCGTCACGGCTGCGGTGATCGGCGTGCTTGCCGGCCTCGCCGTTGCGGCGATGAGCTGGATATCCCACGAACTGCATGTGCTGATCTTCGACATCGGCTCGGGCGAACGGCTGAGCTCGTCCACCAATCTCGACTGGAAGGTCGTGTTGTGGGCGCCGGCCGCCGGCGGCGTGGTAATGGGCCTCGTCTTCCTGATCCTGAGGAAATGGCGCAAGAAACCGATGGTCGACCCGATCGAGGCGAATGCGCTGCATGGCGGGCGGCTGTCGCTCACCGACAGCATCATCGTCGCGGTGCAGAACCTGATCTCCAACGGTTTCGGCACATCGATCGGACTGGAGGCCGGCTACACCCAGCTTTCCTCAGGCATCGCCTCGAAAGTCGGTTTCCTGCTGCAGCTGCGCCGCTCCGATCTGCGCATCCTCGTCGGCTGCGGCGCCGCCGGCGCCATCGCTTCCGCCTTCAACGCGCCGCTGACCGGCGCCTTCTATGCATTCGAGCTGATCATCGGCACCTATACGATCGTCAGCCTGGCCCCCGTCGTCGTGTCGGCGCTTGCCGCGACCTTCGTCACACGGCTCTTCGTCGGCGACGCGTTCCTGATCGACATCGGCGAAATCGGCACCGTCGTGCCGGGGGACTACGTGCCGGCGGTGGTGCTCGGCGTGGTCTGCGCCGGCGGCGGCATCCTGCTCATGCAGGGGGTCAGCCATGTGGAGGAACTGGCGCGCAAGAGCTCGATCTCGCCGATATTCCGGCCGGCGCTCGGCGGGCTAGTCGTTGGCCTCCTGGCGCTGATCGACACCCGCGTGCTTTCGGCCGGGCACGGGGCGTTGCACGACAGCCTGAACCAGAACATGGCGATCGGCGCGGTGGTCGGCCTGCTGCTCCTGAAATCCGTCGCGTCCGCAATCACCATCGGTGCAGGCTTCCGCGGCGGGCTGTTTTTTGCCTCGCTGTTCCTCGGCGCGCTCGTCGGCAAACTGTTCGTCTATACGACGCCTATCCTCTTCGCCCATTCGACGCTGGCACCGGTGACCTATGCCGTCGTCGGCATGAGCGCGATGGCGGTTGCCGTGATCGGCGGACCGCTGACGATGACCTTTCTGGCGCTGGAGGTGACCGGCGACTTTCCCATCACGGTGCTGGCGCTTGCTGCCGTCATCACCTCGTCGGTCGTGGTCCGCACGCTGTTCGGCTACTCCTTCGCCACATGGCGCTTCCATCTGCGCGGCGAGAGCATAAGAAGCGCCCATGACATCGGCTGGATCCGCAACCTGACCGTCGACAAGATGATGCGCGCCGACGTGAAGACGGTGCGCGCGAGCACGTCGCTCGAGGACTTCCGCAAGGATTTCCCCCTCGGTTCGGCGCAGCGGGTCATCGTCGTGGACGACACCGACAAGTATGTGGGCCTGATCCTTATTCCGGACGTCTACGCGGCGCCGACGGAAGGAGGGGAGGAGAAGCCCGAGATGTCCTCCTTCATCCGCTACAAGAACGACGTGCTGCTGAGGAGCATGAACGCCAAGCAGGCGGCGGCGATCTTCGACAAGACGGAGGCGGAAGCGCTGGCCGTGGTCAACAACCAGATCGAGCGCAAGGTCGTGGGGCAGCTTTCAGAAAGCCACACCCTGCGGCGCTACTCGGAAGAGCTCGACCGGCGGCGGCGGGAAATATCGGGCGAACTCTGAAATGCGAGGAGACGGACACTGCGTCCGCCTCCCGTGACGCCAAAAGTGCAGGCGGTGACGGGCCGGGGGGGCGCAGGTATCCGTCTACGCCCCTCCATCCGATTACATCGCCGGCAGGATGGCGATGTCACGCACCTCGTTTTCGATACCCGTGATGGTACCCACTTCGGTCGCTGCCCCGGTTTCCAGGTTGACGGTGTAGAGTTTCTTGCTGGCCGCGAGATATGCGGTGTTCTTGTCGCCTTCCAGGCCCTGGATGTCGAAGGCATAGGTGGCCGGCGTGCCCTCGATACCGAGCTTGCCGATCGCCTTCAGCGTGCCGTCGTTCGGCTTGGTCTGCTGGATCAGCGCACCGATCGTGGCGTCGATATTGTACATCGCCGTCTTTTCCGGCTTGCCGATGGAGTTCGTATAGGCCGCGGCGACGATATTCGGGGTCTCGCCCTTGTGCATGTCGCCCTCTTCGAAGGCGAGGACGCCATCGACCGTCACTGCGCCCGTATCCGGATGGACACGATGATTGGTGGTGCCGGTCATGAAGCGCAGGCGGTCGGCCATCGGGTTGAAATCGACGACGACAGGGGCGTCGGTCATCGTCAGCATCTTGTCCATCCTGGCCACTTCGGTCGCGGCGCCGGTATCGAGGTTGATGGAGACGATCGCGTGTTCCGGCGTAACGCCGATGACGGTCTTGTTGCCGGGGCGGAAATCGATGCCGACAAGCTTTTCGACGCCGGTGACTTCCATCGTCTTGGTCACTTCGGGCTTCTCCGTGTCGAACATGACAAGGGTCTTGTCTCCGGTCAGGCCGAGAACCGGGGCTGCAGAGGCGGCAGCCGCCGAAGCGACGAGCATGGTGGAGGCGACGAGGGCGGTGCGAGCGATGTTCATGTGTTTCTCCCGTTACGTTTGAACTTCCTCGAGAGCGGCCGGGCGCATGGCCGTTTCAATCGCTCTCGGAAGGAAGACACACGGGGAAAGGCATCCGGATGCAGCCGCCGAAAATATTTCCTGCCTGCATCCATTTTTATGTCCGGCGTGTCATCAGGGTACGGCGACCGACAGCCGCTCACTCTTTAGAGACTGGACGCACGCATGTCCGCCATGGCAACAGCAGAGACGACATATTCGCGATTACGCGAATGCTTGCGAGGAGAGTGCGGCTTGGGCTTGGCAGCGGACCAAACGACGGATCTCGAAATGGCGCTCGCCGCCTGTGCGAAAGGCGACCGCAACGGGCTGCGGCGGATCTACGATCATGAGGCCGGCAGGCTGGTCGCATTGGCGGAACGTATCCTGCGGCGCCGCGATCTCGCCGAAGAGGTCGTCCAGGAGGCATTCATCCGCATCTGGACCCACGCCCATCAATACGCGCCGGAACGCGGTTCGGCACGCGGCTGGATCTATGCAGTCGTGCGCAACCGGGCGCTCAATATGCTGCGCGACGGAAAACGCGAGGATCTGGTCGACGGGGATCGGCTGGAAACGATGCAGGACACCGAGCAGCTGGAACAGATCATGGCCGCCTGGCACCGGCTGGACCGCAACAGCCGCCTGCGCGAATGCCTGGGCTCGCTGGACGAAATCCGTCGACGTGGCATCCTGATGGCCTATGTCGGCGGCTACACCCATGGGGAGATCGCCGGCCGGCTGAAAATTCCGCTCGGGACTGCCAAATCCTGGATCAGGCGCGGTCTCTCCTCGCTGCGGGAGTGCATGGCATGAAGATCGATCCGCATGATATTCCCGAGATCGCCGACGAATATGTGCTCGGTCTGCTCGATGCGACGGATGCCGCAGCCGTGGAGGCCGAGATCGAACGCAACGCCGCCCTGGCCAGCGCCGTGGCGAAGGCGCGCGAACGCTTCCTGCCGCTCGATACCGGTATGGAGCCGGCGGCAATATCCCCTGCGCTGTGGGATGGGATCGAAGCGCGGCTGCCGCGGCCGGAGGCCGGCGGATCCCAGCCCATCGCCCCGATTTCAACGCGGATGCCCGTCGCCGGCAACGACAACGGGCGTTCGGGCTGGCGAGCCGCGGCGATGTCGGCAATCGCCGCCTCGCTCATCCTGGCAGGCGGCCTCGTGTGGAGCGTGACGCGGACGAACGAACCGCTCGTGGTGGCGGTGCTGCTCAACGAGGCCGGCGAAGTGCAGGCCGTGGTCGAGGACTTCGGCAACGACACGGCAAGTGTGCGGCTACTGGCCGATTTTGCCGTGCCCGCCGACAAGACGATGCAGGTCTGGACCCTGCCCTCCCGCGATATGGGACCGATGTCGCTCGGGCTTCTCGCGGATTCGCAGTCGGCGAGGCTGAGCGGATCTGCCCTGCCGCGGCCGCAGGATGCCCAGCTCTACGAAATCACGCTGGAGCAAGCCGGCGGTTCGCCGACCGGTCGGCCAACCGGGCCGATCCTTGCCAAGGGATTTGCCAGGCTGGCGCGCTGAGACGCTTTCCGGGCCAAACCTTGACGCAAGTCAAGGCGGACTGGCGGACCGGGTCCATTCTTCTCCTGCAGAACAAGGGGAAGACGATGTTCAAGCATGTGCTCATACCAACCGATGGTTCCGCCCTTTCCACCCAGGCGCTGGGCAAGGCCTACGATCTCGCCCAGGAAATCAAAGCCGACGTGACCGTGCTTGCGGTAATGGAGCCGCTGCAGGTGTTCACCGTCAACCCGGCCGGCATGGAAATCGCTCATGTCGAATTCGAGCGCCGAAGCAATGAAGAGGCCGACGGCATTCTAGCCGATGCGAAGGCATTGGCCGAGCAAAAGGGGGTAGCCTGCGAGACGGCAAAGATCCTGAGCGCCGATCCGGCCGGCAGCATCGTCAGGACCGCGGAAAAACACGGATGCGACGTGATCGCGATGGCGTCGCACGGGCGAACCGGCTTCAAGGCCTTCATGCTCGGCAGCGTGACGATGAAGGTGCTGGCCGAGGCCAAGGTGCCGGTGCTGGTCTATCGATGATCGGACGGCCGGATCACCGCCCTTCGCCTTTCGACCAATTGCGCAGCGGGACCGCACCTGTATGTTCTCCGCCGGGAGAGAGGGACATATGGCCAGCACCGAGGAACCGCCCGAGACGCGCATCACCGGACGACCCGTCGCGCGGCCAGTGGGTGAACCGGTCGAGATAACCTGTCGCGATGGCGTGACGCTGAACGGGCATTTCTGGCCAGCCCGCATGAGCCCTGTCGCGAGCATCGTCATCAACCCGGCAACGGGGGTGCTTGCCCGCTATTATCACTACTATGCAGACTTCCTGTCGCGGCAGGGTTTCGACGTCCTGACCTATGACTATCGCGGTATCGGCCTATCCCGCCCGGCACGATTGAGGGGCTGCGGTTATCGCTGGCGAGACTGGGGCGAGCAGGATTTCGACGGGGCGCTCCGTCATATGGATGCGGCCCGTCCCTCCCGGCCGCTGCATGTCGTCGGCCACAGTATCGGCGGCTATCTGGCCGGGCTGTCTCCCGTTGCCGGTCGGATCGACCGGATGCTGACGATGGGAGCTCAATATGCCTATTGGCGGGACTACGCCGAGGCGCATCGGCTGCGGCTCTTGCTCAAATGGCACGTGGTGATGCCGGCGCTGACGGCACTCTACGGCTATTTTCCGGGGAGACGACTTGGCTGGCTGGAAGACCTGCCCGCCGGTGTGGCCAACGAATGGAGTTTTCGCCGGAGCCGGATGGAAATGACCCATCCGGCCAAGGAGCGGCACGAGGTGGTGCGTCGCTTCGAAGCCGTGACGGCACCGATCCTGGCTGTAACGATGGCCGACGACGAGATCGGTACGGTGGCGGCAATCGGCAGGACGCTTGGCTATTATCGAAACGCCGAGAAAACGCAGGTACTGTTATCCCCGCTCGACTACGGCCTGACCGGCATCGGGCATTTCAGCCTTTTCCACTCCCGCCATGAGAACGGGTTCTGGCGCGACAGCCTCGGATGGCTGCGAGACGGGATCAACCCGTGGCCGGACCGCGTCAT
>JBQGDG010000134.1:0-24574 GCA_052038935.1 Neorhizobium sp. | reverse complement strand
ACGAAGAGCGATTGCAGCGGATAGGCTGCCGCTTCCCGGTCGTTGGAGGAAAGTATGGCCATGACATGCTCCATGAGGCTGGAACGGAAAAGTGCCAGATCAACACGCGGAAACGGGGTTGGTTCCGTTTCGGTGGGTTGTCGTCATGAACGGAAAAACCCTGTCCGGCTCAATGCATGCCGCCGCCGCCGGCTTTGAGATCGACGTTGCGCAGGATGAGCGCCAACGGCACGGCAAGGGCGGAAATGATCGCCAGCACGTAGAAGACGTCGATATAGGAAAGATAGCTTGCCTGCAGCTCGACCTGGCGGCCGATCATCGCCATGGCCTGGCTCTGTGCATCCGCCATCGACGCGCCGCGTTCCATGAAGAAGTCCTGCATGCCGCGCATCGTTTCGTGATAAGCGGGTTCGGCGGGAGCGACGTGCTCGACCAGGCGGCTCTGGTGCCATTGCTCGCGATGCGCCAGCACGTTCGACGCGACCGAGACGCCGATCGAACCGCCGGTGTTGCGGGCCGCATTGATGAGCGCCGAAGCCTGATCGGTCTGTCCCGGCTTCAGCCCGTCATAGGAAGCGGCGGTGATCGGGATGAAGATCAGTGGCAGGCCGAGACCGAGAATGCAGCGCGACCAGACGAAGAAGCCGAAATCCGCATCCGGGGTGAGACGGGTCATGTCATACATGGAAAAGGCAATGATGGCGGCGCCTATCGCGATCAGGTATTTCGGCTGGAAGCGCGATGTCAATTGTCCGGCCATGAACATCATGACCATCGTGACAAGTCCGCCGGGCGACAATGCAAGCCCTGCCCAGGTCGCCGTGTATCCGTAATTCTCCTGCAGGACCTGAGGCACGAACTGGGTCGTGGCGATCAGGATGGCGCCGATCGCCAGCATGACGATCATGCAGGAGCCGAACTGCCTGGTCGCGATCAGCCGCACGTCGACGGCCGGATTTTTCGCGGTCAGCAGCCAGGGTATCGAGGCGATCAGCGCCATGACGCAGATCGTTGTCGTGACCACGACGAAGGTCGAGTCGAACCAGTCCTCGATCTGGCCGCGGTCGAGCACGAGTTCGAGGGAGCCGAGAAAGGTGGCGACGAGAAGAAAGCCGACGATATCGAAGCGAATGCCCTTGCTGCGCATGTCCTCCCGTTTTCTGCGCAGTTCCGCGGGTTCCTGCACGAGGAAATAGACAAGCGCGAAGGCGAACAGGCCGACCGGACCGTTGATCAGGAAACACCAGTGCCAGGAAAAATTGTCCGAGAGCCAGCCGCCGAGGGTCGGCCCGATGACCGGGGCGACGACGACCGCGACGCCGAATATGGCGAAGGCCTGACCCCGCTTGGCAGGCGGAAATGCGTCGGTCAGGATGGATTGCGATACCGGCACCATGCCGCCGCCGGCAAAACCCTGGATCATGCGGAAGACGAGCAGCGAGGGCAGGTCCCATGCCAGACCGCACATGACGGATGCGGCCGTAAAGATCGCAAGACACACGAGGTAGAACTGCTTGCGTCCGTATCTCTGGGCGATGAAGCTGGAGGCGATCAGTGCGATGGCGTTCGATACGAGATAGGTGGTGACTACCCATGAGGCTTCGTCGGAACTGATCGCCAGGCCGCCGGAGATATAGCGCAGCGCAACGTTGGCGATCGTCGTGTCGAGCACTTCCATGAAGACGGCGAGCGCCACGACGACGGCGATGAGCCATGGGTTGGTGGTGCGTCCCGCGCGTCTTTCGCCGGTGCCGCCTGTTGCTGCCGCGGTTGCCATGTCGGATCCCCGATGTCAGCTTCTCGGACGAACGGTCACGGTCGGGACGACAGACATGCCGGGGCCGATCGACACGTCCTTCGGCCATTCGTCCACGACGATCTTCACCGGCACCCGCTGGGTCACCTTGACGTAGTTGCCCGTGGCATTTTCCGCCGGAAGCAGGGAGAAGGCCGTGCCGGAGCCGGGCTGGACCGAATCGACCTTGCCATGCAGCGCATGGTCCGGATAGGCGTCGATCGTCAGGTCCACCGCCTGTCCCGGCCGCATGTCGGCAAGCTGGGTCTCCTTGAAGTTGGCGGTCACCCAGACCTCGTCCGGCACGAACATGGCGATCGCCTGGCCGGTCTCGATGAACTGTCCCTTGGCGCCGCTGATCCTGACCACGCGACCCGGCTGGGCGGCGACGACTGCCGTGTAGTCGAGGTTCTGATCGGCGCTCTCCTTCTGCGCCTCGGCCTGTTTCAAGCTCGCTTCGGCGCTGTTGCGCTGCGCTTCGGCGGCGGCCCTGTTCTTTATCGCCGACGTCACGCTTGCCTTGGCCTGAAGATGAGAGGCCTGCGACTGACGCAGATTGGAAGCGGCCTGCTGGGCGGCCTGGAGGCTGCCGGCGCCACCCTGTTGCAACTGGCTCTGACGCTGGGCTTCGTCCCTGGCATAGTCCAGGGCTGCCTGCGAGGACGTTTCCTGTGCCTTCGCCTCCTCGACTGCGGCGGTTGCCACATCGATCTGGGCTGTCGCGTTGACGATCGCCGCTCTGGCGGACTCGACCTGCGCCTGCGCCTGGTCGACGGCGATCTGGTAATCACGCGGTGCGATCCGGGCGATGACTGCCCCGGCCGACACATGGGCGTTATCGGTGGCCGACACCTCCTCGAGATAACCGGACACCTTGGCCGCGAGCGAGAAGCTGCGCGCATCGACAAATGCGTCGTCCGTCGTTTCGTAGGGATGAAAGTAGACCAGCCAGACGAAATAGGCAGCGACGGCAAGCACGAGCATCGCCAGCACCACCATGGCAGTCCAGAACGGATGCCGGCGGATCAACGAGGGCTTATGTTCGTCCTGTTTTGCTTCTTCGGCCGGAGCGTCGCTCGAAACCTCGTCGTGCTGTGGACCTGCCGGTTCCCTTGCGTCGTTTTCATCGGGAACGGTGCGCTGAGCTTGAGCCACGATATGCCTCTCAAAACTGGCTGAGGAAGCATTCGGAACGCGGGGTTCCGGTTTAGGTTCCGCTCTGGCGAAACGCCGGCATGGTGAAGGTCGGCCTGCGATCGGCCGTCATCAACCGGTCGAGACCGTCCTGCGTTGTTTCCGACAGAATGCCCGTGCGGACGAGAACGGAGGCGAGGCCGCTCGTCGCCGCGCCGAGAATATCGTGGTCGATGCTGTCGCCGATGCAGACGATCCGGGCTTTCGCCGGGTCGCCGCAAGACGCGATCGCCTGTTCATAGATGTCGGGATGCGGTTTGCCGAACCAGCTGACGCGGCCGCCGAGGTCCTCGTAGAGCAAAGCGATACTGCCCGCACCCGGCGCGGTCGTTCCGCCAGCGAGCTTGTGGATATCGGGATTTGTGCAGATCGCCGGCACGCCCCGTTCGGCTGCGGGACGCAGCATTCCCGCATAGGTTTCCATCGGAATTTTCTCCGCCTCGCTGCCTGAGATGATCACGATATCGGCCAGGCTCGCATCCTCGACGCTCGAAAGCCCGAGCCTTTCGGCGAGATTACGGTCGCCGCCGCTCGATATCGTATAGGCACGCGCGCCGACATCCGCCGGTTTCTGGCGGGAGAGGACGGCGAAGGCCGCGTCACCGGAGGTGACGAAGCGGTCGAAAGTTTCGCGGGCGAAGCCGAGCGAGACGAAACGGTCGGCGTTGTAATCGCCGCTGCGGCCGGAATTCGACAGGATGACCACCGTCTTGCCTGCTGCCTTCAGGTGCATGAGCGCTTCCGCGGCACCGGGATAAGCGCCTTCGTCGTCGCGCAATACGCCGAACTGATCGACGAAGAAGACGTCGTAAAGGGCGATCAGGCCGGAAAGAGTGATGGTCGGAATGGTCGTCACGGTGATCTCCCGGCAAGCACGAGGGTCGCTGCACCGACTGCCGCCTCGACCGAGCGCGCCTCCAGGAAATCGACGCCGAGGGCCGAGCTGCGCATGGCGGTCCAGGCCGGGTTGCGGGCGCCGCCGCCGACGGTGCGGATGGATCTGAGCCGTGGAGCGCCGAGGTGCTGCAGACGATCGTAGCCCAGTTTCTCGATCGCCGTCATGCCTTCCAGGATCGCCTGGAAGAAGATCGCGTCGTCGTCGGGACGGGGCGACAGGCGAGGGGCATAGGCCGGATCGTTGATCGGGAAGCGCTCGCCGGCCCTGAGCAGCGGATAGTAGTCGAGCCCGGTCGGCTGGGCAGGATCCAGCTTGGCGGTCAGTTCCTGCAGCCTCTCGTCGCCGATCAGCGCACGAATGACCGCCCCGCCGGTATTGGAGGCACCGCCGACCAGCCAGAAATCGAGCACGCGATGGGCGTAGATGCCGTATTCGACCGAGTTGACGGGATATTCGGAGGCGAGCTTCAGCACCAGCGTCGAACCTAGCGCCGTCACCCCGTCGCCGATGTCTCTTGCCCCGGTGGCGAGGAAGGAAGCGCAGCCGTCCGTCGTACCGGCATGGATGCGGCAGGTCTCCGGCAGGCCGAACGCCCTTGCCGCGGCGCCCACCGTTCCAACGGGCGTCCCCGCCGGATGGACGTCGGGCAGATATTCGACCGCGATGCCCGCCTCCGCGATCCAGGCCGGCCAGCGCCTGGCAGACAGGTCATAGCCCGTCTTCAGCGCATTGTTCTCGTCGGATACCGGCCTCGTGAGGCCGAGCTTCATGGCGATCCAGTCGGCCTGGTGCAGCAGCATTGCGCCCGGCATCGCCCGCGACAGATAGATGGCGCGGGCCAGGCCCGAATTGGCCCCCTTGGCCGGGCTGTCCTTCGGAGAGATGGAGGCGATCCGGGCGACAATCGCGGCGTCCGGACACGGATCGTTGTACATCAGGACGCCACCGAGCGAGCGCCCCTGCGCGTTGGCGGTAAGGACCGTGCCGGAGGTGCCGTCGACCGCCAGCCCTTCCACGTTCGCAAGCGACACGTGGCGACCGAGGGCGTGCAGGCATTCCTCGACCCTGTGCCACCATGCGGCCGGGCTCCTCGTCTCGCTCGGTTCCTGATAGGGCGCGGCAGCAAAGCCGACCACTTCGCCGCGGGCCGACAGCGCCGCGGCACGGGCGCCGGAGGTTCCGAGGTCGATACCGACTGCGACCGCCTGCTCCGGTGCCGCCATCATCAGCGCTTCGCCGCCTTGCGGTCGAGCGCCTGCCGGTATTGCTCCGCCTCCCAATGGGTGAGCTCGTACTCGTCGTCGGCGGTGAGATAGGCGATGGCGGCGTCGTCGGGAATGCGGGTCGCGACATCGGCGAGGCAGCGCGCCATGACCTCGCCTCCGGGCGTCAGCGTATCCGAAAGAAGCAAGCCCTTGCCCGGGACGATCACCATCTTCGGAGCCGGCGTGCCGCGCTGCGCATAGGATTGCAGCAGGTCTGCAACGCTCCGGCCTTCCGTGAGGATGCCGATTTCCGTACCGAGAAAGATGACGTGATCGGGATAAAGCGAGCCGCCGGTGGCAATTCGGGTGGAAACGGGATCGAGCGCCGACCGATGGCTGACGGGATCGGATGCCGGCCTGAAACCGGAACCCTGCGCGAGTGCGGCAAGGGCTTCGCCATCGACCGCGGCGCCACGGCGGGGCGCGGTCGCCATCGATCCGCTGACCCGGGTTATGCGCTCCTGCACCTGTTCGACCGTATCGCCGCAGACGATGATGCCGTGGTTGAACAGGACGAGCACGTCCGGCCGCGTGTCGGCAATCTTCTCGATCTCGCGCGCGAGAGGGACGCCGGGCCGGCGATAGGGGATTGTCGCGAACGAAAGGTCCGTAAGTCTCTCCATCCTTTCGCGCAGCCGCATCTCCCGGTCTTCGAGAACGGCGAGAGCGATTGTATTGACGCAATGATAGTGGGCCACGACCGGGCTTTTCAGCGCCGCGTGGAAGCTCGTCTCGATCGATGGCCTGAGGCCGCTCGCGTTCAATTCGGCAATAACGAAATCGGTCGATTTCTCGGCGCGCGGATCGCCGGCGCGCAGGGCGTCAACCAGCGGATCCACCCGGACCGGAACCATGATCTCCTTGTCGCCGGCCTCGGAAAGCCAGGTCCCGGAGGCCTTGACCCACATCACGCCGCCTTCCTTCATCGACGTGTTGCCGCCTGCGCCCTGGGTCTTCAGGATATCGCTGCCGATCCGCTGCGACAGTTCGAGAAAGCGTCCGAATCCATTGGGTCGCGAAGTGTCGCCTGCCATTCTGTCCTCCCCGTTCATGCCTGCAAGCTCGCCCCTTGTCGTTTTCGCTTGCGACGATGTTGCAGTGCATGATGCAAGTTTCGCTTACAAACGTAATTTGATGAGCGTATCACGTCAATGATGATGTTTTTTCGTCGCAGTGCTTGTGGGTGGCGATTTGATGTGATTATAGTTCATCATCAATGCGTGAGGAGCATTGGGAGGAGGATGTCATTTGAGCGATGCGGATCGGCACAGGCTCATCACCGATCTCTTGAAGGAGCGGCCGTTTGCTTCGGTCCGTGACCTGCAGGAGCAATTGGGTGTCTCCGCCGCAACGATCCGTCGCGACATCGACAAGCTTCACGACGTCGGCAAGGCCCGCAAGGTCTATGGCGGTATTGCCGCCAGCGAAGGCGCCGGCAGAAATCGCATCGCCGCGCGTTCCTATGACGAAAATCGCGACATCGCCGTAGAGGCGAAAAGGGCGATCGCCGAAATGGCGGCGAGCCTGGTGCGTGACGGCGATTCCATCATCGTGCATGCGGGATCGACCTGCTACCAGCTCGGTCTCCTGCTCGCCCGCCGCAACGTGCGCATCTATACAAATTCCATGCCGCTCGCCGCCTATCTCGGCGAACATGGGACATGCCAGCTGACGATTGCCGGAGGCGAACTGCATCGCGAACCGCGGATCATCCATGATCCGGCGGCCGGCGCCCCGAATTTCTTCGCGTCGCGCTTTTTCCTCGGCACGCAGGGCATCAGCGGTGAAGGGCTGCTTGAATCCCATCCTTTGCTTACCAAGGTCATCGGGGAGCTCGCCACCTGCGCAGACGAGATCGTTCTGCTTGCCGACAGCCGCAAGCTTTCCATCCAGCCGCGCAACCCGGTCCTGCCGCTGTCGCGCATCAGCACCATCGTCATCGATGACGGGCTTTCCGACGCGAAGGCCAAGATGCTGGAAGATGCCGGCGTCACCATCCTGATCGCCCATTCAGCGTCCGTCGGTGGTGGAGGTGCCAATTGAGCGCTCCCGCCATCGCCGTCTTCGACCTCGGCAAAACAAATTCCAAGCTTTTCGTGTTCTCGTCCGAGGGGAAGATCGTCGCGGAGAGCCGCACCCGTCCGGTCTGGCGCGAGGAGGGCGGTCTGCGCGTGCTGGACGACGCTCACCTGCTTTCCTGGATGGAAACGCAACTGGAGCAGGTGGTCGAGGCGCATGGCGTCTCCGGTGTGACGATCTCCGGTCACGGCTGCACGTTCGCGCTCCTTCGCGACGGCGAGCTGGCCGCTCCGGTGCTCGACTACGAACAGGAGCCTCCGGCCGATGTCGCCGCCCGCATCGACGCCCTGATCCCCGATTTCGGCGAGACCTTTTCCCCGAAACTGCCGCTCGGCTTCAACTATGGCCGCCATATACTTTGGCTGGAGGAGCGCGACCCGGAGATGGTCCACAATACGGATACGATCCTCGCCTATCCGCAGTTCTGGTCCTGGCGCCTCTCCGGCAGGGCCGTTTCGGAGGTTTCCTACCTCGGGTGCCATTCGCATCTCTGGGCGCCGCTGAAAGACGACTACAGCAGCCTCGTCGATCGCCGCGGCTGGCGCGCCAAGATGCCGCCCATGGCGCGTGCCGGGGCCGCGATCGGCAACTGGCGGACGAAGGCCGGCAGGAATGTCGCCGTACACAACGGCGTGCACGACAGCAATTCCGCCCTCTATTACTACCGTTCCGTCGGTCTCACGGATTTCACGCTCGTATCGACCGGCACATGGGTCATCATCTTCAATTCCGACTGCCCGCTCGATGCGCTGGACCGCGAGCGCGACATGCTCGCCAATGTCACTGTCGACCATCAGCCGGCGGCCACGATCCGGTTCATGGGCGGCCGGGAATATGAGATTGCAAGCGGCGGCTGGAGCAGGCCGGTTCCGGTGGAGGCTCTCGTCTCCGTCATCGCCAAGGGGATATACGCGCTGCCGTCGTTCGCCGCCGGCGGACCGATGTCCGGGTCGCAGGGCGGCTTCGTCGGTCCCACGCCCACAGACGAGGAGCGGGCGGCGGCTGCACTTCTCTATGTGACGCTGATGACCGACCTGTCGCTCGATCTGATCCGATCCGGCAACGATATCGTCATCGACGGCGGGCTGGTCAAGACCGGGCTCTATGCCGGGCTCCTGGCCGCGCTGAGGCCGGGCCAGAAGGTTCTCACCAGCGCCAATGCAGAAGGCAGCGCCTTCGGCGCGGCCGCACTCGCCTTTGAAGAAATCGGCCTCAATCCATTCGTCAGCGAATGCCAGGAGGCGGAAGCATTGGCAATCGACGGTCTCGAAGCCTACCGTAGTCGCTGGACGACACTGGCAGAGAGCCGTCGAAGCGATATCTCTCCGCGTGAGTATCGGGAGGCACAGGTATGACGACGGTACAGAAGGCAGCAACCGCGACCGGTACGCCGGTCCTCGAGATGCGCAACATTTCCAAGACCTTCGGCAATATAAGGGCACTTTCCAACGTCTCCCTCACCGTGCATGCGGGAGAGGTGCATGCACTGATGGGGGAAAACGGCGCCGGCAAATCGACGCTGATGAAGGTGCTTTCGGGTGCCTACAAGGCCGATGCGGGCGGCGAAGTGCTGATCGATGGCCAGCCGGTCGTCACCGGCGACCCGATCAAGGCGAAGGCCAACGGCATCGCCGTCATCTACCAGGAACTGTCGCTGGCGCCGAACCTGACCGTCGGACAGAACATGTTCCTCGGGGCCGAGCCCTCGCGCTTCGGTATTCTCGATCGCGCCGGGACCCGCAAGCGCGCCGAACCCATCCTCAAGCGTCTCGGTCTGAATTTCGATGCCGGACAATTGGTCTCGACGCTTTCCCTCGGTGAAAGGCAGATGGTCGAGATCGCCCGGGCCCTCACGACCAATGCCCGCATCATAGTCATGGACGAACCGACGACGTCGCTGACAACCCGCGAGACCGATCGCCTGTTCGAAGTGATCGCCAGCCTCAAGAGCCATGGTATCGCGATCATCTACATCAGCCACCGGATGGAAGAGATCTACCAGCTGGCCGATCGCGTCAGCGTGCTGCGCGACAGCGGTTACGTCGGCACTCTCGGCCGGTCCGAGCTCTCGGCGTCGAAACTGGTGTCGATGATGGTCGGGCGCGATCTGTCGTCCTTCTACAAGAAGGAACACCATGCGCCGAACGGCGAACGCAGGACGGTACTCTCCGTTCGCGGTATCGGCGACGGCAGGCGGGTGCACGACTGCTCGCTCGACGTCAATGCGGGAGAGGTGCTGGGCATCGCGGGTCTCGTCGGCTCCGGCCGCACCGAACTTGCACGGCTGATCTTCGGCGCCGATCAGAAGACGGCCGGCAGCGTCGCACTCGAAGGCCGTGAACTTGCGATCAGGGCACCACGCGACGCCATGGATGCCGGCATCGCTTATCTGACGGAGGATCGCAAGGCGCTCGGCCTCTTCCTCGACATGTCGATCAGCGAGAATATCAATGTGGCCGTCATCGGCGGCGATGCGCGCTCCGGCGGCATCCTCGATTTCGCCAAGGCACGCAAGAGGGCGGACAAGGCGGTCTCGGACCTGTCCATCCGCACGAAAAGCACAAGCATCAATGTCGGGGCGCTTTCCGGGGGCAATCAACAGAAGGCATTGATCGCCCGGCTGCTCGAAACGCGGCCCAAGGTCATCATCCTCGACGAGCCGACGCGCGGCGTCGATGTCGGGGCGAAATCGGAAATCTACCGGATCATCGACGAACTGGCGCGCGAGGGCATCGCCATCGTCGTCATCTCCAGCGACCTGCCGGAAATCATCGGCATTGCCGACCGGGCGCTGGTGATGCGGGAGGGGCGTATCGTCGGCGAGGTGAAGGCCGCGCCCGGTGCACCGATCGCCCAGGAGGCGATCATGACCCTATCGACCGGCGCAGTCGCGGAACCAGTGCAGGAGGAGGCCTGAGGGCAGGACCATGACAACGATCCAGACCGACACCAAAGCCATGGACAAGGTAAGACTGCGCTCGACGCTGACGGCACTCGGCATGCTGCCGGTGCTGGTGCTCCTGGCCATCGGATTCCATCTGCTCAGCGGCCGCTTCCTGAGCGTCAACAACCTTTCGATCGTCATGCAGCAGGCGTCGATCAACACGGTGCTTGCGGCCGGCATGACCTTCGTCATCCTTACCGGCGGCATCGATCTGTCCGTCGGCTCGATCCTGGCGGCCTCCGCCATGGTCGGCGTCATCGTCTCGCTCTATCCGGAAATCGGCATGCTCGGCGTGCCGGCGGCAATCGGTGTCGGCCTGCTCTGCGGCCTTGCCAACGGCATCATCATCGCCTTTTTCAAGCTGCCGCCATTCATCGTCACGCTCGGCTCGCTGACCGCCATGCGCGGCATTGCCCGCCTGCTCGGTGGCGATACGACGGTGTTCAACCCGGATCTGCCGTTCGACTTCATCGGCAACGGTTCGCTGTTCGGCATACCGTGGCTGGCGATCATAGCGCTCGTTACCATCCTGGTCTCGTGGTTCATCCTGAAGCGTACCGTGTTGGGAACCTGGATCTACGCGGTCGGCGGCAATGTCGAGGCGGCGCGCCTGACGGGCATCAAGGTGCCGCTGGTCCTGCTGTTCGTCTATGCCATGTCCGGCCTGTTGTCCGGCCTCGGCGGTGCAATGTCGGCGGCGCGTCTCTATGCCGCCAACGGTCTCCAGCTCGGCCAGGCCTACGAACTCGACGCGATCGCCGCGGTCATCCTGGGCGGGACCAGCTTCGTCGGCGGCGTCGGTTCCATCTGGGGCACGCTGATCGGAGCGCTGATCATCGCCGTCCTGTCGAACGGCCTGATCCTCGTCGGTGTCTCAGATATCTGGCAGTACATCATCAAGGGCCTCGTCATCATCATTGCCGTCGGTCTCGACCGCTATCGGCTGAAGGGCCTGAGCCGTACGTGAATTTTCGCAGAAGGGATCCGGGGTTTCCGGCAACAGGGGCGCGGGGAGCGCTCTCTCACAAGGAGGAAGACATGCGCATCGTAACTAAGCTTTTGGTCGGAACGGCGCTCGCTGCCGCGCTCGCCATGCCGGCGGCTGCCAAGGATCTCAACAAGATCGGCATCTCCGTCGGCCTGCTCGGCAACCCGTTCTTCGTCGCCACCATCAAGGGCATCGAGGACGCCGCCAAGAAGATCAATCCGGATGTCCAGGTTACGTCCGTATCGGCGGATTACGACCTCAACAAGCAGGTGTCGCAGATCGACAGCTTCATCGCCGCCGGTGTCGACATCATCATGCTGAACGCCGTCGATGCCAAAGCGATCGCGCCGGCCGTGAAGAAGGCGACCGCCGCGGGCGTCGTCGTCGCCGCCTTCGACGTCTCTGCTCCGGGCGCCGATGTCACCGTCATGACCAACAACGTCAAGGCCGGCGAAGAGGCCTGCAAGTACCTCGTCGAAAAGCTCGGCGGCAAGGGTGACGTCGTCATCATCAACGGCCCGGCTTCGTCCTCGATCCTCGACCGCGTCAAGGGTTGCAAGGACGCGCTGGCCGCGGCGCCGGACATCAAGATCCTCTCCGACGACCAGAACGGCCAGGGTTCGCGCGAAGGCGGCCTTGCCGTCATGCAGGGCCTGCTGACCCGCTTCGCCAAGATCGACGGTGTCTTCGCCATCAACGACCCGACCGGCATCGGTGCAGACCTTGCCGCCAAGCAGCTGAACCGCAACGAGTTCATCATCACCGCGGTCGACGGCGCTCCGGACATCGAAAAGGCCCTCGGCGGCGGTAATTCGCTGATCAAGGCGTCCGCATCGCAGGATCCCTATACGATGGCGGGTCAGGCGCTGCAGCTCGGTGTCGACGTGCTGAACGGCAGGAAGCCGGCCGAACCGGTCGTGCTGCTCGATCCGCAGCTGATCACCGCCGACAATCTGAAGGACTACAAGGGCTGGACTGCGGCCCGCTGATTCTCCCGGTGCCGGCCCCGGTTTCAGCCTTGCGGCTGCCGGGGTCGGCTCTTTCTCAGGTTTCTCGAAAAAGCGGTAACTGCAATGTCGAAAATTGGTGTCCATTCCTATGTCTGGAGCGCCGGTTCGTCGAAGGACGAACTGGAGAAGGCGCTCATCAACTCGCACGAACTGGGTTTCGACCTGATCGAGTTTTCCTATCTGGATCCGGCCGAGGTGGACGTGAAATGGCTTGCCGGACGGCTGAGGGAGCTGAAGCTCGACGTCGCGATCAGCATGGGACTGCCGCCGGAAGGGGACATATCCAGCGATGACGCCGCAACCGTTGCCCGCGGCAGCGAGATCCTGACGAATGCCGTCGCACTCACTCGAGATCTCGGCGGCACCAAGCTTGCCGGCATCCTGAGCTCGGCGCACGGCAAGCAGGAAAGGGCGCTGACCCGGAAGGCCTGGGACACGAGCGTTTCCACCTTCGCCGGGGTGGCGGAGAATGCCAAAGCCGCAGGCGTGACGCTCAATCTCGAGATCGTCAACCGGTTCGAAAGCAACATGTTGAACACGGCCGCGCAGGGCATGGCCTATATCGATGACGTCGGCGCCTCGAACGTGTTCCTGCATCTCGACACGTTCCACATGAACATCGAGGAAGCGGATGTCGGCCTTGCCATCCGCCACGCAGCCGAAAAGATCGGCTATGTGCATATCGGCGAGAGCCATCGCGGTTACCTCGGCACCGGCAGTATCGACTTCTCTTCGATCTTCGACGCTCTGGTGGCGATCGGCTGGAGCGACTACGTCACGTTCGAATCCTTCTCCTCGGCGATCGTCGATGAAGACCTGTCGTTGAAGACCGGAATCTGGCGAGATCTTTGGACGGACAATGTCGCGCTCGCGCGTCATGCACGCCAGTTCATCACGCTCGGTCTGGAAACCGCCCGGTTGAAAGCAGATCTCGTGGCCAAGGCGCATCTGCCCTGAAACACGAACGGGCCGGCCGGCGCAAACAGGTTGCCGGCAGGCCTTCGGTACCGGCCATGACAAGCTCGGCCGCAAACGCCAAGCGTCAGGAGATCAGGGAGCGGCGGTAGGCTGTCGGCGTGGCCTTCATGCTGCGGCGGAAGCTCGCCGTGAAGGCGGAAGGCGTCTGATAGCCGACTTCGAGCGCGACCTGAATGATCGGCAGATCGGTTTTGGCCAGCAGATCGGCAGCGCGACGCATCCGGAGAGCCGTGAGCCATTCGTGCGGCGTCATGCCGGTCGCCAATTTGAACGAAGCGCAGAAATGATAGCGGCTGAGCTGCAGAAGCGCCGCAAGCTCGTCGAGCGTCAGTTCGCGATGCATGGCATCGGTCATGTAGTCGTTGACGCGCTTGACCTGCCAATCCGCCAGTCCCCGCCTGGGCATCGTGACCGTCGACGCGCCATAGGACGAATGCGAGCGGATTAGCTGGGTGCAAAGCAGGTCGATCGCCTGCTCGACGAACAACGCGGCGGCAGGGTCGCCGCTATCTGCCTCCCGGCTCAGGAGCTCGAGCAGCTGCGCCGAGGAAGGGTCTTCGAAACAGTTGCGCCCGATCAGTTCCACCTTGCCGGAGAGGCCGATTGCTTCGGCCGCCGCCTGCAGGCGCCAGTCGGGCATGTAGAGGTGGGATACTTCGATGGGACCGTCCACGTCCCACCGTCCCTCGTTGCCCTCGGGTATGAGCGTGATCGAGCCGCGTCTCGTCCGCGATTCGACCCGTTGGGCCCCTTGCCTCCACAAGGCTTTCTGAGCGGTGCCGTAATAGGTCATCAGGACATGGGTATCGAGCGCGGGAAGCGTTGCGTGCAATGCGCCGTGGGACCATCTGCGGGTCAGCCGCGTGCCGCCCTTAAGCAGGCCTTCCGCCAGCGCAGGCGGAGCATCGAGAATCTGTTCCATCTCATCGGCTGCCGAGCGCCCTCCGATTACCAGAGACGGCAGCGGGATGGACGGCGGCATGAACAGGTCCGCAGTCGGCGCGGCAAGCCGGCTGTACTCGTGATCCTGCTTCATCCGCCCTCCTGCCGCCGCCGATAGTGCAATCCTGGGGACCCCGCGAACAGGATCGCAATTTTGCGATAGTCTCCACAAGATCGCGACAGAAGAATTCTGCTCAAATCGTAAAACCTCCTCATCGAACGCACAGTGCGTTCCCAGAGGAGAAGAAAATGAACGCGCAGAAGATCGTCATCATCGGTGGGACAGGTCTCATCGGTTCCAAGCTCGGCCGCATCCTCGCCCGGGCGGGCCACCAGATCGTTGCGGCCTCCCCGACGACGGGTGTCAACACGGTTACCGGCGAAGGTCTGTCGGAGGCTCTTCAGGGTGCCGAAATCGTCGTCGATGTCACCAATGCGATGTCGTTCGAACCTGCCGAGGTCCGGCGCTTTTTCGAAACCTCCAGCCGCCACCTGACCCAGGCGGCGCTCTCCGCCGGGGTATCCCATCATGTTGCGCTCTCCGTCGTCGGTGTCGATCGCATGCAGGGCAACGGCTATTTCGAAGGCAAGCTGATACAGGAGCGGATCGTCTCTGCAGCAGGTCTTCCCTATACCATCGTCCGGTCTACCCAGTTCTTCGAATTCCTCGGACCGATTGCCGACGCCTACAGCTCGAATGGGCAGGTTTCTCTCTCATCTGGCCAGTTCCAGCCGATCGCGGCCGAGGATGTCGCCGAAATCCTCGGCAGCGTGGCAACGGCCGCGCCGCTAAACGGTATCGTCGAGATCGGTGGACCGGAGCGCGGCGCCTTCGACCGCTTCGTCGATCGTTATCTGCACCTGCGCCGGGACGCGCGTTCGGTGCGGCGGGACGAGAAGACCGGCTATTTCGGCGGCCGCGTGGAGGATTTCTCCCTTGTGCCGATCGGGCCGCACCGGCTTGGCCGCATCGATCTCGACAGCTGGCTCGCGTCCCAGGCTCCCATCAACTGACGAGTTCCGGCGCCGCGTCGCCATGCGGCGTGCTGCCGGCAGCACCCGGACCGGACCGATGAGCAACGACAACTGGATCTCCCACCCATCCTCTCACTCCCGCAAGCTCACAAGGATCGACACCATGACCATTCTCGACACTGCCGTTTCCGGCTCCACCACCGCGGTATCGGCCACCTACACTGCCTTCGCGGCTCTGATCGGCCGCCTTCTCATCAGCCCGATCTTCCTCCTTTCGGGCATCGGCAAGATCACCGGCTCGGAAACCTATCTCGGTTACATTTCCGCCTTCGGTCTGCCTTTCCCGGTCCTCGCGCTGATCGGTGCGATCGTTCTGGAAATCGCCGGCGGCCTCGCTCTCATGCTCGGGTATCAGATGCGACTGGTAGGGCTCGTGCTCGCCGTCTTCAGCCTGGCGACCGCTCTCATCTTCCACAGCGACTTCGCCGACCAGAGCCAGTTCCTGCATTTCTGGAAAAACGCCGCGATGGCCGGTGGTCTGCTGCAACTCGCGGCCTTCGGCACGGGTACGCTCAGCCTGGACGGCCTGCGCTCGAGCAGATAGCCGCGGCCCCGACGCACCCTCCCGTGAAGGCGGCCATTACGTGGCCGCCTTTCGGCGTGCGCGCGGCATGGGGGACTGAGATGCGGAATTAAGATCGGTAATGCGCCAAACAAAAGCTCGCGCCTTTCAGGCATTAACTTGACTTTTTTGCTCATGAAATTTAATGCAAGCATGTGATGGAGCCGTTTCCTGCCGCCGTGCCCGCTTAACCGGCATCGGCCAAAGGCGAGCCAAGCTATCCATCCGGGGGCAATTGGGACTTAAGAAATAATATCCTCCCGCAGGGACATAGGCTGGCGGCACTCTTCGTGCCTTCAATACAGGTCGGGCGCGGGGCAGCATTATTTCGGAGTATGCGAGTATTTGGGGCGCGCTGTATGTTTGCTTTTTTTAACGCGGGCATCCTTTCCGGGCTTATATCCGGAAGTTTTCTGATCAATCTTCTTGCACTGACGTCTCCCCTGTTCATGTTGCAGGTCTATGACCGGGTTCTCGCCAGCGGCAGCGTACCGACCCTGCTCGGTCTGGCGATGCTCGGACTGGGGTTGTTTGCCGTTCAGGCCGCACTCGACATCCTGCGCGCACGCATCCTGCTGAGGGTGGGGGAGCGCTTCGACCGTCAATATGCGGGCAGGGTGCATGAGGCGGTCGTTCGGCTGCCGCTCCTGACCAGGACGCCGAGTGACGGTCTTCAGCCGTTGCGCGATCTCGACAGCATTCGCGGATTTCTCTCCGGCGCGGGACCGACGGTATTTTTCGATCTGCCGTGGATTCCGTTCTATCTCGGAATCTGCTTCGTTTTCCATTTCTGGCTGGGCACCACCGCGCTGGCGGGCGCGATCATCCTCGTCTCGCTGACGCTCTTCACGAACCTGTTGGCGCAGAAGGCGACGAAGGATACGACGCGCTTCAACATGGCGCGCAACGGCCTGATGGAGGCGGCGCGACGCAATGCCGAGGTCGTGCATGCCATGGGTCAGTCGCGGCGGCTGGCCGTCCGCTGGCAGAAGGCGAATTCAGACTATCTCATGGCCAATCGCCGCGTGGGGGATGTGACCGGCGGTCTCGGCGGCGTGTCGAAGGCTCTGCGCGTCATCCTCCAGTCGAGCATGCTCGGAGTCGGCGCCTGGCTCGTCATCAATCAGGAGGCGTCGCCGGGCGTGATGATTGCGTCGTCGATCATGATGGGACGTGCGCTGGCGCCTGTCGATCTGGCGATCGCCAACTGGAAACCGTATCTGATGGCGCGGCAGAGCTGGGCTCGGCTGCAGGACCTGATGGAAAAGGTGCCGGAGCCGAAGCGGATGCTGGCCCTGCCCGAACCGGAGCGGCAGATCAGTCTCGACGGCATCACCATCGTTCCCCCGGGCGACCGGAAAGCAACGGTCGGCGGCGTCTCGTTTACCATCGAGCGCGGAAGCGCGCTCGGCGTCATCGGGCCGTCGGGGTCCGGCAAATCGAGCCTCGCCAGGGTTCTGGTCGGAGCCTGGACGCCGGCTGCCGGCAAGGTTCGCATCGATGGTGCGAGCCTCGACCAATGGGACAGCGATACGCTCGGCCGCCATATCGGCTACCTTCCGCAGGGCGTCGAACTGTTCGACGGAACGATTGCGGAGAACATCTCCCGTTTCGAGGAAAAGCCGGATGCCGAGGCGATCGTGCATGCCGCAAGGGCGGCGGGCGCGCATGATCTCATCCTGTCGTTCGAGAACGGCTACGCCACCCGCATAGGAGAGGCCGGCTCGGCGCTTTCCGCCGGCCAGCGTCAGCGTATCGGACTTGCACGTGCGCTCTACCGCGACCCCTTCCTGGTGGTGATGGACGAGCCCAATGCCAATCTCGACGCCGAAGGCGAAGCGGCAGTGGTCAAGGCGATCGTCTCGGTCCGCGAACGCGGCGGCGTGGCAGTCGTGGTTGCCCACCGGCCGAGCGCGATCAGCGTCGTCGACATGGTGCTCGTGATGGAAAACGGCCGCCAGCGCGCCTTCGGTCCCAAGGACGAGGTTCTGTCTCGCGTGCTGCAGGTGGCGCCGGTGGCAGGTTCCACCACGCGGGCCGGATGACGCTCTCCCGGGGAGAGCCGGCGAAAAACAGAACGCAGTTGTATTTCGGAGATCGGTCCATGATGGATCACAATAACGACGGCGGGATCGGCCGCTCCATTCGCCATCATCTGATCATCAGCTTCCTGGTGACCGTCGGTCTCGCCGTCGGCGCCGGAAGCTGGGCGGTGGCAACAAATCTTGCCGGCGCCGTCGTTGCGTCCGGCCATTTCGTCGTCGATTCCTACGTCAAGAAGGTCCAGCACCCGACAGGCGGGGTCGTCGGCGAGATCCTCGTCCGCGAAGGGCAGACGGTCCAGGCCGGCGATGTCATGCTTCGGCTCGATGCCACGACGACGCGCGCCAACCGTGCGATCGTGGTGCGTCGCCTCGATGAACTGTGGGCGCGGGTCGCGCGCCTCGAGGCCGAACGCGACGACCTCCCGGCGGTGACCTTCTCGGAGGCGCTCCTGTCGCGCCGGAGCGATCCGGATGTCGCTTCGATCCTTCATGGGGAAGAAAGGCTGTTCGCCATCCGGCGCGAGGCACTGCAGAGCAAGAAATCTCAGCTGCAGGAACGGATGGGGCAATACGGGCACGAGATCGAAGGCCTCAAGGCGCAGGAAGTCGCCTATAGCGAGGGTCTGGAAGTCCTGGAAAAGGAGATCGGCTCGCTCAACGGATTGCGCGAGCTCGGAGTGGTTTCCGATCAGCGCCTCAACAGCCTCAAGACCCAGCGGGCGACCTTCGGCGGCGAACGGGGCGAACAGATCGCCCTTCAGGCCCAGGCGGCAGGCCGCATCACCGAAACGAAGCTGCAGATATTACAGGTGGATCAGGACCTGAAGGCGGAGGTCGGGCGCGAGCTGCGGGACGCCCAGGCGCAGATCGGCGAATATATCGAACGCAAGGTCGCGGCAGAGGACGAGCTCAAGCGTATCGATATTATCGCCCCGCAGGGCGGCATGGTGCATCAACTGGCCGTCCACACGGTCGGCGGCGTCATCGCTCCGGCCGAGCCGATCATGCTGATCGTGCCGGAAAACGACGATCTGGCGCTCGAAGTGAACATCCAGCCGAAGGACGTCGATCAGATCCGCCCGGGAATGGGCGCGGTCCTGCGCATGTCGGCTTTCAATCAGCGGACGACACCCGAGCTGAACGGCCAGGTCAGCCGCGTGGCCGCCGATTTGACGACCGACCAGCGCAGCGGCCTTTCCTACTATGTCGTGCGGATCACGTTGCCTCCGGAAGAACTGGAGAAGCTGCAGGGGTTGAAGCTCCTGCCCGGCATGCCGGCCGAAGCCTTCATCAGCACCGGCGACCGCACCGCGATCTCCTATCTGGTGAAGCCGCTCGCGGATCAGATCAACCGGGCGTTCCGGGAAGAATAATCGCGGGTAACCGAGCAACGGCGTTAGCGTCCGTATCGTTCGGCGTGCCGGCAAGGCACGCCGAACCTGTGCCATTTCCGCCGATGGCACGACCCCTATGACGAACCGTCACACAAAAAAAAGCCTCGGGATTCCGCGGCTTTTCGGTATCGTAATGGCGGGAGCGAGCCCCCGCCATGTCTGTTTTCTACAGCAGGAAGTCGCCCGCCGAAAGAGACGGCGCATTGTCGAGATCGATCGCGAAATCCGCCTTTCCGTCGCCGTCCACGTCGCCGTAGACAGTCGTTTTGGAGCCGCTGACATCCACCCGCAATTCGCCGGCCTTGCCGGAGAACGCATCGCTGCCGACGAAGACGAAGGCCTGATCGCCCGAGGTACCGCTATTGGCATCCAGACGGGAGAGATCGATCCGGTCGCCGGTTCCGAAGTCGAAGATCGTGTCGCGGCCTGACGAATTCACGGTCGAGTCCGAAAGAGCCGTGAAGGCGAAGACGTCGCTGCCGGCGCCGCCGTAGAGCGTGTCGGCTCCCTTGCCGCCCACCAGCCTGTCGGAACCAGCACCGCCATAGAGGGCATCGTTGCCGTCGCCACCGGAGAGTCTGTCGTCGCCGTCGCCGCCGAAGATCTCGTCGTTGCCGGCGCCACCGTAAAGCTCGTCATTGCCGGCCGCGCCGCCGACAAAGTCGTCGCCGGCCGCGCCGTATACGACGTCGTTTCCGGCGCTGCCGTAGACCTTGTCACGACCCGCACCTGCGTAGATGGTGTCGTTACCGGCGCCGCCATAGACCGAGTCGTCGCCGTCTCCGCCGCCCAGGATATCGGTGCCGGCTGCGCCATAGACGACGTCGTTGCCGGCTCCGCCATAGGCCTCATCATTGCCCTCACCGGCATAGATCGTGTCGTTGCCGGCTCCGCCATAAAGGGAATCGTCGCCGGTGCCGCCATTCAGGACGTCGTTGCCTGCCAGCCCCGAGAGCATGTCGTCGCCGGCTTCGCCGAGCAGCCGGTCGTTCCCTGCAGTACCCTTGAGGATATCGTTGCCGGGGGTGCCCTGTCCCGGATCGGGCTGCTCGGTCGGATCGTCGGCCAGCGCGACGGTACCGTCGGTGAATTTGAGGTTTTCGATATTGATGAGGGTATCGACGCCATCACCGTTCGACCGCTTGTCGGTGATCGTCCAGCTGCCGTCGGTGTTTTCCGACCACGTGTAGTTGGACCTTGCACCGGTATAGACCGCGGTGTCGACTCCCGCGCCGCCATTGATACGGTCGTTGCCCTGATTGCCCGCGAGCGTGTCGTTGCCGCCGTTTCCGTTGATCGTATCGGCGAAACGCGTTCCCGAATAGGTGTCGGCGCCGGAGGATCCGTTGACGTTGTGGCCCTCGGCCCAGAGGAAGGATTCCAGCTTGGTCGGATCGGACGTGCCGCCGCCCTCGTGCGAGCCGCCCATCAGGCCATAGGTGGTGTCGTGGAAATCGCCGCGCTCACGATAGGCGTTGTAGATGTTGAGGCCGGTGATCTCGATCGGCGTATTGATATTGGCAATAAGCCCACTGCTGTTCGTGGTGAAGCTGCCTTTCGACGGGATATAGCTGTCTCCGAGCGTTCCAAGGCGGATGGAGGTCATCGTGCCGGAGAGCGTATGATCGTTGAAATAGTAGTTGACGTCCTTTCCGTCGACCACGATCGCCTTGGTATCGCGCTCGTGGCCGGCCTCGACCTCGTCGAGCAGGACGATCTGGCGGCCTTCGTACGTGCTTGCACCGCCGAGAATATAGGGCCATCCGGTGGGCGTCATGTCGGCGAAGAAACTGTCGAAATCGGCATTGAAATTCACGCCCGTCGTCGACGTCAGGTTTATGGTGATGGTCATGGGCTACTCCTCTCCATCTTTCGGGTGTGTCAGAACTTGAGTGTCAGGGATGCCTTGGCGTTGAAGCCGGGGCTCGGATCGGCGTTGAGATACTGGGTGTATTCGCGATCGAAGATGTTGTTCAGGGCGACGTTCGCCATGAGCTTCTCGTTGATCTGGTAGGAACCGAAGAGATCGACCGTCTGGTAGGCCTCGCCGACGAAGCCCGTCGAGGTGTCGTCCTTCTTGGATCCGATGACATTCAGGCGTCCGCCGATCGTCAGGGCTTCGTCGAGGGCGCGGAAGCCCGCGGTCGTGACGAAACGGAACGGTGGCACCTTCTGCAGCGTCTGGCCGCTCGTCAGGTTCTCGCCCTTGAGGATCTGGCCCGAGAGGCTGGCGAAGACCTTGCCGGTGTCGTAGGCGGCCTCCAGTTCGATACCCCTGATACGTGCCTCGGCGATGTTCTGGTACTGGTATCCGCCGGGGATGGGGAAGGGCATGAAGACCTGGTCGATATAGTCGTCGACATTGTTCTGGAAGATGCCGATCTTGGCGGACAGGTTGTCGCCCTCGACGAAGACATCGTCGAGACGGATGTTGGTGCCGAGCTCGATCGTCTGGGCGACCTCGGGCTTCAGGTCCGGATTGGGGAAGAACTGGCCGGTGACCGGCGGCGGATGCAGGCCATCGATCAGGGTCTCGGTCAGGGCGGGTGCACGATAGCCTTCGGCATAGGTCGCGTAGAAGGTTACCGGTTCCCAGGGCGTGACACCGACCGTCAGCTTGGGCGACAGTCTCTGCCCGTCCACCTCGATCTCTTCGCCGTCGAGCTTGTATCCGTCAAAACGCAACCCGCCGATGATTTCCAGCCAGGTGTCGTAGGTGAGCCGGTCCTGGATATAGGCGCCATAGGCAAGACGGTTGCCGGAGGGGGTGATGTCCTCGCTCGAGCCGACGACGTCGATCGTCTTTACCGTGTCGCGGAAGACGTCGGCGCCGTAGGTCAGCTCATGGTCGAAGTCGCCGGTGGTGAAGCGGGAGGTGTTGAAAATGTCGAACCCGATCGTGCCGACCTTGAAGGACTGTTCCAGGCCGCCGCCGGGCAGCATCTGCTCGAACTGGGTGGTCGTCCTGTAGATCTTCGCATTGAGATCCCAGAAATCGGAGTCCTCCGGATTGAACCGGTAGCCCGCGGTGAACGTGTCCGCCGTCACGTCCGTGTCGCGGACGGTCGAGGCGCCATTCTCGAAGGAGTTGAGGTAGTGGCTGCCGGAGAAGGTAAGCTCGTGGCCTTCCTCGGGCCGGATACGCGTCTTGAAGAGAACCGACTTCATCCTCTGGGCGGAATTGACGGTCTGGTCGTCGCCCGAGTCATAGTCGTCCAGCTTCTGGAACGTGCCGCCGACGAGAACGTCGAAGACGTCGCCGATCTTGGTGGCGCCGACGGCATTCAGCGTCGGTCCGGGGCCGTTCGAGTCCACCGTCGTGCGCAACCGTGCACCTTTCGTGGCGCCCTCTTCGATGATGTCGTCGGCGTCGATCGTGGTGAAGTTGACGACACCGCCGATCGCGCCGCTGCCGTATATCGAGGATACCGGACCGCGGGTGACATCCACGGATTTCAGCATCTGGGTATCCATGTAGAACGTGCCGTTCGCCTCGTGGCCGTTCTTCTGGAAATTCTGGCGCGCGCCGTCGACGAGTACGTTGACCCGGCCGAAATCCTGGAGACCGCGCAGGTTGACCGCGACGCCCGGATCATCGGCCGATGTCTGCGTGCTGACGCCGGGAATGCCGTTCAGCACCTGAGGAAGCGGCGCGTTCAGATATTGCGTATTCAGCTGCTCGAGGGTGAGGGCACTTGAACCGGACAGGGTGTCATAGACGCCCGTTGCCGTCCGGGTAGAGGTCAGGACGATTGCCTCGAGCGTAGTCTCGTCCTGACCGGTGTCCGTTGCTGCCTGGTCTTCCTGTGCGCCGGTCTCCTGAGCCCGAGCCGGCTGAAAACAGCAGACCGCAGAGGCAAGGAGCGCCCCGGCCACCGCGGTTCGGTATGGTATCGACATGTATATTCTAGCCCCCGTTATCCGCAGGGGCAGTTTTGTGCCCCTGCGGTTTAGTGTGTGATGAGATCAAAGCAGGAAGAAATCCTTCACCAGGGTGGTGCTGGTCGCGAGATGGATGGCGAAGTCCGCCTTTCCGTCGCCATCGACGTCGCCGTAGACGAAGGTGTCGGCGGCGGTCTTCTCGAAGCGCAGCTCGCCCGCCTTGCCGGAGAATGCATCCGAGCCGACGAAGGAGAAGGACTGGCGACCGCCCAGGCCGGCATTGGCGTCCAGCCCCGACAGGTCGATCCGGTCTCCGGCGGCGCCGTTGAAGTCGAGGATCGTGTCGCGGCCGGCCATGCCGACGGTGGAGTCGGTGAGGTCCTTGAAGACGAAGACATCGCTGCCCGCGCCGCCGGTGAGCTGGTCGGCGCCCGCCCCGCCGACGAGCCGGTCGGAACCGTTGCCGCCGAAGAGCGCGTCGTTGCCGGTGCCGCCCGACAGCCTGTCGTCGCCGTCGCCGCCGTAGATCTCGTCGTTGCCGCCTGCGCCGCCGACCAGGTCGTCGCCCGCGCCGCCGAAGAGGACGTCGTCGCCTTCGCCGCCATAGGTCTCGTCGCTTCCGGATCCGGAATAGACGGTGTCGTCGCCTTCGCCGCCATAGACCTTGTCGTCGCCGGTACCGCCGCCCAGCACGTCGTTGCCGGCTGCGCCGAAGAGCTGGTCGTCGCCCTCGCCGCCATAGGCCTCGTCGTCACCCTCGCCGCTGTAGACGATATCGTCGCCTTCGCCGCCGTAGAGCTTGTCGTCACCGGTACCGCCGTTCAGCGTGTCGTTACCTGCACCGCCGAAGAGCTGGTCATTGCCTTCGCCGCCGAGGATACGGTCGTCGCCTTCCGCGCCCCGCAGCACGTCGTCGCCGGCCGTGCCTTCGATCGTGCCCTCGTTGACGACGTCGACGACCGAGATCGTGAAGGTCTGTTCGAGATCGAGCAGCCCGTCGGACACCTTGACCGTGACCTGGTGGCGGGTCGCCGTCTCGTAGTCGAGACCGCCGGCGACCACCAACATGACCTGGCCGTTCTCGCGGGTGATCTGGAACTTGCCGCCGGCATCGTTGGTGAGCGTATAGGTCAGGGGCTGGCCTTCCGGATCGGTCGCCGACAGCAGGCCGACGACGGTGCCGAGGGCGACATTCTCCTCGACGCTCGACTTCGACAGCTTCAGGTCCTTTGGCGCCAGGTTCTCGTTGGCGACGTCGGTGACGGTAACGGCGAGCGCCTGCTCGTCGAAGAGGCCGCCATTGTCGGTGGCGCGGACGATGACGTCATAGACGTTGTTGCGGCCGGCATCGCCGGGGATCTCGAAGTCCGGCGCCGCCTTGAACGACAGGGCGCCGGTCGTGGCGTTAATCTGGAACAGGCTCGCGTCCGCCCCGCCGGTGATCGAATAGGTTCGGGTGGAGCCGGCATCCGCGTCCGTCGCCACGACGGTGGTGACGGCGGTGGTGTTCTCGGCGATGCTGATCGAAGCCGTATCGCCGCCGCCGTTCGAGGTGATCACCGG
>JBQGDG010000133.1:0-11909 GCA_052038935.1 Neorhizobium sp. | reverse complement strand
ATCCCGGCCAAGAAGATGTTCGCCTATTCGGTCTTCTATCTGTTTGCGATCTTCTCCGCCCTTCTCTTCGATCACGTCGCTGTCGGCGTCGGCCGTTTCTTCGGAGGACTGCTGTGATCGATACCGTCAAACTCAGCGAGGCGCAGAAGAAATCCCGCCGGAACCGCAACGTGGCGCTCGGTCTGGTTCTGGCCGGCCTCTGCGTGCTGTTCTATCTGATGACGCTCGCCAAGGTCGGCGGGTTCTGGAACTAGCCGCAAACTAGCGGATCAGGGAGCTGGGGAGGAGCGACATGGGAGGCAACAATCACGAGACCGGAGCGGCACCCGCGGCCGCCGATCGCGTCGGCCCCGTCGGCGCAAGGCGCGTCAGCAACGCGTCGATCTTTGCCGGCTGCGCGGTCTTCGTCACCTGCATGGTCGGCGCCGCCTATGCGGCCGTCCCGCTCTATCAGCTCTTCTGCCAGGTCACCGGCTATAACGGCACGACGAAACGGGTCGAACAATATTCGACGACGGTTCTCGACCGCACGATGCAGGTCACTTTCGACGCCAACATATCGAATGGCCTGAACTGGGACTTCAAGCCGGCCAAGGCCGTCCAGCCGAAGATCGGCGAGACGGTGCAGGTGGAGTTCACCGCGGCCAACCGCTCGCCGGTCGCGACCACCGGTACCGCCGTCTTCAACGTCACGCCGATGGAAGCCGGCGCCTATTTCAACAAGGTCGAGTGTTTCTGCTTCACCGAGCAGACGCTGCAGCCTGGCGAGAGCATTTCGATGCCCGTCGTGTTCTTTGTCGATCCGGAGATCGTCAAGGCCGAGGAAACGAAGAACATCAAGACCATAACCCTTTCCTATTCCTTCTACCCGACGGAGCCGTCCAAGCCGGTCGCCGCCGTCAGGAAGGATGATCAGGGAACGGACAACAAGCTTTGAGAGGAGCCGCCCGGGGACGCGCCCTGGGCAGCGGAGAGGCATTTACCGGGGATTCTGACATGGCCGATGCGCATCAGAAAAATCACGACTACCACATCATCGATCCGAGCCCCTGGCCGCTTCTGGCCGCGATCGGCGCCTTCGTCATCACTTTCGGTGGCGTCGGTTACATGCGTTACCTGAAGGGCGCCGAATTCCACATGTTCGGCCTCAACTGGGCGACGCCGTGGCTCTTCTTCGTCGGTCTCGCGATCATTCTCTACGTGATGATCGGCTGGTGGGCCGATACGATCAAGGAAGGTAACGAAGGTCACCATACGCGGGTCGTGTCGCTGCATCTGCGCTACGGCATGATCATGTTCATCGCTTCGGAAGTGATGTTCTTCGTCGCCTGGTTCTGGGCTTTCTTCGATGCCAGCCTGTTCGCCAACGAGGCGATCCAGGCCTCGCGCACGGAAGCGCTCGGCGGACAATGGCCGCCGAAGGGTATCGAGGTTCTCGATCCGTGGCACCTGCCGCTCTACAACACCATCATCCTGCTTCTGTCGGGCACCTGCGTCACCTGGGCTCACCATGCCCTGCTGCATGACGACCGCAAGGGACTGGTCACCGGCCTCGCATTGACGGTGGCGCTCGGCGTGCTCTTCTCCTTCGTCCAGGCCTATGAATACATGCATGCCCCGTTCGAGTTCGCCAACTCGATCTACGGCGCGACCTTCTTCATGGCCACCGGTTTCCACGGCTTCCACGTGCTGATCGGCACGATCTTTCTGCTCGTCTGCCTGATCCGCGCCATCAACGGCGGCTTTACCGCGAAACAGCATTTCGGCTTCGAGGCTGCCGCCTGGTACTGGCACTTCGTCGACGTGGTCTGGCTGTTCCTGTTCTTCTCGATCTACATCTGGGGCGGCTGGGGCGCACCGGTCGCGCATATGTGAGGGGTGACGGCTCTTTCGGCTGCGGGAGGCGGACGCGGACATGCGCCCGCCTTTTTCGTCTGCGAACGATCGCCGGATCCGAGGCGGATATGGAGAGACGCGGCTCATGCGGTGGATTGCGCTGGCATTGATACTTTTCTCCTCCGCGGGTGTTTCGGCCGCTCAGTCCGTCACGCATGTGCTGGTGATGAAGGGTGAACGCAGGATGCAGATCATGAGCGGCGATTCCGTCCTCAAGGACTACTCCATCGCGCTGGGAGGCTCGCCGGTCGGGCACAAGCAGCGGGAGGGAGACGGGCGCACGCCTGAGGGCCGCTACGTTCTGGACTGGCGCAACGGCAACAGCGGCTACCATCGCTCCATTCACGTCTCCTATCCCGGTGAGGCGGATACCGAGCGCGCCCGCAGCGCGGGCGAGGACCCTGGCGGCATGATCATGATCCACGGCCAGCGCAACTATTTCGGCTGGCTTTCCCCGGTGACCCAGCGGTTCGATTGGACCAACGGCTGCATAGCCGTCACCAATGCGGAAATGGACGAGATCTGGGACCTCGTCGAAAATGGCACTCCGATCGAGATCAGGCCGTGAGCGAAGTTTCCCGCGGCCCTGGCCGCACCATTGTCACCGCGATCGTTGTTCTCCTTGCCCTCGCCATCCTGCTTGCTCTCGGCACCTGGCAGGTGGAGCGGCTCAACTGGAAGGAAGGCCTGCTCGCCGATATTGCGGATCGCCGTTCTGCGGACCCGGTTCCGTTGGCGCAGGTCGAGCAGGACGCGGTGAGTGGTGAGACCGTGGAATACCGCCGCGTTTCTCTTTCCGGCACTTTCGACCACGCCAGGGAACGGCATTTCTTCGCCACGTTCGAAGGTCGCACCGGCTTTTACGTCTATACGCCGCTGGTGCTCGCCGATGGCCGCGCCATCCTCGTCAATCGCGGCTTCGTGCCCTACGAGATGAAGGAGCCCGCCACCCGGCGGGCCGGTGAAGTGGCGGGCGAGCAGTCGGTCACCGGCTACGCGCGCTCGAAACTCATGGAAAAGCCTTCGGCGATCGTGCCGGACAACGATCTGGCGAAGAACATCTTCTACTGGAAGGACCTCGACGCGATGACGACCAGCGCCGGCCTGGATCCGGCCGTGGTCCTGCCGTTCTTCGTCGATGCGGACGCCTCCGTCGTCAGTCCCGGCGGCTGGCCGAAAGCCGGCGTGACGCAATTCGATCTGCCGAACAACCACCTGCAATATGCCGTGACCTGGTACGGGCTCGCGGCGGCGCTCCTGGCGGTCGTCTTCGGTATGTGGTGGCGCGGCCGCAAGGCCCCGCCGGGCAACAGGTGATATTTTGTGTTGGCGCGCCGGTTTTGCCTCGCCTATATGAGACCTGCGCACCGGCTCTAAAGGCGGCTTCCGTCCTGGGGTTGCGATGTGCAGGTGAAGAAAGCGAGAGCGCCGTCGCGTGTCGGTCGGATACGGGCGCTCTGTAAGATTACCAGGAACATTGGACCCGGAATGAACATTCAGGTGACCAAACCCGCCCTCACGATCCGCCTTTGCGGACCACGGGGCTTCTGCGCCGGCGTCGACCGGGCGATCCAGATCGTCGTTCTGGCGCTGAAGGCCTATGGCGCTCCCGTCTACGTGCGCCATGAGATCGTCCACAATCGGTATGTGGTGGAAGGCCTCGAGGCGAAGGGCGCGGTCTTCGTCGAGGAACTCAACGAGATCCCGCCCGAACATGCCCGCCAGCCTGTCGTCTTTTCCGCCCATGGCGTGCCGAAGTCGGTGCCTGAGGATGCGCAGGCCCGCAATCTCTTCTATCTCGACGCCACCTGTCCGCTCGTCTCCAAGGTCCACAAGCAGGCGATGCGCCACCAGCGGCTCGGCCGCCATGTGGTGCTGATCGGTCATGCCGGGCACCCGGAAGTGATCGGCACGATGGGGCAGCTGCCGCCCGGCACCGTATCGCTGATCGACACGATCCAGGATGCCGAGGCCTATGTGCCGGAAGATCCCGACAATCTCGGTTATGTGACGCAGACCACCCTGTCCGTGGACGACACGGCGGGCGTCATCGCCAAGCTGCAGGAGCGCTTTCCGAACCTGCAGGCGCCGGCCGCCGATTCGATCTGCTATGCCACCACCAACCGCCAGGAAGCGGTAAAGGAGGCGGCACCCGGCTGCGATCTCTTCATCGTCGTCGGAGCGCCGAATTCATCGAACTCCAAGCGTCTGGTGGAAGTGGCGCTGAGGGCAGGGGCCAAGCGCTCCATGCTGGTGCAGCGTGCCTCCGAACTGAACTGGGACGAAATCGGTGCGATCGGCACGCTCGGCCTGTCCGCCGGGGCATCCGCGCCCGAAGTCATCGTCGACGAGATCATCGAAGCCTTCCGCGAGCGTTTCAACGCCTCGGTCGAGCTTGCGATCACCGCCGAGGAAACCGAGAACTTCCTCGTCAACCGCGAACTCCGCAATGTCCCGCTGACGGTGGAGGACATGGCCTGGGTCAACGGTCAGAGGCCGGTCGGCGAACCGATCAAGTGATCGTTTCGCGGGACAACCGCGCCCGGCCCTAGCGAAGGGTCGGGGGACGGGTTAGGAAAGTCCCCGACAGACCAAATCGGCTGGAATCAGAGCGGGGACATCTTGGCCGTCTATACCGATATAACCGAAAACGACCTCCGGGATTTTCTCACCCAATACGATGTCGGGGAACTCACGTCCTACAAGGGCATTGCGGAAGGCGTGGAGAATTCCAACTTCCTGCTGCATACGACACGTGATCCCCTGATCCTGACCCTCTACGAAAAGAGGGTGGAGAAAAACGACCTGCCGTTTTTTCTCGGCCTGATGCAGCATCTGTCGGAGCGCGGTCTGTCCTGCCCGCTGCCCTTGCCGCGCAGGGACGGTGAACTTCTCGGAGAGCTTTCCGGCCGGCCGGCGGCACTGATCTCCTTTCTCGAAGGCATGTGGCTGAGAAGGCCCGAGGCGAAGCACTGCCGCGAAGTGGGCAAGGCCCTGGCAGAAATGCATCTCGCCGGTGAAGGCTTCGAGATCCGGCGGCCGAACGCGCTGTCGCTCGAAGGCTGGAAAATCCTGTGGGACAGGTCGGCCGAGCGGGCGGACGAGGTCGAGAAGGGTCTCGGGAACGAGATTTCCGCCGAACTCGCCTTTCTCGAAGCCCATTGGCCGAAGGATCTGCCGGCGGGCGTCATCCATGCCGATCTCTTCCAGGACAACGTCTTCTTTCTCGGCGATACGCTGTCCGGCCTGATCGACTTCTATTTCGCCTGCAACGATATGCTCGCCTATGACGTGTCGATCTGCCTCAATGCCTGGTGTTTCGAGAAGGACGGTGCCTACAACGTCACGAAGGGTTCGGCGCTTCTGGAAGGATATTGTTCCGTCCGTCCGCTGTCGGCAGAGGAGCGGGATGCGCTTCCCGTCCTGGCACGCGGTTCGGCCCTGCGTTTCTTCCTGACGCGGCTCTACGACTGGCTGACGACGCCGGAAGGGGCGCTGGTGGTGAAGAAGGACCCACTCGAATATCTGCGCAAGCTGCGTTTTCATCGCGGAATCTCGACGACTGCCGAATATGCGCCGGCCATCGAGGTGGCCGCGCCATGAAACATATCGACATTTTCACCGACGGCGCCTGTTCCGGCAATCCCGGCCCGGGTGGCTGGGGAGCGATCCTCCGTTACGGCGAGACCGAGAAGGAAATGTTCGGCGGCGAGGCGGAAACGACCAACAACCGCATGGAGCTGATGGCGGCGATCCAGGCGCTGACCGCATTGAAGGAGCCTTGCGAGGTCGACCTCTATACCGACAGCGCTTATGTCAAGGACGGCATCTCCAAATGGATATTCGGCTGGAAGAAGAACGGCTGGAAGACCGCCGACAAGAAACCGGTCAAGAACGCCGAACTCTGGCAGCAGCTCGAGGAGGCGCGCAACCGGCACAAGGTGACCCTCCACTGGATCAAGGGCCATGCCGGCCATCCCGAAAACGAACGGGCGGACGAGCTCGCGCGCCTCGGCATGGCGCCGTTCAAGAAAAGATAGCAGCATCGGATCGAACGATCTGCCAACAGCCGGGGAGGCTACCATGATCCTTCATTGCGTGTTCATTCGCTTCAAGTCTGCGCTGCAGGCCGCCGACAAGCAGGAGCTTTACGAGGCGGTCGCCGGCCTGAAGACCGTGGTACCCGGCATTGTCGATCTCAAATATGGGGCCAATGTCTCGACGGAAGGTCTGAACGGCGGCTTCCTCGACGGTTTCATCTTCACCTTCGAGAGCCCGGAGGCCCGGGACGCCTATCTCGCGGCGCCCGATCACATCGCCGTTGCCGAACGCCTCGTCGCGGCCGCCGACGGCGGTCTTTCCGGCCTGATCGTCTACGACATGGTGGCCTAGGCGGTAGTTCCGTCCTTCATTCCCGCTCTCGTCGCAGGAATGAAGCAGTGTCGGCCGACCGCCGCGCGCCGGATGTCGGCACTGCCGATCGGCCCATACAGCTCAGAGCTGTTCCAGCATCGCGGCGGCGCCGGATACGGTCGCCTGGCCGGGGCTTTCCTCGACGTTCAGCGATTTCACCACGCCGTCTTCCACAAGCATGGAATAACGCTTCGAGCGGACGCCGAGACCGCCAGCGGACAGGTCGGCTTCGAGGCCCATCGCCTTGGTGAAGGACGCGTCCCAGTCCGCGAGGAAATGAAGCTTGCCCATCGCATTCGTCTGCTGTGCCCAGGCGCCCATCACATGCCAGTCGTTGACCGCCACGACGGCGATATCGTCGATGCCGCGCGAGAGGAGCGCGTCACGGTTCTCGATATAGCCGGGAAGATGGTTCAGGGTGCAGGTCGGAGTGAAGGCGCCGGGAACGGCGAAGAGCACCACCTTCTTGCCCGAAAACAGCTCGTCCGTGCCGATCTCCACCGGTCCGTCCGCCGTCTTCTCCTTGAATTTGGCCTGCGGAAGCTTGTCGCCCACTGCAATCGTCATCGTGCTCTCCTATGCTGCGGCGCTCCGGCGCCGGTCTGCGCCGAACTATAGAAGCGGCCCCAGGCAAGGCAAGGCCCGATCGGGCTCATTCGAAGGAGAGTGTCGTTTCCATCGCGCGGTCCCCGGCAAGGACGAGGATGCCCCATTGCTTGCCCCTGACCTCGTAACCCTTGGGCAGTTTGCCCACCGCCATGTCGAGCGCGTAGCTGTCTCCGTCCCGCTTGCTGCCGATGTCGTCGAGGATGACATGTCCTTCGGGACCGGTCACGATGACCTGGGGCTTTTTCGGCGCTCCCTTGGGAAGCTTCAGCTGCAGGCCGATCGTCTTCTCGTCGGAAGAAAGCGTATGGCTCGTCAGGGCGAAATCGCCGGAGGGCGCCTCGGGCAGTTCGCTCTCCGCCTCGTTGATGATCATCGCCTCGGAAAAGGAAGTTCCGGCGTCCTGGTTCAGCGACAGGCTGAATTCCGCCTGGAAGGGGATGCAGATATTGCGGCAGATGCCGATGAAGGCCGATGCCGTGATCGGGATGCGCCCCTTCGGCGCCGTCAGGGTGAGTTCGAACGGAAAGGTGACGGGGCCGTCATAACCGATGTCGCTTATGTCGCCGTTGTCGAAACGCCGCGGCACGGGGTAGGACATCTTCGTCAGGCGGACACCCGAGGTTTCGGAAAAGGCGATATGCGGCGGGATCCCCGCATCGCCCGGCTCCCGCCAATAGGTGATCCAGCCGGCCTTGGGCTCGATCTGCAGCGCGCCGCGCACATTGCCGCGGGCGTCGGGCGAAAGCGCGACGATGCGCATCCGGCCGCCTTCGTTGTTGGCCCATTCGGTCGTTTCAGCATATCCCGGCGCGGGAAAAGCGCCTAGGACAGCAAGCGCGAGTGCTGCGACGGGCGCCGTGAGCCGGGCGGTGGGAGAGAGAGTTGTCATGGTCAGGCATTTAGCCCAGCACTCCGGCCGTCGCCAGCTTCGTCTCGTCGAAGGCGATCATTTTCGGTTGAATGATGGCGTCCACTGCCCCATCTTGCTCTTATCGATCGTCCGATACGGGCGCCGCGGAACTGGCTCAAAAGCGGACTGGAGGCACGATGGGACTTTCGGCACTCAGAGACAGAAGTGAGCGTGGCTTTCTTGACGGCCAGTTCCTCATCGCCATGCCGGGCGTGCAGGACGGCAATTTCGCGCGCAGCGTCGTCTATATCTGCGCCCACTCCTCGGCCGGTGCGATGGGCTTCATCATCAACCGCATGCAGGAGCTGTCTTTCAGCGATGTGCTTCAGCATCTCAAGCTGATGGAAAACAGGGAAACGAACCTTTTCCCCGATTCCATCGGTCAGTTTCCCGTCCTCTATGGCGGGCCGGTGGAAACCGGCCGTGGCTTTGTGCTTCATTCGGACGATTTTTCGAGCGAATCCTCGATACCGGTCAGCGACGACATATCGCTGACGGCGACGCTCGACATCCTGCGGGCGATTGCCGAGGGCAGGGGCCCGGCGCGGGCGACCATGCTGCTCGGTTATGCCGGCTGGGCTCCCGGCCAGCTGGAGGTGGAGATGGGCAACAATGGCTGGCTCAACTGCCCCGCCCGGGACGACATCATCTTCGACCAGGCTGTCGAAACGAAATACGAGCGGGCGCTGGCCCTCATGGGTGTCAGCCCGGAAATGCTGTCCACCGAAGCAGGCCACGCCTGATACTGGCCTTGGAACGAAGTTCGCTGATCGGCGTTCTATATCTGCAAGGCGCAACGAAATGCGCCATCAGATAAGGAGCATGAGCATGGGTAGCACCAGCGATAAGATGGCCGGTAAGGGCAACGAAATTGCCGGCAAGGTCAAGCAGGCTGCAGGCGACATGACCGACGACCGCAAGCTGAAGGCGAAGGGCAATGCCCAGGAGGCCAAGGGCCACGCACAGCAGGCCAAGGGCAAGGTCAAGGATGCTGCCAAGGATGTCGTAGACCGCATGTAACGGTCCGGTATCTCCAATCAAGCGAGGAAACCTGTTTCGGCGTGCCGGGGCAGGTTTTCTTGTATGTGTCACTCAGCCTCCCTGAAATCCGGACCCGACCATGCGCCTCTACGACTGCGACAATTGCGGCCAGCCAATTCACTTCGACAACAGGGAATGCATAAGCTGCGGACACCGGCTCGCCTTCGTGCCCGAAACGCTGGCCATGCACGCGCTCCGGCCTGGCGAAGCTCCGGATACCTGGACGCTGGTGGCGAGACCCGAGCATCAGGTGAGGCTCTGCGCCAATGCCGGCATGGACATCTGCAACTGGACCGTCCTCGCCGACGATCCGAACCCCTTCTGCCCGGCATGCCGGCATAACCGGCTGGTGCCGGACGCCTCGACCGAGGATGGTCTGAACCAGTGGCGGCGGATCAGCCAGGCACAACGACACCTGTTCTATTCGCTGCTGAAATGGGATCTGCCGCGGATCAATCGCGACGACGACCCGCAGGGTGGGCTTGTCTTCGATTTTCTGGTGGACGAAGTGCAGCCCGACGGAACGGTGAAGCCCGCCATGACCGGCCACGAAAACGGTCTGATCGCGATCCGCGCGGCCGAAGCCGACGATGTGACCCGCGAGCAGATCCGCGTCTCGATGAACGAGCCCTATCGTACGATGCTCGGCCATTTCCGTCACGAGACCGGTCATTATATATGGGACAGGATGGTGCGGGACGGCGGGCGGCTGGATGATTTCCGCGCCGTCTTCGGCGACGAGACGCAGGACTATGGCGAGGCGTTGCGCCGCAACTACGAGGAAGGCCCGCCGCCGAACTGGCAGGAATTCTTCATCTCCACCTATGCGAGTTCCCACCCCTGGGAGGATTTCGCCGAATGTTTCGCCCACTACATCCATATCGTCGACACGCTGGAGACGGCGCGCTCATATGGCATGTCGATCGAGCCGCGCCGTCACGAGGAACTTGCCGCCGAGGTGGATTTCAATCCCTACAGGGCAACCGATGCCGAACAGCTCGTTTCGGCCTGGATACCTTTCAGTCTGGCGATCAACAGCATCCACCGGTCGATGGGCGTGCCGGATCTCTATCCCTTCATCCTGACGCCCGCCGTCGCGGCCAAACTGCAGTTCGTGCACGATCTGGTGCAGAGACGGTGAGGCAGGATTCGGCCTTCCGCCCGTCTCCGCCAGCGGAAGGATCTGACCCGGTCCGTTCGCCGAGCGTCGGTTGGAAGACCGTGAGGTCACGGCAGGTTTTCTCCCCCTCGTGAGGGAGATTGCCGGCAGGCGAGAGACGTGTTGTCGGCTTCAGGCCCTTTTGGTCAGCGGAAAACGCTCCTTCAGAAGCCGCAATATCGCATCGCCGGCGGCTGGTGGCCCGAACAGGTAGCTCTGGCCGAAATGGCAGCCCATCTTGGCCAGTTCCACGGCATCCTCGTCCGTCCGGATGCCTTCTGCGACGACCGACATGTCGAGCCCCCGCGCCATCGCCACGACCGCGCGCAGCAGGACCGACCCCCTGTCGGTCATGTCTCCGACGAGCGCCTTGTCGAGCTTGATGGTGTCGAAGGGAAACTGCGTCAGATAGGCGAGCGAGGAATAGCCGGTGCCGAAGTCGTCGAGCGCCAGGCTGAGCCCCGTTTCCTTGAGCTTGGCCAGTACCAGGCGCGACTGTTCCGGGTTCTCCATCATCAGGCTCTCGGTCAGTTCCAGCTTGAGCTGGGACGGATTGACCTGCGTCTTGGAGAAAAGGGCGCGCACGTCGTTGTAGAGATCGGCGTTCAGGAGCTGCGCGCTCGAAAGATTGACCGACACGAAGATCGGCAGTTCGCCGGTCTGTTCCTGCCACGTCACCAGATCGGCCGCGGCCCGTTCCATTGCGAAGATGCCGAGCGGCCCGATCAGGTCGGACATTTCGGCGATCGGAATGAATTCCGCCGGCGGGATGCTGCCGCGCTTGGGATGTTCCCAGCGCATCAGCGCCTCGAAGCCGGCAATCTCGCCGTCCTTGAGGCGGATGATCGGCTGGTAGGCAAGCGAGAGTTCCTTGCGCTCCAGCGCCCGTCTCAAATCGGTCTCGATCTGCAGCCGGTCCGTGCCGGAGGTGCGGAAGATCGGCCGGAAAGGCTCCACCTTGTTGCCGCCGCCGCGCTTGGCACGATACATGGCCAGTTCCGCATCGGCGAGCAGCCCGGCGGCGCTTTCCTGCTGATCCACCCACGAGGCAAGCCCGATCGAGGCGGTCAGAACGATCTCCCGGTTGGCGAAATTGATCGGCACCATGATCGCCTTGGAGATCGCGTCGGCGAAATCGGCGATCTTGGCCGGGTCGCGCTCGGAAACGAGGATCAGCCCGAACTGGTCGCCGGCTAGCCGGGCGAGCGTGTCCTGCGGTTTCAGCAGACGGCGCAGGCGGCGCGTCAGGGCGATCAGCATGTTGTCGCCGGCCGCGATCCCGAGCGAATCGTTGACCTGCTTGTAGCGGTCTATGTCGATCGCCATCACGGTCGGCCGCACGCTGTCGCCGTTCGATGCGAGCGTCAGCACGCCCTGCAGGCGGTCGAGGAAGACCTGCCGGTTCGGCAGGCCGGTCAGATTGTCGTGCAGCGCGTCCTGCAGCAGGCGTTCGACGGAATTTTTCTGCTCCGTCACGTCGATGATCGTGCCGACGCAGCGGATGATCTCGCCGTTGGAACCGAGAACCGGCCGGGCGCGGATCTGCAGCCAGTGGAAATGTCCGTCTTCGGCGCGAATGCGGAATTCGTGATGCAGCCGTCCGCGGCGGTGTTCGAGCAGCACGTCGAGCGTCGCGCGGAAGCGGTCCCGGTCGTCGGGATGAAGGCGCGGCACCCAGTTGCGGACCGGCCCGTGCATCGTGCCGGGCTCCAGCCCGAGCCTGCCCGAAATGTCCGGCGTCGTGACGACACGGTCGCGGGCGACGTCCCAGTCCCAGACGGTGTCGCCCGAGCCCGTCAGCGCCAGCGACTGGCGTTCGAGATCGGAGAACAGGCCCTGCTGGTAGGCGCCGCCGGCAAATGCGTGCTGCATGACGGTGAA